>NZ_CP133020.1:2400000-2734382 GCF_030866825.1 Rathayibacter sp. SW19
CCGCGATCTCCGCGACGAGTTCATACGGCGCCTGCAATTCCTTGGCGGCGACATACAGCTCATCGGTGCGCAGTGAGCTGAGCGCCGCGATCTCCGAGGTGATCTTGCGGATGTGCTTGGTCGCCTCAGACACGTCGCCAGTGCCGGCTTCGCCTTTGGAGCGGATCATCGCCGCACCCTCGTTGATACGACGAAGGGCCTCGCCGAGGTTCGTGGCGCCGCAGACGAACGGAACGGTGAAGCGCCACTTGTCGATGTGGTTGAGGTAGTCGGCTGGACTGAGCACCTCCGATTCGTCGATGTAGTCGACGTCGAGCGCCTGCAGAATCTGCGCCTCGACGAAGTGGCCGATGCGCGCCTTCGCCATCACCGGGATCGACACCTCGGCGATGATCGACTCGATCAGATCGGGGTCGCTCATTCGGGCCACGCCACCCTGCGAACGGATGTCGGCCGGCACCCGCTCCAGCGCCATCACGGCGACCGCGCCAGCATCCTCTGCGATGCGGGCCTGCTCTGCGGTGACGACGTCCATGATGACGCCGCCCTTGAGCATCTCGGCAAGTCCGCGCTTGACGCGGTTCGAGCCGACCTGGGACGTGGCTGTGCTTTCACTCATAGATCAAATCCTACTCGGGTTGGGGTGTGCTCTTCTGGGCCGGCCACGCCTCGACGATGGCCTGACGGACGTCTCCGAGCAATTGCGGCAGCGCCTTCGTCTTCGCAATGATCGGCAGGAAATTGGCGTCGGATGCCCACCGCGGCACGATGTGCTGATGCAGGTGTGAGGCGATTCCGGCTCCGGCGATCGCACCCTGGTTCATCCCGATGTTGAACCCGTCGTTGCGCGAGACGGATCGGATCACGCGCATCGCCGTCTGGGTGATCTCGGCGATCTCGGCGACCTCTTCCGGTGTGGCGTCATCGTACGACGAGACATGCCGGTACGGGCATACCAGCACGTGGCCGCTGTTATATGGGAACAGGTTCAGCAGCGCGTAGCCCGTGCGACCACGGTGCACGATCAGCGCTTGTTCGTCGGACAGCGTCGGCGCGACACAGAACGGGCAGTCGTCGCCGTGCGGTTGTTTCTGCCCCTGCTGGATGTAGACCATCCGGTGCGGTGTCCACAACCGCTGGAATTCGTCTGGTACTCCGACCAGGTGCGACGGGTCGTCTATGATCACCTGTTGCGCGTCGGCCTGATCGCCCGACCCTGCGTGGTCACCGGACCTGTGGTGATCGCCCGACTCGTAGTCGTCGAGCGTCAAGCGGGCCATGCGGTGACGACTTGCTCGTGCGATTGCACGGATGCGACGATTTTCTCGATCGCCTCCTGCGCCGGGATGCCGTTGAGCTGGGTTCCGTCACGGAATCGGAAGCTGACCGCACCGTTGCTGCGGTCCTCCTCGCCGACGATCAACTGGAACGGCACCTTCGACTTCGTCGCGTTGCGGATCTTCTTCTGCATCCGATCGTCAGAATCGTCGAGCTGCGCCCGCACGCCCTGCGACTTCAGCCGTGCGATCACATCGCCGAGGTAGTCGGCGTACTCTTCTGCGACCGGGACGCCGATCACCTGAACCGGAGCGAGCCATACCGGGAACGCGCCGGCGTAGTGCTCGAGAAGGATGGCGAAGAAGCGTTCGATGGAACCGAACAGGGCACGGTGGATCATGATTGGTCGCTGCTTGCTGCCGTCTCGATCGGTGAATTCGAGGCCGAATCGCTCGGGCAGGTTGGGGTCGACCTGCACCGTCGAGAGCTGCCAGACGCGGCCGATAGCGTCAGTGGTCTTCAGATCGATCTTTGGTCCGTAGAATGCGGCCTCGCCGGGCACTTCGGTCAGTTTGAGCCCGCTTGCGAGGGCGACGCGACGCAGTGCGTCTGTCGACATCTGCCAGAACTCGTCAGAGCCAATCCATTTGTCCTTGTGGTCGTCGCGCAGCGAGAGCTCGAGTTCGAATTCGGTCAGGCCGAAGTCGCGCAGCATCGAGAGAACGAATTCGAGCACTTTCGTGACCTCGCCCTCGAGTTGGTCCGGTGCGACGAAGAGGTGCGAGTCGTCTTGCGTGAAACCGCGCACCCGGGTCAGTCCGTGCAGAGCCCCGGAGAGCTCGTTTCGGTAGACGGTTCCGTTCTCGGCGAGCCGCATCGGCAGGTCGCGATAGCTGCGACCCCGCTCCTTGTAGATCAGGATGTGCATCGGGCAGTTCATGGGCTTGAGATAGTAGTCCGCGCCCACTTTTGTGATGTTGCCGTCCTCGTCACGAACCTCATCCATATGGATAGGCGGCCAGATGCCCTCCGCGTAGGTTTCCAGGTGTCCGGACGTCGCGAACAGGTCCGCCTTGGAGATGTGCGGGGTGTAGACGTACGAGTAGCCCGCCTCGAGATGACGGCGGCGTGCGTGCTGCTCCATCTCTTGCCGCACGATGCCGCCCCGTGGATGCCACACCGACAGGCCGGAGCCGAGTTCCTCCGGAAAACTGAACAGGTCGAGTTCGGCGCCGAGTTTGCGATGGTCGCGCTTGGCAGCCTCTTCCATGCGGGTTTGATATGCGCGCAATTCGTCTTTTGTCGGCCAGGCCGTGCCGTAGATGCGCTGCAACTGCGGATTCTTTTCCGAGCCGCGCCAATATGCGGCGGCCACGCGAGTGAGAGCGTATCCATTGCCGATCAGGCGCGTGCTCGGCAGGTGGGGCCCCCGGCACAGGTCTTTCCAGATCGTTTCGCCGGTTCTCGGGTCGACGTTGTCATAGATCGTCAGCTCCGCGCCGCCCACTTCAACGGATTCGTTGTCTTCACCAGAAGGGTGGCCCTTCAGCCCGATCAGTTCCAGCTTGTACGGTTGATCTGCCAGCTCGGCACGCGCGTCGTCTTCTGTGATGGTGCGGCGTACGAAGCGCTGGCCTTGGCGGATGATCCGCTCCATCGCCTTATCCAGTGCTTTGAGGTCTTCCGGCGTGAACGACTCTGCGACATCGAAGTCGTAATAGAACCCATCGGTGATCGGCGGCCCAATGCCAAGCTTGGCCTCGGGGTTGATCGACTGCACGGCTTGGGCGAGAACGTGGGCTGCGGAGTGGCGAAGGATGCTCAGTCCGTCCGCGGACTCGATCGTGATCGGCTCCACCGTGTCGTCGGCCGTCACCTGCGTGGCAAGGTCTTTCAACTCGCCGTTGACGCGGATCGCGACCACGGACCGGTCTGGGAATAGCTCGAAGCCGTCAGACACCTGTTTCCACTTCCTGTTCAATCGGACACTCCAACTTTAGTAGAGGCAGGCCACGGCCTCTCGCCGTGTGGGCCGTGCTGGGCCTACGATTGTTTCGTGAGCCAAATTGAGACAGCAGCCGTCCCATCGACAGACGATCTGAAGCACGCAGACACGCAGAAGCCCGCAGAAGAGCAGAGTCCAGTCGAAGAGCAGAGTTCAGTCGTTCGCGCATTGGCAGGCGAACTGCCTGGCCGGATGGGCGACGCGATCGCGACACTGGTGGTCGTCCTGACACTCGCACTGGGTGTGTGGAGCCTGATCATCACTTGGACCGGACATTCCGCAAACGGGCCGTCGTTGTTCAACGCGTTCGCGGTCGGCACGCTCGTCGGCGGTGTCGCTGTGTACGCGCGCAAGACCTTCAGCTACGTCATCGCGATTATCGGTGCCATCGCCTGGCTGGTGGTGTCTGTGCTGCCATTCATCCCGATCGTTCAGCTCATCCTTCAGACGGCGACCGTCACGCTGATGGCTTACGGCGTCATCGTCGCGATCTGCGCCGTCGGCTACAACAAGCGCCGCTACTCCTACTCGAGTTGAGCCGGGCCAGCGGAGGCTGGACACACCAGACGTGATGAGGCTTGGGCACCGCCGTGTGGGCTGCGACCTGTTGAATTGCGTGCTCGCCCACGATGAGCCTGGCGAACACGCGCTCAGGTATCTGAATACTGCCAAGGAAGACGGTGCGCTGGCTGGTCACAACAAGTTGCCCTGTATCGACTGCTACTTCGACGTTTGTGTTGCTGGCGTGCTCGCCTGACTCGCGGGGCATGTCATGGCACTTGGATGGAGCTCACCACGGATTCGCGGTCGGACCTTTCTTGGGTACTTGGCGGCATCCGCTGCAAAACAAAGATGCCCCGGCGGTTCGAGCAGTCCGGATGCGGAGACGCACTAGTTGATCGCGAAACGAGACAATGTCAGTTGTCAGACAAGGCAGGCCACCCATGCCGGACGCCCCGACCCCGCGCCGAAGCTGCCATTGTCGCGGTTCTGCCGGACGGACATTCGCGAGGGCATGATCCACTGTGGTGGGCGCGTAGCAACGCATGTCGCGATGTGACATGCATAGCGGGGTTCCGTTCATGATGCGTACATGCACACGTTGAACATGGGTTCCGCTGTCAAGATGATCGAGAACCAACTTGGTCGAGCAGTCGTTCGTAGCATGCAGATGCAGTTTCAGCCGATGCACGTTAGTGCGGTCCAGCCGGCTGCCCCTCCCCCGCACAGAACGGTACCCGGCGCCACAGCCCATATGGTTCGGTAGGCGGGCTCCTTTCTGTGCCTACACCGATTCATCAGCGCTGCGGGCGCCCATTCGCGTCGAGATCGGCAAGACGGTTGGTCAAGCGGGCTATCACGCATTAGACCGCCGCACCGCGCGACCATGTAGTTGCTTTCCTGCCGACTAAACTGCCAGAGCTGACTTAGACCGATTTCGCGGAGCCGCGAATATGATCAGCCAACCTAAAGCTGCTGTTCTGCGGGTGCCGGTCATGACGCCACCGCCGATTCAGTGCGGGCATGTTAGATGAATAGCAAGCTCCTGATATACCGCTTCCCACCGAAGTCGGGAACATCACATTTTTCACTGCGCGCAGTGGGGTGAGGTTATCCTCCGAAAAATCGCGGACGACCTTTATCCCGTCACCCTGTCGAACGACGCGACCTACGCTGCGGGCCGGAAACGGGACGCCCCGGATTTCTACACACTGCAACCCGCTGCGGGCATTCCCGCTGTTGGGGGGACCGGTGTCAACGCGATCGACCTCTGGACCAATTTCTAAGCTCACGCCGCCAACTTCTGACCAAAGCGACGCTGCGCCGACTCCATGAACACGCAAGCGGTCGCTCGACCTGGAGCGGGTTTATCTCGAGGCCACTATTTTGGATGCCCAGACACGAGCACCACTGCCATCGCTAGTCGTGCGCTTCACCCTGCCGTTTCGGGTCACGTAGCGTTCCGGTCGCCCCTGCGATCACGGTAAGCGTCAGCAGAATGCCAACGATGAACACCGTCCACGCGAGCCACCATTGTGTCGTGAGGGCCCAGACCCCGAGCCAATAGCACCCATACCCAAGCGCGCCACCCAAAATGACCGTAAGCGCCACGTTCGTAGGGTTGATTGGCCTACGCACTTTCCTGAGCAGTCGGTCTGCCGATGAATCAATAGCGGATGCGAGCTTCGCCTTCGCCATCATCCCTTCTGGCAATCGATCCCAGGTCTCAACGAGCGTTTGAATCCTCCTGAGTGACCGGGAAGTACCTCGGCTTCTCAGGATCTCTCCAAGCAGCACAAGCGCGGCTGGCACGATTGTTGCGGCGGCCGCCCAGATATTTGACTGCATCAACCCGTCCACGATCCTTCAGACTAACGGTTTGTCAACGTCGGCCGAATTTTGGCCCTTTATCTGCCCTAGAATCTGCCCGACGCCACGTGCTCATATTCACCCATCGTCGACAGCGAATAACCCCTCACGTCATGAGTAACGACCACCACGTCACCACGACGATCAATGCCCCGCCGGGAACCACCGGCGCGGCCTTTTCACACTCAACCATCGTCACCGAAGACGGCGCCGTCATCGTCAAATAACGCGACGGGTGACAAACGTCAACGATCGATGGCGATTTGGGAAGAGACCGGCAAGCGGCTCGGTGTCGACGGGTTCGCGAACGGCAGCATCAGGCCAACCTACGTGCCGGTAAGCAGCATGCAGACCATCGTTCAAGTCGTTGCCCCCGGTGCAGCGTCTGACCGGCCGATCATCATAGACGGCAGCCTGTTCGGGATGCTCCGTGAGATGGCGAACGGTGAAGCACAGATCGTCGTCAACGAGAACGAGGGCGCTAACGCGCGGAGGGCGCGAATGTGGTACAGCAGGTTCTGACACGTCAGGGTGTCGCGTTTCACGACCCCCTCGAAACAGTGCGAGATCCTTCGACCGCCGGGGCTCTAGCAGCCTGTGCATGCGTCCGCGCTCGGGCTGATGTCAGCCGATTTTGATCCAGTTTCCACAGTCATGCGACTGGAAGTCTTGACCGCCCGCAACACTCACGCTGATAGTTCCAGTCTTGCCGATGTCGTTCGAGACGATGTCGCCGTAGTTACTTCCGCTAGAAGTGATTTCCCAGTAGCACCGGGAGCTGGATGAGGTGGCTTGATAGGTGCCTGCTTGCATCGTCGTCCCGACCGTGTAGACCGCACCGTCCTTGAGTGTTGTCTCCTGAATGTGCGTCTCAGTGGCCTGCACTGCATCTTCACGCGCTTTGACCGCAGCCTCCGCAGCTGTGACGGCCTGCTCCCGGCTTGCTACGTCATCAGCCTTCGCCTGCAGCGAGTCACGCTCAGAGGTGACCTTGCTCAGCGATGATCGAGTCGAGTCGTTTTGTGAGATCAGCGTGACATTCTTCGCGAGCAGCGCGTCATTGTCACTCTTCGCGTTGGCGTAGAGCAGAATTCCTGCCACAATCGCCACGATCGCGACCACGCCGGCAATGTACAGCGCCAGCCAGACGCCGCGTGGACGTTGGAGCCTGATTGTCGGGACCTTCATGTTGAGTCTCCTTGCCGTGATTCTCGGGCCATCACGGTTCGCTCACAGTACCGCCAAAGCTCGTTCAAAGTCTCACCCCAGATCGGGGCAAGCACGGTAGCGCGGCGTTACATTCGTGAGCAGCGGCAGGGACAGAACTATGAACGTGCTCGCTCTACAATCACTCGTGCGAGGTCGTTGATCGCAACTTCATCGGCGCCGGTGCCTCTCTCGAACCGCGTCCCGAGCTCAGCCACAAGTGCAGCCCGCACAACGTCGTACGAATCGCCAGGGTACTCAATTGCAACAACCTCGCACGCTCCATTGATTGCGTCTTCCATGCGCTTCGCTATGTGGTCAAATGCTTCAAGGTTGATTTCAAAGCTCATGCCAAGACTCTAGACTGCCGCCGCACATCGACGGGCCGGCCTTTCCCGTGCGCACAAGCTGGCGCCTTGCCACCGTGTGCGCACGTTCGCCACGCTGGCGGGCTAGCGGTCGTTGCGGCAGGTTAGGCCGCTAGAACGGCGTACAGCGTGTGGCTGTGATCGGCTACCAGAATGCAGATTGCACAGTCACGTCGCGCAGGTTTGAGCAGTATTTCACATCTGTGGCTTACTGCGTCTCTGGCCGCTCGTGCTCCCTGCTCCTTGAACCCCTATGTGCGGAGCAGAGGAGCGCTCGATCGATGCGCTCGCCGGCCTATTCCACGAGATTCCGCTGAGGGAGTGCAGCATTGGCCCACGTCAGGGCTGTCAATAGTATTGATACCCATGAGCCTCGACAAGTTTCAATTCACTCTCAGGGATGAGACGTACTACGCCATCGACGACCGTCGACGAGTGCAGGATGAAATCTTGCGTGCCGTTCAAAAGCGCGGAGCAAACGTCATCATCTCTGTCGCCTCCAAGCTTGCGGACAATATTTGGGGGAACGTGGCGCCGAGAGAATTCTTCGTCGACGATGACAACGCTCCGCGAATATCTGACTACGACGGGTAGCGCGACCCCCGGATGTGGGGTCTCGGGCCACGATCTGAACGGCAGCAGTCGTTGACACGGCAACGACAACTGAATTAGTGTCGTTCTTGGTAGCGCTCCCTGAAATAGTGGGACTCGCTCCAATCCGAGAAGCCCACGCCTTGCGCGTGGGTTTCTGCGTTAGGAGAAAGATTGTTAGATGCTGCTTGCCTATATCGATGAAATCGGAGAGACAGGCGCGTTCATTTCCAGAACACATAGTCGATTCAACACCAGCCCAGCATTCGGATATGCCGGGTTCATTATCCCGGCCGAAAATGCGCGCCAGCTCGGTCAAGAGTTCACGATTGAGAAGCGCAGGCTCTTTAGGAACGACATCGCGAAAGCTCCCGAACCAGCCAGATGGGAACGGAAAGGGGCGGACATCTTTCGCCCAGACAGCCCGGAAACACAGCCCCACCAGCTGCGAGTATTCAAAGGTCTAGTCAAGGGCCTTCGTCGTCTTGGTGGCAGCCTCTTTTACTACGCCGACGAAAAGCCTATCGGTACCCCGAAGCAAACATCGCTCAATACGAAAGAGCGCGAGTTGGCTGCTATGCGGGAAACATTGAACCGACTCTGCACCCATGCGGATGCCGCAGACGAGAATCTGTTAGTCATGATTGATCAGATCAACGAAAAACAACGTGCCGCGCGATTACCCAAAATGTACGGGCACATCCTCTCTCGAGCCACTGAACGTCATGAGATGAAGCGAATCATTGAGCCTCCGATGCACATCGACAGCGTCTTGAGCTCGAACATTCAGTTCGCAGACTGGATTGCAGCGGCAGTTTCGCGGGCCATTGACTACCAGCTCATTTCAGATTCGCGGTATAAGTGGGTACCTGATCGACTGGGCGAATCCCTGCGAGGGGCATTCACGCATGAGTCCAAGCTGCACCTCTGGTACAAGTCAGTGCCCGACTTCAACCATTTCGACGTGTTCAAACACACGCGACCGCTGCATCCGCGCGTGTCGGGGCAGACAATCGCGTCAGCAATGCCCAAGTTGATGGCGAGAATGCACGAGGCCGCGATCCGTGCCGATAACAAAAACTAGTGCATCTGGCCGCCGGCCCACTCAGACCGCTCAACGTTAATCCACTGGCCGGGCTCGTCGGCGGGACTTCATTGCACACCCGCCCCGATGCTTTGTCGGCCTGGGCCGGCGTTGTCGTCGATGTCGGGCTACTGGCAGTTGGGACCCGTTAGCCCTTTAGAGCGGCACGCGGGGCGGCATCATGTGGCCGTCAGGGACACATCATGAGCACTCTGCGCGATACAATCGCAAATCGGTGAGCAGAATGCTCGCTCAATTCGAGGGAATGCAAGATTCGCACACCCTCGGAGGGTGTCCGCGGTCATGGACATCCACGCGCAAGGGTGTGGATTGAACCGACCCTCTCGCCGGTAGGACGATCATTTTAGGGGCTCCCCTAAAATGCTCTGAGGGTACTCATCCAGCGAGTACCCCTCGTGGTAGGACGACCATTCTCACGACACCGGCAATATGGTGCGTACGCGGACGGTTCCGGCTTGCTGTACGTCCTCCCGCCGAGTCCGATCACGGTGCGCGTCTTCTCCGTCACCGTGTGCTCGGTGACCACGGACCCGTCGAGGATTTCGCCTGTGATCGGGTTGACGGCTACCGGGTCGGGAGCGTCATCCTCAACCGACCCGGTAGCCTCGTGGCTGGATTCCCCGAGAGCCACGACTGAGCCGCCGACCAAAGCATGGTCAGGCTCAGGATCAGGTGTCAGGTTTCTGACAGGTGTCGGATTTCCGACAGGTGCACTTGCCTCGATGTCAGATGCCACGGTGTCGTGATGTGCGCCGACGATGGGCGCGATGGGCCTGCTGCTCATCCGGCGACACGCCCGAGCTGACGTAACGCGGCAGAACTCGAGAGCACCGCAAATGTGGATATTGCACGTATATTGCACGCGGTGTTTTGGGCAAGAAAAAACCCCTGTTTACCAGGGGTTTTCTTGTGGGCGATACTGGGATCGAACCAGTGACCTCTTCCGTGTCAGGGAAGCGCGCTACCGCTGCGCCAATCGCCCGGTCTGAGTGAGGATGGAGGTGGCGACGGGATTCGAACCCGTGTATACGGCTTTGCAGGCCGCTGCCTCGCCTCTCGGCCACGCCACCGTGTGTGGGTTCCCACATCCATGTACCAGTCCGAAGGCCGATACACACTCGAGCGGATGACGAGATTCGAACTCGCGACCCTCACCTTGGCAAGGTGATGCGCTACCACTGCGCCACATCCGCAATGCCCGCATTTCTGCGTGCTTTGAAACTGTAGCCGATAGACCCTGCGATATTCAAACTCACGCGGGTATGTTTCGAAACTCGGATGCGCCGGCTCCGGGGAGCTCGCTCGATGTGCGCTCGGAGCGCATCCTCGACTAGTATCGAGTCTCGCGGCACACGCTCGTGCACGGGCCGCACGTTGGGCGATTGGCGCAGTTGGTAGCGCGCTTCCTTCACACGGAAGAGGTCATCGGTTCAAGTCCGGTATCGCCCACACTCTGGCCCACGCCGTGGCCTACCCAGCTCGTCTCGAACCGCCTAGCTGCCCCAGCCATACCGTCGGCGAAGCGCGTCCGCAACGGTTCGAAAGCGCGCAGAATCCAATGCAGCCGCCTCACGTCGCATGCCCTGCGGCAGAACCCGGAACACCCGCTCGATGTTGACCCAGCTCGGCCGACCTTGAGCGTCCCACGGTCCTGTGCCCAGGTGCACGAAGTCGCGCTGGTCGCCATCGTGGTCTTTGCTCGTCAACTGCACAGCCAAGAGCGATCCGGATGCCTCGGCAGCGACGATCAGCACCGGCCGATCCTTGCCGCGGCCGTCCCGCTCGGTGTACGGCACCCAGGTCCAGACGATCTCGCCCGGGTCAGGGCTGCCGTTTCTGCGCGGCGAGTAACTCATCCGAAGTCGGCCAACTGAGCGCGGATCGACCTCGAGTGTCGCGCCGGCACCGGTGCGCCCTGGCTCTGATCGTTCTACGGCAACCCTCGACCGTTTCGTCCCGAAAAGCGCGCGACCGATGCTGGCAAGGAATCCGGAGAATGAGGCCACGAGCGCAGACTAGCCCATCCCCGGAGAATCCCGAGGGTGGGCTAGCTGCGGCAACTCGATGCGAGAGCAGACAAGGCGCAGCAGACAGGGCTGCAGCTCAGGCGTTCTCGAGCGCGTAGCCTTCTTCGCCGTGCACGAACGTGTCGACGCCGGCGACTTCATCTTCGTTCTTGATGCGGAAGCCGATCGTCTTCTGAATGATCGTGCCGATGATCCAGGCCATGCCGAATGAGAAGATCCCGACACCGAAGGCAGCGAGTGCCTGCACACCCAACTGCTGCAGGCTGCCCCCGTAGAGCAGGCTCGTGTACACACCGTTCACCTTGGTCATGCCGAAGATGCCGATGTACAGCGTTCCGATCATGCCGCCGACCAGGTGGATGCCAACCACGTCGAGCGAGTCGTCGAATCCGAGCTTGTACTTCATATCGATCGCGATCGCGCAAACGGCTCCGACCAGCAGGCCCAGAACGATAGCCCAGAACGGCGTAAGGATGTTGCAGGCCGGCGTGATCGCAACCAACCCTGCGACTGCTCCGGATGCCGCACCGATCGATGTCGGTTTGCCGTCCTTGATCCTTTCCACGATCAACCAGCCCAGGGTTGCTGCAGCAGGAGCAGCGAGGGTGTTGATCCAGGCGAGGGCGGCAATCCCGTCTACAGCGCCCTCTGAGCCCGCATTGAAGCCGAACCAGCCAAACCATAGGAGTGCCGCACCCAAGAGCGTCAGCGGCACGTTGTGAGGCTTTACCATGCCCTTTTGGAAGCCCACCCGCTTGCCGAGCACAAGCGCGAGCGCCAACCCGGCTGCACCGGCGTTGATGTGCACTGCGGTGCCGCCGGCGAAGTCATTGACATGCAGAAGTGCTGGAGCCCAGCCATCCGCCAGATTGAAGACCCAGTATGCAACCGGGAAGTAGACCAGCGTCACCCAGACCCCGGCGAAGATCAGCCATGAGCCGAACTTCGCCCTGTCTGCGATCGCGCCGGAGATCAGGGCGACGGTGATGATCGCAAAGGTGGCCTGGAATCCGGCGAATGCCAAGCCGCTCAAATCCGGCCCGTTTTTGCCGTCGACCAGCGACTGCAGGCCGAGGCTGGACAGCGGATTGCCGAGCCAGTGCGGGATCAGAGGGCTGCCGAACGACATACCGTAGCCGTAGAGCACCCACAGCACTCCGACCAGTGCCATCGCGCCGAAGCTCATCATCATCATGCTGATGACGCTCTTTGCTTTGACCATGCCGCCATAGAAGAATGCGACACCGGGTGTCATCAAGAGAACAAGTGCGGCTGCGACCAAAAGCCAGAGTGAATCGACACTGGATTTGGCGTCGTAGGCGGCTGCGGCGTGTATCAACATACGAATGATCTCCTCGGGGTGAGTGCAGATGCGTTCCGCGACCGGCCGGATTCGTGCATCCGGTCGGTGGTGCGGTGAGCGTCAGTCTCGTCCCGGCAGATTTCTGGCGCGGGGTGCGCACGTTTCAGCGATGTTACGGGCGTGCTCCCCTGGTTAACATCGTGTTTCGCACGCAGTCGTGCGATCCGTCCGGTGATCAGTCGTGCGGCGGGAGCTCACCCGTTGTCAACGCGATCATGCGCGAGGCTGCGCGCAAATATTTCTTGCGGTACCCGCCCTGCAGCATCTCGGAATCGAAAACCTCACTCAGCGGTGCTCCGCTTGCGATAACGGGAATTTCCGCGTCGTAAACCCTGTCAATGAACGCGACCAAGCGCAACGCCTCCATCTGATCGTGCAACGGTGCCACGTCGCTCAGTGCGATCACCTCGACGCCGGCGATCAGCTTCACGTATTTCGACGGGTGCACGGTCGCCAAGTGTGCGATCAGTTCGCGGAAGTCGTCCGAGGTGACGACAGTGCCGCGCATCCGCAGTGCCTCGACCGTGGCGTTCAGCGTGCCGGGTTCGACGGATTCGGCTTCGCCGTCGGTATCGCGCCGTCTGTAGTCGAGTCCGTCGATCTTGATCGTTTCGAAATTCGCCGAGAGCGACTGAATCTCGCGAAGAAAATCGGATGCCGCGAACCGGCCCTCCCCCAACGCGTTGGGCGGAGTGTTCGACGTGGCCGCAATCCGAGTGCCACCTGAGACCAACTGCCCGAGCAAGCGGGTCATCATCATCGTGTCGCCGGGGTCGTCCAATTCGAACTCATCGATGCAGACCAGGTGGGATCCGCGCAGAAGCTTGCCCGCGCCCGCGAACCCGAGGGCGCCAACCAGCGCGGTGTATTCGATGAATGTTCCGTAATACTTCGGAGTGGGTGCCTCGTGCCACAGAGCGGCAAGCAGGTGGGTTTTGCCGACACCGAAGCCGCCGTCGAGATACACGCCCGGTTTGGTCACGACGGGCTTCTTCTTACCCCAGCCGAACAATCCGGTCGGCCGTGGTGGGGCCCACGTCTGCGCAAACGCCTTCAAGCGCTCGACCGCTTCCGCCTGAGACGGATAGGCTTTGTCAGGACGGTACGACTCGAAGCTGGCGTGGGCGAACTGCGGAGGCGGAGTCAGGTCGGCGGCGATCTCGGCACCGGTAATTGTCGGTGCGATGTCCACGAGTCGCGTGGTGCGTTCGGTCGTTTCCGACGTCATCAAGGTCCTTTGTGTCGAAGTCTTACAAGCCCCGAGCGCGAAGCGTAGCGTTGAAAGTAAGTTCGCTGTGGGATCTGAGGTAACAAGCCTAACCCTGCACCCGCACCCGATTTCGTACGCCCGCCCGGGCGTCAACTGGAGGTAATGATGGCCGTAGAAGTAGACGCGTCCGAGAAGTTCGCCGCGTACGCCCACCCCGAACGCTTGGTCAGCACCGAGTGGTTGCAGGAACATCTCGGCGACGCCGGATTGGTGGTTGTCGAGTCGGACGAGGATGTGCTGCTGTACGAGACGGGACACATTCCCGGAGCCGTCAAGGTGGACTGGCACACCGATCTCAACGACCCGGTGCTTCGCGACTATGTCACCAGTGAGCGTTTCGCCGAGTTGCTGGGAGCCAAGGGCATCGCCCGCGACACCACGGTGGTGCTGTATGGCGACAAGAGCAACTGGTGGGCGGCGTATGCACTGTGGGTGTTCACCCTGTTCGGTCACGAAGATGTTCGCCTGCTCGACGGGGGCCGGGATAAGTGGATCGCAGAAGGCCGGGAGATCACTACAGACGCTCCGGCGCGAACCGCCGTCGAATACCCGGTTGTCGAGCGCAACGACGCTGCGATCCGCGCATTCAAGGATGACGTGCTCGCCCATTTCGGCAAGCCGTTGATCGACGTTCGTTCCCCCGAGGAGTACAGCGGTGAGCGCACCGAGATTCCCGGTTATCCGCAGGAGGGCTCGCTCCGGGCCGGCCATATCCCGTCAGCAGCTTCGGTGCCATGGGCGCGCGCGGCCGCGGCGGACTCGACGTTCAAGTCGCGAGAAGATCTCGAAGCGATCTACCAGGGTGAGGTCGGACTGGCAGAGGGCGACGACGTGATCGCTTACTGCCGCATCGGTGAGCGCTCCAGCCACACCTGGTTCGTGCTGAAGCATCTGCTCGGCTTCGAGTCGGTGCGCAACTACGACGGTTCGTGGACCGAGTGGGGCAGTGCAGTGCGGGTGCCGATCATCAAGGGCTCCGAGCGCGGCGAAGTTCCAGCGCTCTGAGCTTGACAGCGCCGACCGGCAACCCGCAGCGGGCGCCGGCCGACGCTGTCCGTGTGCGTGAGTGAGACAATGGACGAAATGAACACAACAGAACTTCCCGATACCCTGCGCGAGATCACGGAGGAATTTCACGCCCTCGAGCTACGCGAAAGGCTCCAACTCCTGCTGGAGTTCTCGAACGAACTCCCTGAGTTGCCTGAGCGCTATCGCGAGCATCCCGACCTGCTCGAGCGCGTCGAGGAGTGCCAGTCCCCCGTGTTCATCTTCGTAGAGGTCGACGAATTCGACGTCGTGCACCTGTTTGCGACGGCACCCCGTGAGTCGCCGACCACACGTGGGTTCGCGTCGATTCTCACGCAGGGCCTCACCGGTCTGACCGTCGATGAGGTGCTGGCCGTTCCCGACGCATTCCCGCAGGACCTCGGATTGACCGAGGCTGTTTCCCCACTGCGGATTCGGGGCATGACCGCCCTTCTCAGCCGTACAAAACAGCAGATCCGCCGCAAGGTCGCAGCTTAGTAGGGCGTTCGAGCTGGTCGTCGGGCGAGGCGGCGAAGCCATCCGTCGACGGCGCCCTCCCAGCGTTCCTGGTCGTGGTTCCACAGCTTCGTGTGCTGGGCCGCAGTGAACGGAACAAACGTGACGATATCGTCTCGCTCCAGCGCAAGCGCACGTGAAGCCGTCGATGGCACGAAGTCATCGTCGTCACTGTGCATGAGCAGAATCGGCACCGCCAAAAGTGCTGAGCGCGTTGTGAAATCCATGCCGGCCAAGTCGATCGGTTGTTGCAGACCCGTCAGCGATCGCCCCCACGGCTCTGTGATCATCCTCAAAGCGGCACGGGTGACCGGACCGGGAAGGTGCATTTGAGCGGCTTGGTGTGTGAGGGTGTCCACCCAGTCGATCACCGGTGAATCCAAGACGACTCCGCGCACGACCCATGCCTGCTTCGATCGGGTCAATGTCTGGAGCACGATCGCACCGCCCATCGACCACCCGACCAAGACGATCTCCTTCGCCCCGTTGGCGAGTGCGTAGCCGATTGCTGCGTCGACGTCGCGCCATTCCGTTGAGCCGAGGCCGTAGCGCCCGTCTGCGCTGGTCGGTGCGTCGCCGTCGTTACGGTAGGAAGCCACCAGGTTGACGTAGCCGCGCGCACGGAAGGTCGGGATGGCACGCAACGTCTCTTGACGTCGCGTCCCTCTGCCATGCACGTGGATCGCCCACCGGCGCGTCGTGCGCGCGGCCGGGAACAGCCAGGCCGGTGCACAGCCACGTTCGACTTCGATGCAGACGCTTGACACCGGATAGCCCAATTCTTCGGGCCGCAGGTACCACCAACCGCTGATCCGACCGCGTCGAGCACGGTGCAGCTCGCCGAACGACAACTCGTCGATGCTGCGCGTCACCGTGCCATCGCCCGTATCAAGAATACGGCCGAGTTTGAGATGACCGCGATCCTGTGAGAACCACAGGCTGAGGTGTCCGTCGACAACTGTGTCCGGCGTCGCGCTCAGCGTGATCGCCTTCAGATCCGATGCGAATGAAATGATCTCGACATCGTCGCGCACGGATCGCACCGGCGTCACGACCACGCGCGCCACACGCGTTGTCACGGCTGCGGCGACGCCGCCGCCGAGCATCGTCACGCCGGCGGTCGCAACCAGAGCTCCAGACGAAACCCCGGGCCCCGCCACCGGTCGGCCTCGTCGCGCCATGCCGCAGTTCCTTTCTCGCCTGGAACCCCGCAAGGGGCCGCGACCGGCGACCGTTACGCGCTCGACGGCGTGCCTCTCGGGTTCGACTGCATGGAAACTCTAGTCTGCGTAGGTGTCAACTACTCCCTCGGACCCGCATCTGCCCGCGGTGTTCGCTGCGGCGCTCGACTCTATCAAGCGCGCGAAAATTCGTCCGGAACTGGTTGTCAACGAGATTCCGGCACCGGGCCAGCTCGCACCGTACTCCATAGCTTTGGCCGCGGACGTCACTCCGGCACGGCACGGCGCTGACTCCGAACTCGGCACCGGCCGATTCATCCTGTTGTACGACGTTGAGGAACCAGAACCGTGGGGCGGCCCGTTCCGGGTCGTGTGCTTTGCGCAGGCGCCGCTCGAAACGGAAATCGGTCTCGACCCCTTCCTGGCCGACGTCGCCTGGTCGTGGCTGGTCGATGCGCTTGACGCGCGAGGTGCCGCGTATTCGGCTGCATCGGGCACGGCCACCAAGATCATCTCGACCGGATTCGGAGAACTGGCCAGCCAGGGCGATGGTGCGCAGATCGAACTGCGCGCATCCTGGAGTCCCACGCAGACCGACATCTCGGCGCACGTGGAAGGTTGGGGCGAGTTGCTGTGCATGCTCGCCGGGCTCCCGCCGACGCCGGATGGCGTCAGCCTGCTGTCGCAGCGACGGGCCGCGCGTGGCTGATCATCACGTGATCGACACCCGGGCCGAATACGAACGCGCTGTCGCCGAGCTCGCCGCTGGCGAGGGCCCGATAGCCGTCGATGCTGAACGCGCGTCCGGTTATCGGTATTCACAGCGCGCCTACCTGATTCAGATGTTCCGCCGCGGTTCAGGCACATACCTGTTCGATCCACCTGCTGTGGGTCGTTTCGACGAACTCGAAACGGCCATCGGCGACGACGAATGGGTTCTGCACGCCGCCAGCCAGGACCTGCACTGTTTGCGCGAGGTCGGATTGAACCCGCACGTGCTCTTCGACACCGAATTGGCCGCACGGTTGCTCGGCATGCCGCGCGTCGGGCTCGGAACCGTCGTCGAAGAGCTTCTTGGCATCCACTTGGCGAAAGAGCACTCGGCCGCCGACTGGTCGACCCGCCCGCTGCCGGAGCCCTGGCTGGTCTATGCTGCGCTGGACGTCGAGCTGCTGGTCGATCTGCGTGATGAGATTGCGAGACTGCTCGACGCGGCCGGCAAGAGACAGATCGCCGAGCAGGAGTTCCGCGCGGAACTGGAAAGCAACGACAAACCGCCGCGGGCTGAGCCGTGGCGCAGGTTGTCCGGCATCCATTCGATAAAAGGGTTGCGCAACCTGGCTGTCGCTCGCGAACTGTGGCTTGCCCGCGACCGCTACGCCCGCGAGATCGACACAGCACCCGGTCGGCTGGTTCCGGATACGTCGCTTGCTGCGGCGGCGAAGGCGCTCCCGGCCAGCAAGCGTGAGCTGAGTCAGTTGCGCGAGTTCTCCGGTCGTGCGAGTCGCAGCGAACTGGATCGGTGGTGGTCGGCCATTGAACTCGGCCGTTCAACGGATGATCTACCGGTGTTGCGTGGCCACAGCGACACACTTCCCCCCGCCCGCTCGTGGTCCGATCGCAACCCTGCAGCTGATCTGCGGCTCAAGCACGCACGAGAAGCCATCGGCGCAGTGTCCGAACAGCGCGAGATCCCTGTCGAGAATCTTCTGACGCCGGAGGTCTTGCGCCGCATCGCCTGGAGCCCGCCTGAGCCGATCAATCAACAGACGATTGCGGATGCCTTCACCCAGCACGGGGCACGCCCCTGGCAGGTTGAGGCGACGGCAGCATCGGTTGCCGCGGCGTTTGTCGAGGCCGACCAAAGCGAAGGCGACCCCGACAGCGACGCTTCGTAGAATCGCGCAAACGATTCTTGTCCATCAGGGCGCCGCTCTAGGATCAAGACAGATCCGATTGGGAGGCACAGTGGCCGAGATAGCTGATGTTCTGTTCGTCGACGGGGTTCGTACCCCGTTCGGGCGGGCGGGCGAAAAGGGCATGTATTGGAACACGCGCGCGGATGATCTGGCAGTGAAAGCCGTGATCGGGCTACTCGAGCGCAACCCGAATGTGCCGAAAGATCGCATCGACGATGTGGCGATCGCCGCCACGACGCAGCAGGGCGATCAGGGTCTGACTCTTGGCCGGACGGTTGCGCTGCTGTCCGGATTGCCGCAGTCGGTTCCGGGCTTCGCGATCGACCGCATGTGCGCGGGCGCCATGACCTCAGTGACGACGCTCGGCTCCGGCATCGGGTTCGGGGCATACGATCTCGTGCTGGCGGGTGGAGTTGAGCACATGGGCCGGCATCCGATGGGCTTCGGGGCTGACCCGAATCCACGGTTTCTTTCGGAGCGGCTGGTCGGTGAAGACGCACTGAACATGGGTAAGACGGCGGAACGCATCCACGACCGCTTCCCGAACCTGACCAAGGAACGCGCCGACCGCTTCGGCATGCGCAGCCAGCAGAAGGTTGCTGCAGCCTATGCCGCGGGCAAGATCCAACCCGACCTGATCCCCGTCGCTCTGCGCAGTGAAGCAGGGTGGGGTCTCGCCACAGAAGACGAAGGCATGCGGCCGAGCACCACGATGGAAGGTCTCGCCGGACTCAAGACACCGTTCCGACCGCACGGTCGCGTCACAGCCGGCAACGCGTCGCCGCTGACGGACGGTGCGACGGTCAGCCTCCTGGCCAGTGCGGATGCCGCGGCCGAGTTGGGGCTCAAGCCCAAGATGCGTTTGGTCAACTTTGCGTTCGCCGGCGTGGACCCTGAGATCATGGGCATCGGACCGATCCCCTCAACGGAGAAGGCGCTGCGCAAAGCGGGTCTGACGATCGAGGACATCGGCCTGTTCGAGCTGAACGAAGCCTTCGCCGTTCAGGTGATTTCCCTGCTCGATCATTTCGGAATCGACGATGAGGACCCCCGCGTCAACCTATGGGGCGGTGCGATCGCGATCGGCCACCCGTTGGCAGCCACCGGTGTGCGCCTCATGATTCAGTTGGCGGCGCAGTTCGCCGAGCACCCGGAGGTTCGGTACGGCCTGACGGCGATGTGCGTCGGCCTCGGCCAGGGCGGCAGTGTGATCTGGGAGAACCCCAATTGGAATGGAAAGGCGTAGGCGATGACGGACTACAGCACCATCGATTTCAGCCCGCTCGTCGAGATTTCCTCCGATGAGGTGGTGACGCACTCGTTCGTGCGCGACGTCGCTCTGGCCAGCGGCAAGACGCTCGCTTTGGTGACGCTCGACAACGGTCGTGATCACACCCGGCCGAACACGCTCGGCCCGTTGACACTGCTGGAACTGCGTGACACGTTGGCCGCGTTGAAGCGCCGTGCGGTCGCTGGCGAAATCGCCGGGATCACCATCACCGGAAAGCCCTACTTTCTGGCCGCAGGCGCCGACCTCAGTAAGGTCAGCGACCTTCCCGATCGCACGGTCGCCCGGCTCCTACCACAGCTCGGACACCAGGTACTCGGGTCCCTGAGCGACCTCGGGGTGCCCTCATTCGTGTTCATCAACGGCCTAGCGTTGGGCGGCGGCCTCGAGATCGGCCTTAACGCGAACTATCGCACGGTGGATCTGTCCGCTGCGGCCATCGGGCTGCCCGAGGTGTTCCTCGGCTTGATTCCCGGCTGGGGAGGCGCCTATCTTCTGCCTAACCTGATCGGCATCGAGAACGCGCTGAAGGTCATCATCGAGAACCCGTTGAAGATGAACCGGATGCTGCGCCCCGCGGATGTGCTCGAGCTGGGCATCGCAGATGCCGGCTTCGCGTCCGCGACCTTCCTGGAGGACTCGATCCGCTGGGCGGACGGCGTCATCAACGGCACGATTACGGTCAAGCGGTCGAATCAGCCCGGAAAGATCGAGCGGGCGGTCAAGTGGGACGCAGCCGTCGGCATCGCCCGCAAGATGGTCGCGAGCAGGATCGGGACCGTCGCCGCGTCACCATTCGCCGCGCTCGACCTCCTGAAAGCAGCCAAGAGCGGCTCGAAAGAGGAAGGCTTCGAGCGCGAAGACGTCGCGCTCGCCGATCTGGTGGCCGGCGATCAGTTCCAGGCCAGCGTCTATGCATTCAATCTGGTGCAAAAACGTGCAAAGCGTCCGGCAGGCTCCCCGGACGCCGCGCTGGCCAAACGTGTCACCAAGGTCGGGGTGATCGGTGCTGGACTCATGGCCAGTCAGTTCGCCCTGTTGTTCGTGAGACGCCTGCGGGTGCCCGTCGTCATCACCGACCTCGACCAGGCCCGCGTAGACAAGGGCGTGGCGTACATCCACGATGAGATCGCCGCGCTCGCTGCGAAGAAGCGCATCTCCCCCGATGAGGCGAACCGACTTCAAGCACTGGTCACAGGCACGACGGACAAGAACCTATTTTCCGACGCCGACTGGGTGATCGAGGCCGTGTTCGAAGAACTCGAGGTCAAGCAGGAGGTCTTTGCGCAGATCGAGCCGTTCATCTCCGCCGAAGCCGTTCTGGCCACGAACACATCGTCGTTGTCCGTCGAGCAGATCGGCGCGAAGCTGGCGCACCCGGAGCGGCTGGTCGGATTCCACTTCTTCAATCCTGTTGCAGTCATGCCGCTGATCGAAGTCGTCAGGGCTCCCGCCACCGATGATGCCACCCTGTCCACCGCGATGGTCACAGCGAAGGCTCTGCGCAAGAATGCGGTCATCACGCGGGACACCCCAGGATTCGTCGTCAATCGCGTCTTGGCGAAGCTGCTCGGTGAAGCGATGCGCGCCGTCGACCTCGGTACTCCGTTCGAGGTTGTCGACACCGCACTGGCGCCGCTCGGACTGCCGATGTCACCATCTGTGCTGCTGGACCTGGTTGGATTGAAGGTCGGCGCCCATGTGCTCGACACCCACCACTCCGCTTTCCCCGACCGGTTCTACCAATCGACGAACCTCCACAAACTCGCCGATTACGGAACGCTGTTGGAGAAAGACGCCAAGGGCAAGGTCAAAGGAATCGACAAGGGAGCGCTCAAGGTGATCACCGTCGGCAATACGCCGGTTGCGCCCGAGGAAATCCTGCGCCGAGTGCAAGACGGCCTCGCCGATGAGATCCACCGGATGCTCGAAGACGATGTCGTGCACGCCGCCGAGGACATCGACCTGTGCATGATCCTCGGCGCGGGCTGGCCGTTCCAGATGGGCGGTGTCACACCATACCTGGATCGAGTCGGCGCGAGCGAACGGATCTTCGGCGGCACGTTCCACACGCCGCCGATCGCCGGAATCGCATGAGCGACCTCACGCTGGGGGTGCTTGCGACCACCCTCAAGGTGGACGAGCGACGCTTGCCGATCCATCCCGGGCATCTGGATCGCATCGACGAAGCGTTGCGCAGACGTATGACGTTCGAATACGGCTACGGGCACCGGTTCGGGATGTCAGACGCGGTGCTTTCCACGTTCGTGGGCGCACTGGGAACGCGCGAACAGGTGATCGCATCCTGTGACGTCGTGCTGCTGCCTAAACCTCAGCCAGCTGATCTGCACGACCTGCGCGACGGACAGACCCTGTGGGGCTGGCCGCACTGTGTGCAGGAGCGCACGATCACCCAACTGGCGATCGACAAGCGGCTGACGCTGATCGCATTCGAGGCGATGAACCACTGGACCTCGAGCGGCGGGTTCGGGTTGCATGTCTTTCACAAGAACAACGAGCTCGCGGGCTATTGTTCTGTGCTGCACGCACTGGAGCTGATCGGCTCGACGGGCGACTATGGCCGGCGGTTGAGCGCGACCGTCATCGGGTTCGGGGCGACAGCACGCGGTGCGGTCACCGCACTGAATGCGCACGGCATCCACGACGTGCAGGTACTGACAAGTCGCGACGTCGCCGCCGTCGGATCTCCGATTCACTCCGTGCAGATCGTGCAGTTGGACCACGACGAAGCGGCGCCTGACGGCGGCAACGTCATCACGCACCATGGCCGTGTTCCGCTGGCCCCGTTCCTTGCCGAAAGCGACATCGTCGTCAACTGCACGCTGCAGGATCCGGATGCGCCGTTGATGTATCTGCGCGCTGCCGATCTTGACGCGTTCAGACCAGGCAGCCTGATCATCGACGTGTCGTGCGACGAAGGAATGGGTTTCAGCTGGGCGAAGCCGACCTCATTCGCGGAGCCGATGTTCATCGTGGGCGACAACGTGCGGTATTACGCAGTCGATCACAGCCCGTCTTACCTGTGGGACTCCGCCACTTGGGAGATCAGCGAAGCGCTTCTGCCGTTCTTGCCCGTTGTCATGGCCGGCACCTCGTCGTGGGATGACGACGAGACGATCAGCAGGGCGATTGAAATTCGCGATGGGATGATCCGCAATCCGAGCATCCTGTCATTCCAGGGTCGATCCCCGGAATATCCATACCTGCCCGTGTGAGTCAGGCGCTGCGACGCCGTTTGATGATGGCCTCCGGCTCGTCCGTATCGTCTGGACGCGGGCGGGCGATGGGGATCTTGCTCCCGAGCACCTGTTCCACGATGTCCCTGGCGATCTGCTGCGGAGTGAGTCCCGCCTGTTGCAGAATCTCCTCACGCGTCGCGTGTTCCAGGAACTCATCGGGGAGGCCGAGTTCGTCGACGGGGGTGTCCACACCCGCCGCTCGGAGGTCCTGCCGCACGCGGGTGCCGATTCCGCCGACGCGGATGCCGTCTTCGATCGTCACGACCAGGCGATGGCTCTCGGCAAGCTCGATCACGCTGCGCGGCACGGGCACGACCCAACGGGGATCGATGACGGTCGCACCGATTCCCTGAGCGTCGAGCAATTCTGCTACTCGGAGTGCCAGGGCGGCGAACGGCCCGACCGCCACGATCAAAACGTCACGGTGGTCATCTTCGACCAGCACGTCGACGCCGTCCGGCAACCGTCGAACTGCGTCGATGTCTGCGCCGACGCTGCCCTTGGGAAAGCGCACGACGGTCGGCGCGTCCTCCACGACGACGGCCTCTGCCAGTTCCTCACGCAGCCGAGCCGCATCGCGAGGAGCCGCCAATCGAATGTGCGGCACGAGTTGCAGAATCGCAAGATCCCAGATTCCGTGATGGCTGGGGCCATCCGGCCCTGTGACGCCTGCCCGGTCGAGCACGAAAGTGACCCCGGCCTTGTGCAGGGCTACGTCCATCAATACCTGGTCGAGCGCACGATTGATGAACGTCGCGTAGATCGCCACAACGGGGTGCAGGCCACCGTATGCGAGCCCGGCCGCACTGGCAACCGCGTGCTGTTCGGCGATCCCGACGTCGTGCACGCGCTCTGCGTAGCGTTCGGCGAGTCTGTTCAATCCGGTCGGTCTCAGCATGGCGGCGGTGATGCCGACCAGTCGCGGATTGCCCTCTGCGAGACGGAGCAGTTCTTCGCCGAACACGTTCGTCCAAGCCGGCGCGGCCGAGGAGCCCACAGGCTCCCCTGTTTCTGGATCGATCTGACCGACGGAGTGGAATTGATCGGCTGAGTCGTTGACGGCCGGCTGAAAACCGCGGCCCTTCTGGGTGATCGCGTGCACGATCACAGGGGCGCCGTAGCCCTTCGCTTGGCGCAGAGCCTCCTCCATTGCCGCGATATCGTGACCGTCGATCGGGCCGATGTATTTGATGTCGAGGTTCGAGTACAGCTGCTCATTGTTGGCGAACCGGCTGAGGAACCCGTGCGTGCCTCCACGGATCCCCCGATACAGCGCCCGGCCGGGCCCGCCGAGCTTGCCGAACGCGGCCTGACTGCTCAGGTACAGGTTGCGGTAACTGCTCTTCGTGCGCACCGAGTTCAGGAATCGCGCGATTCCGCCGATCGTCGGGGCGTACGAACGGCCGTTGTCATTGACAACGATCACCAGATTTCGGTTGTTGTCGTCTGTGATGTTGTTGAGCGCCTCCCAGGTCATTCCGCCGGTGAGTGCACCGTCGCCGACGACGGCGACCACGTGACGATCCGTCTGGCCGGTGACGGCGAATGCGCGCGAAATGCCGTCTGCCCACGACAGTGAGCTCGACGCGTGAGAATTCTCAACAATGTCGTGGATCGACTCAGAGCGCTGCGGATAGCCGGCTAGACCGCCCTTCTGACGAAGTTTGCCGAAGTCTTGTCGCCCGGTCACGAGCTTATGCACATATGCCTGATGTCCGACGTCGAACACGATGGCATCTCTCGGCGAGTCGAACACGCGATGAATTGCGATGGTCGCCTCGACCATGCCGAGGTTCGGGCCCAGATGACCTCCCGTGCGCGCCACGTTGGAGATCAGGAACGCCCGGATTTCGTCGGCGAGCTGATTCAGCTGCTCCTTCGAGAGTTCATCGAGATCGCGCGGACCCCTGATCGTCTCCAGGAGGGTCATCCGCACTGCCTTTCCTCCGCGCACGGTCTCCCCGCGGCATCGTTCGATTCTACGCGCCCGTCGTGCGCAGACAGCGAGAGGCCGGGACCACTGCGGTCCCGGCCTCTCACAGTGTGCCAGCGACTGCTTACACGAGAGAGCGCAGAACGTACTGCAGAATACCGCCGTGGCGGTAGTAGTCCGCCTCGCCCGGTGTGTCGATGCGCACGACAGCATCGAATTCGACGACGTCCTTGCCTGTCGGCGAGTCTGCCGTCGGCTCCGCAACGACATGAACAGTCGCCGGGATCAGCTCTTCGTTCAGCGCGTCGATACCAGTGATCGTCACCTTCTCCGTGCCGTCCAGGCCGAGGCTGTTCGCACTCTGCCCAGCGGGAAACTGCAGAGGAACCACACCCATGCCGATCAGGTTGGAACGGTGGATTCGCTCGAAGCTCTCCGCGATGACAGCGTGCACGCCGAGCAGCAGCGTGCCCTTGGCTGCCCAGTCGCGCGAGGACCCGGACCCGTACTCTTTGCCCGCAATGATCACCAGCGGGGTGCCCGCAGCCTGGTAGCGCTCAGCCGCGTCGAAGATGAACGCCTGCGGTCCGCCCTCCTGCGTGAAGTCTCGGGTGTAACCGCCCTCCACGTCGTTCAGAAGTTGATTGCGCAGACGAATGTTCGCGAACGTGCCGCGGATCATCACCTCGTGGTTTCCGCGTCGTGATCCATAGGAGTTGAAGTTCTTGCGTTCGATGCCGTGCTCGATCAGGTAACGGCCTGCTGGGCTGTCCGCCTTGATCGAGCCGGCGGGCGAGATGTGGTCTGTTGTGACCGAATCCCCGAGTTTGGCAAGAACGCGCGCGCCCTCGATGTTGCCGACCGGGGTCGTCTCCAGGGTCATGCCTTCGAAATACGGCGGCTTGCGCACGTAGGTGGATGCATCATCCCATTCGAAAGTCGAACCAGTGGGGATGGGCAGCGCACGCCAGCGCTCATCGCCGTCGAAGACGCCCTCGTACTCATGTAGGAACATCTCGGGATCGATCGAGCTGTCGATGGTCGACTGCACTTCGTCTGCGTCTGGCCAGATGTCTTTGAGATAGACCGGGTTGCCTGCCGTGTCGTCGCCCAGGGCATCGGTGTCGAAGTCGAAGTTCATCGACCCCGCAAGTGCGTAGGCGATGACCAGCGGCGGGCTGGCCAGGTAGTTCATCTTCACGTCCGGGTTGATCCGGCCCTCGAAGTTGCGGTTGCCGGACAGCACGGCGGTGACGGCGAGGTCGCTGTCTTGCACCGCAGCTGAGATCTCTCCGATCAGCGGGCCCGAATTGCCGATGCACGTGGTGCAGCCGTAGCCGACGAGGTAGAAACCGAGCTGCTCGAGATAATTCGTCAGGCCGGACTTGTCGTAGTAGTCAGTGACCACCTTCGAGCCGGGTGCCAACGTCGTCTTGACCCAGGGCTTGACGGTGAGGCCCTTCTGCGCTGCGTTACGGGCGAGTAGACCGGCTGCGAGCATGACGGACGGGTTCGACGTGTTCGTACACGATGTGATCGCTGCAATCGCAACGGCGCCGTGATCGATCGTGAACGCGGAGCCGTCCGACAGCGTCACCGGTGTCGGATGCGACGCCGTCTCGGGCGCGTGGCTCCTGTGGTGGTGAGCGTGCGCACTGTGCGCATCGGCGGGTGACAGCTCGCCGGGGTCGGATGCGGGGAACGACTCAGCGATCGTCAGGTCGACCAGGTCGTGCTCGATCTGGGCGAAGTCATTCAGGTCTTTGTTGAACTGCGCCTTGGATTCGCTCAGAATGATGCGGTCTTGTGGGCGGCGCGGGCCTGCGATCGACGGCACGACGCTCGCCAGATCCAACTCGAGGTACTCGCTGAAGGTTGGTTCGACATCCGGATCGTGCCACATCGTCTGCGTCTTCGCGTATGCCTCGACCAGCGCGATCTGCTCCTCGGTGCGCCCGGTCAGGCGCAGGTAGTCCAGGGTGACATCGTCGATCGGGAAGATCGCAGCTGTCGAACCGAATTCGGGACTCATGTTTCCGATGGTCGCCCGGTTGGCGAGTGGCACCTGGGCGACGCCGGATCCGTAGAACTCGACGAACTTGCCGACGACACCGTGCGCGCGCAATTGCTGGGTGATGCTGAGCACGACGTCGGTCGCCGTCACGCCTGCGGGAATGGAACCGGACAGCTTGAAGCCGACCACCTTGGGAATGAGCATCGAGACCGGCTGGCCGAGCATTGCCGCCTCCGCCTCAATGCCGCCGACGCCCCAGCCGAGAACGCCCAGACCGTTGACCATGGTGGTGTGCGAGTCGGTACCCACAAGCGTGTCGGGGTAAGCCTGCAGCACGCCACCGACTTCCCGCGTGAATGTGACGCGTGCAAGGTGCTCGATATTCACCTGGTGCACGATGCCCGTTCCCGGCGGCACGACTTTGAAGTCGCCGAACGCGCTCTGTCCCCAGCGCAGGAACTGGTAACGCTCGCCATTGCGCTCGTATTCGATCTCGACGTTGCGCTCGAACGAGTCTTCCGTGCCGAACAGGTCCGCAATCACGGAGTGGTCGATCACGAGTTCGGAGGGCGCAAGCGGGTTGATCTTAGTCGGGTCGCCGCCGAGGTCGACCACAGCCTCGCGCATCGTCGCCAGGTCGACGATGCATGGCACGCCGGTGAAGTCCTGCATCAGAACGCGGGCGGGGGTGAACTGGATCTCCGTGTTGGGTTCAGCTGACGGGTCCCAGGCGCCTACAGCGTCGATCTGCGACTTCGTGATGTTCTTGCCATCCTCGGTGCGAAGCAGGTTCTCCAGCAGCACCTTGAGGCTGTATGGCAGCTTCTCATAGCCGGGGACCGCATCGATCCGAAAAATTTCGTAGTCGATTCCTCCGACGCTGAGCCTGTCCTTCGCTCCAAAGCTGTTTACCGCAAGGCTGTTTACCGCAGACACGCTGCCCTCTCCTTCGTTGGCGGGAATCGCGCTGGCGATCCCCCACGGTCAATCTTCGTGCCGGTGCGAAGGTTTTCTCTACCAAGGATTGCCTTACCCCGGTCAGCGCACATCGCATGCTCGAAAACTATCTCGACATCGAGATAATTCTATCAGAATCCGCCCCTGATCCTGCGACGCCGCGCGCGCTCATTCTCTGTCGAAAACGAGCGAGCGGCGCTTGGCGAATCGGTAGAAGAGTTCGATGCCCACGGCACCGACCGCGCCGACGGCGATGCCGTAGACGAGCGTCAGGTTCGCATAGACATCCATCATGAAGAACGTCCGGGTGAACGGAATCACGCAGACCAGCACGAACGAGGCAATGACGGCTGCCAACAGGGCGAAGCGCGCCCCGCTCAACGGCCGGGTGAGCACACTCAGGATCCACAGCGACACGCAGAACAGAGTGACGGTCGCAACACTGCGCGCCTCGTGACGCTCCACCTGCAACAGGTGCATCGGAATGAAAGACAGCAGGCAGGCACATGCGGCGATGATCCCTGTCGGGATCGAGTAGCGCAGGATGCGGCGCAACACGCCTGGCGTGTACAGCCGGCGGTTCGGTGCCAACGCGAGCAGGAAAGACGGGATGCCGATCGCCAGCGAGGACACCAACGTCAGTTGGCGTGGCAGGAACGGAAACGGCATGAACGTTGCCGCACTGACAAGGGCGAGGATGATCCCGTACACGGTCTTCGCGAGAAAGATATTCGCAACGCGCTCGACGTTCGCGATCACCCGTCGACCCAGCGCCAGCACGTCGGGCAGGCGATCAAAACGGTTGTCCAGCAGCACGATTCTCGAAACCGCCTTGGTCGCTGCTGTCGCAGTGCCCATCGCGATGCCGAGGTCGGCGTCTTTGATCGCCATCGCATCGTTCACGCCGTCGCCGGTCATTCCGACCGTGCGGCCAGCCGTGCGAAGCAGCCCGATCGCCGCACGCTTCTGCTCAGGGCTGACCCTGCCGAAGATGTTCGAGCCTTCGAGGGCGGCCGCCAAAGCGTCGTCGGTGTCGAGCCCGGATGCGTCGACGGCGTCGCCACCGATGCCGAGCGGTCCCGCCAACGCCGCGACCGTCACCGGGTTGTCGCCGGACATGATGATGCTGCGCACACCCTGCGACTTGAAGTAGCGCAGGGTCTGCGGAGCATCCTCGCGAATCGTCTCGGCGAAGATCACAAGGGCGGCCGGACGGAGCGTGGTGACGTCAGGCTGCTGTGCTGACGTGACCGCCGGCAGCGCAGCTGTGCTGCGAACAAGCGCGAGTGTGCGCCTGCCGGTCGCGGCCATCCGGTCGGCCTCTGTGCGTTCGAGTGACTGTGGTGCAAGTAGCCGCTCAGGCGCGCCGAGAAACCACGCGGTTGCCTGCCCGCCCGTGCTGAACTGCACCCCGCTGTATTTGGTCGCGGAGCTGAACGGGAGTCGACGCTCGACTAAGACACCGGATGCCGAGAAATGCTGCGCGAGAAGCCGAGCGGTGGCGTTGCCGGCGTCGTCGGAGCCGAACGCGGCCAACGCGATCGCAGACTCCGACTCGTGGATGCCGGCAAACGCGATCAACCGGTCGAACGCGAGTTCGCCGCTGGTCAGGGTGCCAGTCTTGTCCAGGCACAGCACGTCGACCCGCGCGAGTACTTCGACGGCCGCAAGCTCCTGCACCAGGACCTTCTTGGTTGCCAGCTGGATGGCCGCGACCCCGAATGCCAGGCTGATCAGGAGCACGAGGCCCTCCGGGATCATGCCGACGACGCTGGCAACGGCGTCCAGGACGGCACGCCGCCACTGGCCGCCGTATACGAGTTGATGCACGCCGCCGTACGCGAAGATCCGACCGACAATTGTGATGACGATCACGGGGCCGAGGATCCAGGAGATGTACACCAGGATGCGATTGACGGTGTCGCGCAGTTCCGAATGCACCAGCGAGTGCCTGCGGATCTCGGACGTCAGCTTGTTCGCGTACGAGTCAGCACCGACAGCCGTCACTCGTGCGTACCCGGTTCCGCCGATGACGTGCGATCCGGAAAGTAACGCCTCGCCCGCATCCTTCGCCACGGGATCCGACTCACCGGTGAGCATCGACTCATCGAGGCTGAGCCCGGTTGAGGCGAGCGTGCAGGCATCGGCGGGAATCTGATCTCCCGGCCGCAAAATCAGCACATCGTCGAGCACGATCTGTTCAATCGGAATATTCACGGCGGCACCGTCCCGCCGCACAGTGCTCGTCGGCGCAGCGAGGAGGGCAAGGCGCTCGAGAACGAATTTTGCGCGCAGCTCCTGCACGATTCCGATCAGGGCGTTGACAATGACGACGCCGTAGAAAAAGCCGTCGCGCACATCGCCGACGAACAGCACCGCCACGAAGCACACCGTCAGGATCGCGTTGAAGAAGGTGAAGACGTTCTCTCGGAGAATGTCCGCAACCGACCGCGATGCCGGCTGTTTGACCTCGTTGATCTGCCCTGCCGCCCGTCGCGCAGCCACCTCATCGAGGGTCAGGCCGCTCGCATCTGCCATGCGGTTACGATCCCGCGCTTGCCGGCTTCAGGTTGTACACGGAACGCACCACGAGCCAGGACAGCAGCACGAGCGGCGCGTACAGCGGCACGCCCATCAGCAGCTTCGCGATGGCGAGGCCCGAGACGTTGTCGGCAAAATACAGCGGCACCTCGACCGCCAGTCGTGCGACGAACAGCGCGAGCCAGCACACGGTCAGCAATTGAAGCGCACGGTACTTGGCCTTGTCTCGACGCCAGGCAAGACCATCGCCCATCAGGTAGCCGACGGCGAGGCCGATGACAGGCCAACGTACCAGCAGCGAGATCAGGATTGCGAGCGCATAGGCGGCGTTGGTGATCAGCCCGAGAACGAAGTTGTCGCTGCCCTTGCCGGTGAGGAGCGCGAGGACCGCGGACGCCCCGACCCCGATCAGCCCGGCGACCGCCTGCGTGACGGGCGTGCGTCCGATCACACGCACCACCGTGAACACGATGGCGATCACGACAGACGCGCCGAGCGCCAACGGCACATTCATCGTGAACGTGTACACGACCAGAAAAACCAGCCCGGGCAGAATCGTTTCGGCAAGCCCGCGGATGCCTCCCATTGCGGCAAGCAAAGCGGCGCCGCTCGGCGCCTGGCCCTCTGCGACAGCACCCAATCCGCTGCGTTGTGCAGCAGCAGCAAGGCTTTGACCGAGCGCACCGGAAAGGGAGTTCTCCCGGGCAGATGCTGCCACGCCGTCCGGTGGCGGAGGATGCGTCTTGTCCTGGTCGGGTTCGTTGGTTGTCATGTCAGCTCAGATGTTTGCGGCTTCGTCGCCGGTCAGCGGCATTCGCAGCGGAATGAGGTCGCGTGGCGGCATCGGCACGGTGCCGCGCACGACGACGATGCTGCGGAAAAGGTCTTCGACCAGCGCTGCCGCTTCCGGCTGAACGGCGGCGTCGCCAGCGATCACGCCGCGCAGGAACCAACGAGGGCCGTCAACGCCGACGAATCGCGCAACGCGGGTCTCACCGACGGTGCCTGGTGAGGCGACCGGGATCTCGGCGAGAAGTTCTGGTCCAAAGACTCCGTCTTGCTCGCTGGTGCGGCCACCCTGCCGATTGACCTGTTCGGCGATCTGCTGCCGGATCTCGTGCCACAGCCCGCTTGACCTGGGTGCCGCGAACGGCTGCACCTGCAGTGTCGAACCCGCGTAATCGAGCCCGACTGCCACCACGCGCTGTGTCTCCTCTTCGACCTCGAGGCGCAGATGCAACCCTTCACGAGGCAGAATCTTCACGCCACCCAGGTCGATGTACGGGCGCACGGGGTTCGCTTCCGATTCGTCGAGCGGCCCCTCCGTCGCACGATCTTCCGGCGCCGACTTCGCCCAGTCGTTCGGATCGTTGTTGCCGCTGCCATCTGTGCTGTCTGTGCCGCTCACGCGTTGCCTCCTGACTGCAAGACGGTATAGCCCGTTGAACCGAATCCGTTGGCACCCCGAGCGCTGTCAGGCAGCTCGTCGACGGGAAGGAATCGGGCCCGACTGACGGGCATCACCACGATCTGAGCGATTCTGTCGCCGACTTCCACGGCATACGGCTCCGTTTGGTCCGTGTTGAGAAGGGTGACTTTTATCTCGCCGCGATATCCGGCATCGACGGTGCCCGGCGAGTTCACAATCGTGATCCCGTGTCTGGCAGCCAGCCCGCTGCGCGGAACGACGAAGGCCACGTAGCCGTCAGGGAGCGCCAGTGCAAACCCGGTGCCGAGTGTCTTGCGCTCGCCGGGTGCCAATGTCGCCGCTTCGTTCGAACACAGATCGGCCCCGGCGTCACCGGGGTGAGCGTAGCTCGGCAGGACATCCGCTCTGCTCGGAATGTCAATGGAATCAGTCACGTGTCGAGGGTAGTGCAGAAATCTGATCGAATAGAGGCATGGTTCTGTATCGTGAGCGGCTGTGGCCCGCCCCTTGGCTGTTCATCTCCACCGCATTGATCATTCCCGCCTGCATCTTGGTGTTCGCGCCGATCAACATGGCCGTCGGAGTCATCTTGGCGATCGTGCTTTATGCGGTCTGTGTCTGGATGCTTCTGAACTCCGCGGCGACTATCCAGGTGACAGAAGAGTCGTTCAGCGCGGGGCGCGCGCGGATCGAACGGTCGCTTCTCGGAAACGCTCAGGCGTACGACGGCGACGAGGCGACGCTTCAGCGGGGTCAGAAGCTCGATGCGCGGGCATGGCTGCTGATTCGCGGCTGGGTCAAGCCGGTCGTCAAGGTCGCGGTGCTGGACGTCAACGATCCTGCGCCGTACTGGCTGATCTCGACACGCCGACCCGGTGAATTGGTGCGAGTGCTCAGCGATTTGCCAGGCCCGCAGCGCCGTCCGCTCGAACGCGGCTAATGGTGCGTCAGCTCGCGCACTCCATGCAGATCGGTCCGAGCTTGGACTCGTGGTCCATCTGCGACCGATGCTTCACAAGAAAACAACTCACACAGGTGAATTCGTCCGCCTGCGGGGGAAGAACAACGACGTCGAGATCGAGGTCGGACAGGTCCGCGCCAGGCAGCTCGAAGCCGCCCGGATTGTCGGCATCGTCGACGTCAACGACTCCGGACATCTTGTCCGGTACCCGTTCCTTGAGCGCCTCGATCGACTCCGAGTCATCCTCGGTCTTTCGTGGCGCATCGTAATCCGTTGCCATGCCCATCCACTTCTCGTGTGACTGCCGATCAAACGAAATCAGCGGGCACAGTTTGCATCAAACCTGAGAGAATTGCAAACCATCCCGCGATCTGATCGCCTCTGGTCACGGTCAACTTGCGGCGCGCCACAGATATTCCCGAGATTTCGGGCGTCTTCATGGCATCCTAGCCACGAACCGAGACAGCTGGAGAGGCGTTTCACCATGCAGGATTTGAAGGTCATCGGAGTTGAGAACGGTGCTCTCCTCGCCGCGAGTGACGACGGCGAGCGGTACCGCATCGCGATCGACGAGGTTTTGCAGTCCAGATTGCGCCAAAACAAGCCGGGACCGGCCACCGGGCACAAGGTTTCGCCGCGCGAGGTTCAGTCTCACATTCGGTCGGGACTGACGGCAGAAGAGGTTTCGTCATTGACGGGCGCTGCAGTCGAATACGTGCAACGGTTCGAGGGCCCGATTCTGGCCGAGCGTGAGCACATCGTCGCGTCCGCTTTGGGCGTACCTGTGCACACGAACGCGGACGTCGATCCGCTCGGTGAGGCGGCGACGTTCGGCGTCGTGATCCGGGAGCGTCTTGCGTCGCTTTCTGCGACTGGAGAGCGCTGGGCGAGTTGGAAAGAGCAAGATGGCGGTTGGATCGTCAAACTCTCCTTCACCGCAGACGAGATCGATCACGACGCCCGATGGGCTTATGACTCGCGCAAGCACGCGCTGTCTCCACTCAACTCCGAGGCCACGACGCTGTCGCAGCAGGGCGAGTTGCAGGGTGGCCTGATCCCCCGGCTGCGGGCGGTTACGCCGAGCGTGCTGCCGGACGAGTCACGCTTTGACAGCGGTGCGTTCAGTTTTCCTGATGAAGCGGTACACGCTGCACCGGATGCTGCACCGCACCTTGAACCTGCGCCGTTCGGGCGCACGAGCTCCGCGAGCAATAATGCGATCGCAGTGACCGCGATCAAACGTGCCGAGGACGACACGCAGAAGGATCAACACCAGACGGCCGATCTGCTCGAGGCGCTGCGCCGTCGGCGGGGCGAACGCGAAGCCGCGGGCGCGGAGTTGTCGCCGGCGGCAATCGATGTGCCTCTCGACGATTTCGACGGCCTGCAGGAGGCTCCCGAACTACCGAAGCGCCAGGTTGCGAACTCGGCTGGATCACGCGGCTCGCTCGGAAAGGTTTCGCCATCGAAAACTGCGCCGGGAAAGAAGGGCAGAACGTCGATGCCGAGCTGGGACGAGATCGTGTTCGGGGCCAGAACGGACGACGACCTGGCGTAGCGAAACGCCTGTCTTCGGCGAAAGCCCTACCCATGCGAAAGCCCCGGGCATGGGCGCTAGGCGAAAGCGCCTACGCCGATCAGCGGTACGGCCAGTTCTTCGACCGTGAATGAGCCATGTTGGCCGATCATCGCCAGCGATTGCTTCGTCGCCGTGCGTGAGTCGTAGTACGCGATCCGCCCGCGTGCCGCAATCAACAGATGCCCGATGCGCGGCACGATGGCGGGGTCGACGTTCGCACCGAACCAACCCGCTTCGATAGCCTGCGCCCTGGTCGCGACCCATGCTCGGTGGCCTTCCACGTGTGTCCAACGAGCAGCGAGTGCGGCCGCCTCCGCCTCGGAAGCATCAGCCGCGAGGTGGAGTTGCAGGCAACGCGGGTCACCGGCGACATGCCGCACGCCCTCAAGCAATTCGGGAACCGTGTCGAACAGCACGTGCGAGGTCGTCGGCACGTCGAGTACGCCATGATCCGCTGTGACCAGTCCGGCTTCATGATTCTTCAACTCGTGGGCAAACGCCGCCACCTGGGAATCGACTTCCTCTAACGCGGCGAGCCAGGCATCCGATTGCCACCCGTGCGCATGGCAGGCAATGTCCAACTCCGGCACGTAAAGATAGCTGATGCTCCGACCGCCCGCATCGAGAATGCGCCGCGCAGCCGCGAATCGGTGCTCGATCGTCTTCGCACCCACGTAGTCGGCACCAGACAGAATGGCGGTGCTGAAAGACGACGACCGGTAACGCTCCGGGCCGATGGCGAAAGCAGCGATCCTGTCGGCCTTGGCCGACTCGAAAACTGTCGGGCATCGCTGCCAGGCCGCCGGATCCGGATCCCCTTTCCACCCGCTGAGCTGATTGAAGACTCGGTCGGCGACCGGGTCGAGCACCGTGTATCCCACCATGCCGTGGCGGCCCGGCGTCGTTCCGGTGCACAGACTCGTCAACGCGACCGCAGTCGTGGTTGGGAATCCGCTCATCATTGTCGTTGCCCGCGTGAGCCGCGATGCGAGGAACCGGGCATGGCCGGCGCGCGCCCTCAGCGGATGAGAACCGAGCCCGTCAACGACGATCACAACCACGCGATCCACCTGCGGAAGTTTCAGCAGGTTGGGCCGGCCTGCCAGTGCTGCCACGCAACTTGGAAGAACGTCGGCAAGGCTTCGTGCAGAAGAATAGCCGGCCGGTAACATGGTGCCCATCGGGTTCAGTCTGCCATAGGCGTGTTGGGTCCGACCGCACCCACCCTTCCGACGTGACGCACTGATTGCAGGAGCGCAGCACGAGATTGCACGAATGAGCCCGACAGACGAACAGACCTCACCGGCAGGTAGCACAGAACGCATCGAAGATGTCGACGTCACGACAGAGATGCAAGGGTCGTTCCTCGAGTATGCATATTCGGTGATCTATTCGCGCGCCCTTCCCGACGCGCGTGACGGCCTGAAACCGGTGCAACGACGCATCCTTTACCAGATGACGCAGATGGGTTTGCGTCCGGATCGCGGCCACGTCAAATCGGCGAGGGTCACCGGTGAGGTGATGGGCAAGCTGCACCCGCACGGCGACAGTGCGATCTATGACGCCCTGGTGCGCATGGCGCAGGACTTCACCCTTCGCGTTCCCCTGATCGACGGCCATGGCAACTTCGGGTCGCTCGACGACGGGCCGGCCGCCGCGCGCTACACCGAAGCACGCCTGGCTGCAGCGTCACTGGCCATGACCGACGGACTCGACGAGGACGTCGTCGACTTTGTTCCGAACTATGACAATCAGCTGACCCAGCCAGAAGTGCTGCCCGCCGCGTTCCCCAACCTTCTCGTCAACGGTGCGAGCGGCATTGCGGTGGGGATGGCCACGAACATGGCCCCGCACAACCTCATCGAAGTTGTCGGTGCCGCAAAGCATCTGCTCGCAAACCCGGATGCCGATCTGGACTCTCTGATGGAATTCGTGCCGGGGCCGGATCTGCCAACCGGCGGCACCATCGTCGGACTCGCGGGAATCAGGGATGCTTACACCTCAGGTCGCGGGAGTTTCAAGACACGCGCAAAGGTCACGATCGAAGCGATCACCGCACGGAAGAGCGGCCTGATCGTCACTGAGCTGCCCTATCTGGTCGGCCCGGAAAAGGTGATCGACAAGATCAAGGACGGCGTCAATTCAAAGAAGCTCAGCGGTATCTCCGACGTCACCGACCTGAGCGATCGCACAAAAGGGTTGCGCCTTGTGATCGGTATCAAGACCGGCTTCAGCCCGGAGGCTGTGCTTGAACAGCTGTACAGGCACACACCTCTCGAAGACGGCTTCTCGATCAATAATGTTGCCCTCGTCGACGGCGGGCCGCAGACACTGGGCCTGCGTGAACTGCTACGGGTCTACGTCGACCATCGCATCAGTGTCACAACGCGGCGTTCGCGATTCCGCCTTGAACGGCGCAGGGAACGGCTGCATCTGGTTCTCGGGCTCTTGATCGCGATCGTCGACATCGACGAAGTGATCCAGGTCATCCGCGGCAGCGACGACGCGGAGCAGGCGCGCACCAGACTGATCGATGTCTTCGACCTGAGTCAGGTGCAAGCGGAGTACATCCTCGAATTGCGCTTGCGTCGGTTGACGAAGTTCTCGCGCATCGAGCTCGAAGCGGAGCGTTCGCAGCTTGAGCAGGAGATTGCGCAACTCGAGTCTCTGCTCGGCAGCGACGACCGCATCAAAGAACTCGTCGCGGCTGAGCTTGATGCAGTTGCCGAGAAGTTCGGCACCCCGCGGCGCACCCTGTTGACGCAGGCGCGCCCTTCGATCGCGACGGTCGGCTCACGAAAGACCGCTGCTGTGCTCGAGGTGGCAGACACTCCTTGCCGAGTTTTCCTCTCGGCAACAGGACGGATGTTACGCGTCGACCAGCAGGCCGACGATGCAGGCAGCTTGGACCGCATCACGGCCCCGACGCGGAGAAGCAAACATGACGCAATCCGTTCGACTCTGACCACGACGAGCCGAAGTGAGATCGGTGCAGTCACGAACAAGGGGCGACTGTTCCGGTTCTCCCCCGTCGACCTGCCCGCCGTGCCTGCGAACTCGATTCAACTCGCTGCCGGCGTCAAAGCGCGAGACTATCTCGCGCTACCCGACAAAGCGGAGCGCGTGTTGGCGGTCGTCTCGCTCACCGCCGAGACCTCGATCGCGCTCGGCACCAGACAGGGTGTCGTGAAACGCGTTACACCGTTGGACTGGGCGAACAAGCCGGAGTTCGAACTCATCGGCCTCAAGGCAGGCGACGAAGTGGTCGGTGCCGTGCAGGGAGCAGACACCGACGAACTCGTCTTCGTGACCTCTGACGCGCAATTGCTGCGCTTTGCCGCAGCCGCCGTGCGCCCGCAAGGGCGGGCTGCGAGCGGAATGGCGGGTATCAAGCTGGGTGCAGCAGCCGAGGTGATCTTCTTCGGGGCGGTGCCTGCCGCCGACGGCGAAAACGCGCTTGTCGTCACCATTGCGACCAGTGGTGCGACGCTCGCTGGCGCGGACACCGGAAGCGGCAAGGTCAGCGCATTCGCAGACTACCCGCCGAAGGGTCGCGCTACCGGCGGCGTGCGCGCGCAGCGCTTCCTGAAAGGCGAGGATCAGCTGTCGCTCGCCTGGGTCGGAGCGGCTCCTGCTCGAGCCGTCGGATCAGACGGCTCACTGCGAAGCCTGCCCGAAGCCGGGGCGCGACGAGACGCATCCGGTCAGAGTCTCGACGCCGTGATCGGCGCGGTCGGCATGGCGATCGGATCCTGAACCGACAGCGACTTGAGCAGACAGCGACCTGAACCGGCAGCGACTTGAGTAAGCAGAGAATTGAGTAAGCAGAGAATCGCTAGACGTCGATTCGCTCGCGCGACAGCGTGTCAGAGCTGTCGATGATGAACTCTTTGCGCGGAGCAACATCGTTGCCCATCAGCAGTTCGAACACATCGGCGGCTTGCTCGGCGTCCGGAACCTGCACGCGTCGCAGCATCCGGTGCGTTCTGTCCATCGTTGTGGTTGCCAATTGGTCTGCATCCATTTCGCCGAGCCCCTTGTAGCGTTGGATCGGCTCCTGATACCGGCGATTCGAGCGCTTCAAACCCGCGAGCACGCCTTGCAATTCTGCTTCGGAATACGTGTAGATCGTCTCATTGGGCTTCGTGCCCGGGTTCATCACGATCACCCGGTGCAGTGGCGGAACCGCGGCGAACACCCGGCCGGCCTCGATCATCGGCCGCATGTAGCGGAAGAATAGGGTCAACAGAAGGATTCGAATGTGGGCGCCGTCGACATCCGCATCGCTCATCACGATGATCTTGCCGTAGCGCGCCTGGGAGAGGTCGAAGCTGCGACCTGAACCCGCACCGATCACCTGGATGATCGACGCGCACTCCGCGTTCCCGAGCATGTCGGAGACCGAAGCCTTCTGCACGTTCAAGATCTTGCCGCGAATCGGCAACAGTGCCTGGTGTTCACTGTCGCGGGCTCGCCGGGCGGTACCGAGCGCCGAGTCGCCCTCCACAATGAACAGTTCGCTGTTCGCGACGTCACTCGAGCGGCAGTCGACGAGCTTGGACGGCAGCGATGAAGTTTCCAACGCATTCTTGCGACGCTGGGTCTCCTTGTGGGCGCGCGCGGAAATCCGGGACTTCATCTCGGAAACGACCTTGTCGAGCAACAGAGCCGACTGGGTCTTGTCGTCGCGTTTCGTCGACGAGAATCGTGCAGCCAGCGCAGAGGTGACCACCTGGCTGACGATCGCCCGCACAGCAGGCGTGCCGAGCACTTCCTTCGTCTGACCCTCGAACTGCGGTTCGGGCAGTCGCACCGTCAGCACAGCTGTCAAGCCCGCGAGGATGTCGTCCTTGTCGAGTTTGTCCGTTCCGACCTTCAGGCGCCGCGCGTTGGCGTCGACCTGCTGTCGGAAGAACTTCATCAGCCCCTGATCGAAACCGAGTTGATGGCTGCCGCCCTTCGGCGTCGCGATGATGTTCACGAAACTGCGCATCACGGTCTCGTAGCCGGTCCCCCAGCGCAGCGCGATGTCGACGTGACATTCCCGGTGCAGCTCCGTGGGCGTCATCGCGCCATTCTCGTGAAGCACAGGAACGGTCTCGGTGAAGTTGCCTGTTCCCGTCAGACGCCAGGTGTCCGTGACCGCCGAGTCTGGCGCGAGATAGTCGACGAACGCGGAAATGCCGCCCTCGAACGCGAAGGCGGAGTGCACGGGCTCTTCACCGCGATTGTCCGTGATCTCCAGCGCGATACCGGGCACGAGGAAAGCGGTCTGGCGCGCTCGGCCGAGCAGGTCATCCGTTCGAAAATCAGCATTGCCCCCAAAGATCTGCCGGTCGGCCCAATAGCGGATCCGGGTGCCGGTCACCCCACGCTTGACCGAACCGACGACGCGCAATTCGCTTTTCTTCTCAAACGGGGTGAATGCTGCATCCGGGCTTGGCGCACCGGTGTCTGCGAACAGCCCCGGCTCACCTCTGCGGAAGGACATCGCCCAGGTCTTGCCGTCCCGGTCGACCTCGACGTCGAGGCGCTCGGACAGCGCGTTGACAACGGAAGCGCCGACCCCGTGCAACCCGCCGGATGCGGCGTAGGAACCCGACCCGAACTTGCCGCCGGCGTGCAGCTTCGTGAACACGACCTCGATACCGGTGAGCCCCGTCTTCGGCTCGATGTCCACCGGGATGCCCCTGGCGGTATCGCGCACCTCGACACTGTCATCCGGATGCAAGACGACCTCGATCTTCGCACCGTAGCCGCCGAGGGCTTCGTCCACCGAGTTGTCGATGATCTCCCAGAGGCAGTGCATCAGTCCGCGTGAATCCGTGGAGCCGATGTACATGCCCGGGCGCTTGCGCACCGCTTCCAGTCCCTCGAGTACAGACAGGTGCCTGGCGGAATAATCAGAGCTGGCCACGGATGTGTCTCCTCGGTTGCGCAGTCGTGCAGAGCCGATTCTGCACCGCCTTCCAGCGTATCCAGGCGGGGGCTCCGCCACCGCCATTGACACCCCGGCACTGAACAGCTGCTACGCGTTCAGCGAAATGCCCTGTCTTGAAGTCGTCGGAGCACGCAGAACGTGCTTGTATGGAGGTACCGAGTTGAATGGTTCGGGTTTTGCAGGAGGAGCACAACATGTCGAACATCGCCACAGGTACCGGTGCCGCTGCTGAGCTCGCCACCGGACCGCAATTGACCGCTGCCGACCGTTGCGACGCCTGCGGCGCTCAGGCCTATGTGCGCGTAGTCGTAAACAACGGCGAACTCCTCTTCTGCGCACACCACGCGAAGAAGCACGAAGAAAAGCTGTCAGCGATCGCGCAGAGCTGGCACGACGAGTCGGCACGTTTGTTCGAGGATCAGCGCGCCTAAGCCGCGTCCTTCGAGTCTTACACAATCGCAGTTTTCTTCACGGATCGGTGACCGTGCCAGCAGAGGTCAAAGGCGTGCGCCGTCGCGCCGATGTCTCGTTGCGGGCGATTGTCGCAAATGTCGGGGTGCTGACAACCGCTCAGGGCGCCGCCCCCGCGGCGTTCGCCGACCTGCGAGCGGATGCCTACGGGCACGGACTCCTGCCGGTCGCCACCGCGCTTGCCGCTGCCGGCATCCGCGGGTTCGTTGTCTCGGATGACGATGCTCGAACCGCACTTGCGGCCCATTACCCCGATCTGCCCATCCACGTCGGTACACAGGCAGGACCGCGCGTCGCAGCGGCGTTCGATGCTCACCTGCTCGGACCGGAATTATTCGGGCTCGGCGAACAGGATTCCGCTGTTGCACCTTCATTGCGGTCCAACCTACGACCCGCCCTGCGGTTGACATCCGAGGTGCTCTCGGTCAAACGCGTGCCCCGCGGCAGTGGGGTTTCCTACGGCTACACCTACCGAACCTCCGCTGAGACCACGCTGGTGCTCTCCGGTCTCGGCTTCGCCGACGGGATCCCGCGCGTCGCATCCAATCGTGCTCCTGTGCTCGTGAACGCCGTGCGGGCACGGGTCAGCGGTCGGATCGCGATGGACCAGTTCGTCATCGATGTCGGAGACGCGGCCCCGTCCGTCGGGGATACGGTCGTGCTGTTCGGTGACGGCGCAATCGGCGAACCGACCGCAGCGGACTGGGCTCTCGCAACGGGCATCTGTTCCGAGGCGATCGTGGCAGGGCTGGGCGCTCGCATCGAGAGGGTGTATTCGCGATGAGCGCGCGCGCGATCATCGACCTCGAGGCGCTACGTGCCAACGTCACGCTGTTGTCCTCAAGTATTGCTCCTGCGGAGACCATGCTTGCGGTCAAGGCCAACGCGTACGGCCACGGGCTGATCCCGATCGCCACGGCCGGGATCGCCGCCGGTGCGAGTTCGCTCGCTGTGCTGGAGATTCCTGCCGGGCTGGAATTGCGCGACGCGGGCGTCGCCGCACCGCTGTTCGCGTGGTTGCACGGCACGAACACAGACTTTCGGGCAGGCATTGAGGCGGACATCCAACTCGGTGTCTCCGCCGAGTGGCAATTGCACGCGATCGCTGCTGCGCACGCGAGTAAACCGGCCGTCGTGCATTTGAAGCTCGACAGCGGGCTCAGCCGCAATGGCGCCACTCCTGCCGACTGGCCGGCGCTCGTCACAGCAGCTCTGGCCGCGGAACGCGCGGGAACGATCCGCGTCCGCGGCGCCTGGTCGCACCTTGCCGATGCGTCCGTCGAAGACGACGAAGCCGCGCTGCAGATCTTTCGTGACGCCGTCGCCACGGCCCACGCGCTGGGTGCACGGTTCGAAGTGCTCCATCTCGCCGCCAGCTCAGCCGGTATCCGGATGCCGCAGGCGCATTTTGATCTCGTGCGCTTCGGTATCGCGGCGTACGGCATTTCGCCGTTCGACGACCGCACGGCAGCCGAACTCGGTTTGCGCCCTGTGATGTCGTTGCAGGCCGACGTTGTGGAGCTGATCGACGACGGCCCGGGCACGCTGGCGCGCGTCGCCGTTGGCTACGCAGATGGTCTGCCCACCAGAGCCGTCGGCCGCGCACAGGTTCTCCTGGACGGTCGACGTTCACCTGTCGTCGCTCTGGCTGTCGACAGTATGCTCGTTGCCGTGCAGGACACCCGGCCGCGTGTTGGTGACACGGCACTCGTGTTCGGGCCAGGCGACGCCGACGAGCCGACGGCGGCTGACTGGGCGCACTGGGCGTCGACGATCGGAGATGAGATCGTCACGCATCTGTCAGCGCGCGTGCCGCGTAGCTACCGGGGATGAGCAATCTCGCGAACCCAGTCGCGTGCGGTGGATAGCACACGATCACCCGCGGGAGCCGAGCCTGCCGGCGATCGCCGATCGTGCTGCTTTCGCATACTCGTCCACAGTGCGAATCGGGTCAGAGCGTTGCGCGGCGGCAACGTCCCAACGGGCTGCATCGCCGCGGCGGTCAAGCGCAGCGCGCAGCAGCTCATCAGCGAGCGACGGGTTCATCGGCAGGATCGGCCCGTGTAGCTGGGTGCCGATCGCAGCGCCGCAGCGAATGCCTTCCACACGTTCTTCCCGCGCTGCGTGCGGAGTGTTTCCGCCACCGACGATGACCTGACCGAGCGGCGACGACCCAGCTTCGAGTGTTGTGAGCGCGCCATGGTTTTCGAATCCGGCCAGCACCGTGTCGCCTCGTCGCAGCAGGATCTCGCCCACGGTCCGCTGTGATGAGAGCACCGCCGCCGATGCGAACACACCCGCCCCGGGCATCCGTTCACCGACCTGCGTGGTCAGCTCCCGCCCCAGCAGTTGCCAACCACCCGCGATCGCTAGAAGCGGCACGCCAGAGTCGACGGCCGAGCGCAGCGCAGCAGAAAGCCGTAGCACGTCCGCGTGAACAAGGCGTTGACTCGACAAGGGGCCGCTGCCGATGTGAATCAGGTCAATCTGATCCGGCAGCTCAGCGCCGACCTGATGGTTGTGTACGTCGACCGTGATGCCGCGCCACCGTGCGCGGGTGACCAACGCCGTCACATTGCCGACGTCGCCGTTGATTCCGAGCTCGTTCGGGTAGAGGTTGACGATATTCAGCGTTGCGTGCCGACCTTCCATCACTGCCCACCCTCGAGATCCAGAAACCCGAGTTGTTTGCGGATGAACATCATCTGCTCATAGTTGACGATCATCGTCTTGATGCCGGATGCGGGGCGGGGAAGCGCCAGGAACGCGGCAAGGGCATCCTTGAGCTCGGGAAGCACGACACCGATCGGGATTTGCGCGTAGCCGAGTCGTGTTGCCAGCTGCCACGCCTTAGTGCCGCTGATCACGTCGACCTGGTTCAACACGCCGAAGTCGATGTCGTATATCCAGGAGGGGTCGGGCGTGCCCTCATCGACGGCCATCAGCACCTGAGGGGGTGCGGCGGTCAGCGAATCCAGATTGAGCTGAAGGCTCGGCGGATTCTTCATCATGATGATCTCGATATCCTCACCGTGCACAGTGAGGGTCTCGCCGCGGCCGTAAACCGTGCGCAAGCCGGTCATCGCGCGCGCCGCTGCCGTGGGAGAGAAGCGGTCACCGAGCAATTCGAGGGCCGTGGTAAGCGCGGCGGCCGCGTCAACGGCATAGTGCAGGCCACGGGCTGGAAGCGCGAGCACCACCGGCGCACCGTCGATGGTGACGGTCGCCTCGCGATCGTCGACACCCGTCACGCGCACCCGGGCATCCGGAAGCACAATAGGTGCGGCCGATGGCGCAACATCCGCCACGGTCGCCAGCCCGTGCGGCGATTGCTCGATCAGTTCGGGCGCGACAGCGAACGACGCCGTCCTGGCTCCGGCCGCGTGTCGCTCCGCGCCGATCCGTCGAAGGTTGTCGTCGTCGTGGTTGACAACCAGCAGCCGCTCAGCGGAGCCGGCCACGGTACGCAACATGTCGACAACTCGAGAGGGCTCGAAGAACCGATTGAGTTGGTCGATCTGCACGTTCAGCAGCAGAACGACGTTCGGCTTCAGTCGTTCCGCCAGTGCGACTCCGTACGCTTCGTCGACTTCGATCACGCCGACGTCGCCGCGCACATACCCGTCCAGTGGCACGGACGCGAGCATGGCCGACGCGATCCCCTGCGGAAGATTGCCGCCCGACGGATTGGTGAACACGGTCAGCCCGTTCTCCCGAAGCATTCCGGTGAGCATGTTCGTGGTCGTCGACTTGCCGTTCGATCCGGAGACGAAAACCAGCCCGAGCGGCAGTCTGCTGACGGCGCGTTCGAGGAAACGCGGTGCGATCGCGAGGACGATACGGCCTGGAACGGCGGACCCGCCGCCGCGCAACCGGAGCGCCCAGCGCGCCGCGCGGCCCAGCAGGACCGCGAAGCGATAGCGCACCGGCCTACTCGAGGTAGTCGCGCAGCGACTGCGAACGGGACGGGTGGCGCAGCTTTGCCATCGTCTTCGACTCGATCTGGCGGATGCGTTCGCGTGTCACTCCGAACGTGTCACCGATCTGGTCCAGCGTCTTCGGCATGCCATCACCGAGACCGAAACGCATGCGAATTACGCCTGCTTCACGTTCGGACAGCGAGTCGAGCAGGCTTTCCAGTTGCTTCTGCAGCATTGTGAAGCCGACCGCGTCTGCCGGAACGACTGCTTCGGTGTCTTCGATCAGATCGCCGAATTCACTGTCGCCGTCTTCGCCGAGCGGGGTGTGCAGAGAGATCGGCTCCCGGCCGTACTTCTGAACCTCGACGACCTTCTCAGGGGTCATGTCGAGTTCGCGGCTGAGCTCCTCCGGAGTGGGTTCGCGGCCGAGATCCTGGAGCATTTGCCGCTGGACGCGGGCAAGTTTGTTGATGACCTCGACCATGTGCACGGGAATACGGATGGTGCGGGCCTGGTCGGCCATGGCGCGCGTGATCGCCTGGCGAATCCACCAGGTCGCATACGTCGAGAACTTGAAGCCCTTCGTGTAGTCGAACTTTTCCACAGCGCGGATCAAACCGAGGTTGCCCTCCTGGATCAAATCCAAGAACTGCATGCCACGACCCGTGTACCGCTTGGCCAGCGACACGACGAGGCGCAGGTTCGCACCGAGCAGGTGGCTCTTGGCGCGTTGCCCGTCGCGGGCGACCCAGCGCAGCTCGCGCTCGAGTTCCTTGGAGAGCCCCTGGCTGTTGGCGAGCTTGTCCTCCGCGAACAGGCCGGCCTCAATCCTCATTGCCAACTCGACCTCTTCGGCCGCGTTCAGCAGAGCGACCTTGCCGATCTGCTTCAAGTAGTCCTTGACCGGGTCGGCTGTCGCACCGGTGATCGTGGCAGAGTAAACCGGAACGTCATCGTCCTCGTCGACGGCGCGCAGAACAAGCGCTCCGGTCGGAAGCGCGACTGCCTCGTCCGCAGTGTCAGTGTCGTCAGCAGCCGTTGCCTCGTCCGTCTCTGGCTCGTGAGCCTGCTCGTCATCGAGCACGCCTTCGGCGGTAGCCTTGGCGCTGGCGCGCCGCTTCGTGGCAGGAGTGGCCGTCTTCGTCGCTGGGGTCTTGGTCGCTGCAGTCTTGGTGGCTGCAGTCTTGGTGGCTGCCGTCTTGGTGGCCGGGGTCTTCGTCGCGGAGGTCTTGGTCGCTGCCGTCTTGGCGGGCGCTGTCGTGGCGGGCGCTGTCTTGGTGGGCGCTGTCGTGGGGGCGTCAGCCTTCACCGGCGCAACCGTCTTGGTCGCGGCGGCCTTGGTTGTTGCACGATTCGCGGGAGCCTTGGTGGTTTGGGTTGCCATGGATACACCTTTCACACCGCGCGCCCGTGGTGCAGGCGGCATCACTCGCGGCTCAGGTTGTGTTGTGGACATGCTTGCGTTGCGGACATGCTGTGTTGTGGACATGCAATTTTGTGGACGTCCTGTGTTGTGGACGTGCCGTGTTTTCGACATTATGAGGACCCATGTCAAGTCCTGGTGTTGTGCTCACTGGAAAGATTCCATTGGGCGACCGGGAATGAACGGGTCCAAGAAACAATTATTGCATGCTTTCGGCTAGCTGAGCGCCAACGGCCCCTACCGCCGACGCCGCCATGCCTCGTTGATTGCAACCCACAATGGACCCACTTCTATTCCCTCGTCTTCGGTCAGCTTGCGACGAGTCCTGCGACGTGCCGAGAGCAGGAAGCCCACGCCGATTCCGATGACCAGATATTGCACCGCGAAAGCCCACCGAAAGGATCCGAGCGTGTACAGCGTCGCGGCATCCGAACCCGGTTGACCGGCGTTGTGGTTGAGCAAGTCGAGCACGACGCCGATCAAGAACACCATCACGAAGCTGGCCAGGAAGCCACCCACGTTCACGATTCCATTGGCAGAGCCGAGATTGTGCAGCGGGTTGGAGGTGCGAGCGAAATCGAAGCCGATCAACGAACCGGGGCCGCCAGCCCCGACGACCACCAAAAGCGCAATGACGAGCCAGAGCGGCGGTGTTCCCGGCCAGAGCAAGACGACAGTCCAGGCGAGTGCCATCGCGGCGATGATGCCGAGCACAATGTTGCTGCGACGCAGCGGATGCCTCGCGGTCAAGATTCCGAGGAGCGGCCCGAAGACCATGCCTGCGACGACGATCACGATCAGCAGGGCTGAGGCGAGCTCCGCGCTGTAGCCAAGTGCGAAGACCATGAACGGATAGCCCCACATCAAACTGAAAACCGCGCCGGACGATTGCGTGGTGAAGTGCGACCAGAAGCCGAGTTGGGTGCCGGGCCGGCGCAGACTGATCCCAAGTTGATGCATCGACTGGCGCCACGAAGCAGGTCGCGGACCCTCGGTCGAATCCTTCGGACGGTCGGCGATGAATGCGAGGATGCCGAGCCCGGCCAGCACGGATAATGAGGCTGCGCTGAGAAAAGCGGTCGTCCATCCGGATTGATGCAGGATGATCGCGAACGGCACCGCAGACAGCACCTGGCCGAGCTGACCAATATTGCCGACCCACTGCGACAATTGCGGCACGATCCTGCCGCGAAACCATGAACTGACCAAGCGGATGAGCGAGATGAATATTGTCGCGTCGCCGGCGCCGACCAGGATCCGCCCGATCACCGCAATACCGATCGTCGGCGCAAGTGCGACGGTGACCTGCCCGACGACCATCAACAGCGTGCCGGATGCCATCAACCAGCGAGAGCCCACGCGGTCGATCAGAACTCCGACGGGCACCTGCATGGCCGCATAGACGACAAGCTGCACGACGGCAAGTGTTGACAACACCGCAGCGCTCGTGTGGAACCGATCGGTCGCGGCCACCCCGGCGACGCCGATCGACGTGCGCTGCATCACGGCAGCCAGGTAGGCGAATACGCCGACGCCGAATACGATCCAGGCGCGACGGCTATTCACAGCGCAAGGCTACCGGGCGCACACAGCCAACGGGCCTGTGACGGACCGCGCAGCGTCAACGATCGATGTGCGGCTCGTCGTCGCCGTGACGACGGAATGCAAGGAAGTTCTCCAGCTCCGCGGCGATCTCGTCTGCGGACGGCAGCACGCCATCCTCGTGCATCAGCGGTGAACGAAGCGGGCTGTCTTGCATGTAAGCGTCATGACGCTCCTCGAGCGCACCGACGAGGCGCCCGAGTTCAGCGTTACCGGCAACCTGTTCGTCGATATTCGCCACGAAATCGCGATCCTCCTGCCGCAGCCGATCCGTCGGGAAGATCAATCCCGTGGCTGCGCTGATGCTTTCCAGAGCGGTGATCGCCGCGGCCGGATACTCCGTGTCTGCAAGGTAGTGCGGTATCAGAAGTACGAACCCAACCGTCGGGTGTCCGCTTGATTGAAGACGATATTCGATCAGGTGCATCGCCGTCGCCGGAGCCTGCGTGTTCGGACGCCACACGGACAGCGCTTCGATCAGCTCGGTGCGGGTGCCGCTGACTGTCACCTTGATCGGCCGCGTGTGAGGCACCGGCATTGGAATGGAGTGCACCCAAGTGGTGCTGGCCACCTGCAACTGGTCGATGATCCCCAGAACGGCTGCGCTGAATTGCTCCCAGCGAAAATCAGGCTCATAACCGGTCAGCAGCAGAAACGGCTGGTGCATTTCGTCGTATGCCAAGTACAACTTCAGCGCTGCGGGCTGATAGTCCGAGAGATGGTCTTGATCGAACGAGATTGTGGGGCGACGTGCCCGGTAGTCGAGAAGGAGGTCATTGTCGAACTCGGCGACGTCGACATGCTCGAGCGCGCCCAGCAAGTAGCTGCCGAGTTGCGTGACGGCTCCGCCTGCGTCGGCGAATCCGGTCAACCCGGCAACGAGATGCAGCCCCCGCGGCACAGCGCTCAGCGCTGCGTCCCACTGATACAACTCGCCCGGATCCTTCATAGTTCAACTGTAATCGCGACGCCTGTGGGAACCGGCAGTCCGGGCACGCCATGAGCGAACATGAGCCACGGACCACCGTCGCGCGCCGTCGGCAGGGCGAGCGGAATTCACTTCAGTAGTAAGGTCGATACGGCAGGAAAAGCCTGCCGGATTGCGGCAGCCCGAGCCAACCAGCCTGGGTTGGTCCGCGTCGCACAACATCAATGCGCGAGGAGTAGCTGGGTGTCTGAGCAGAACTTTGACATTGTGGTGCTCGGCGGTGGAAGTGGGGGCTACGCGGCGGCATTGCGCGCCAGCGAACTCGGCTTCTCCGTGGGCCTGATCGAAAAAGACAAGGTCGGTGGAACCTGTTTGCATCGCGGTTGCATCCCGACGAAGGCGCTGCTTCATGCAGCCGAGGTCGCCGACGTCTCGCGTGACTCTGCGAAGTACGGGGTCACCAGTACCTTCGAAGGCATCGACGTTGCCGGGGTCACCTCGTATCGTGAAGGCATTGTCGCCAAGAAATACAAGGGTCTGCAGGGTCTCATCAAGGGTCGCAAGATCGTCACAATCGAGGGCGAAGGCCGCCTGACCTCGCCGACGACGGTTCAGGTCGGCGATGACGTCATTACCGGCAAGCACGTCGTGCTCGCGACTGGTTCGTACTCACGCTCACTCCCCGGACTCGAAATCGGCGGACGCGTCATTACGAGCGAACAGGCACTCGAACTGGATTTTGTGCCGAAAAAGGTCGCGGTGCTCGGCGGCGGCGTGATCGGCGTCGAATTCGCCAGCGTGTGGAAGTCATTCGGTGCCGAGGTGGTCATCATTGAGGCGCTGCCGCACCTGGTGCCGAATGAGGATGAGTCGATCAGCAAATCGCTGGAGCGCGCCTTCCGTCGCCGCAACATCGACTTCCGGCTCGGCGTGCGTTTCGCCGGCGTCACGCAGAACGACGAGGGCGTCGTCGTCACGCTTGAGAACGGTGACACCGTGGATGCGGAGTTGTTGCTGGTAGCCGTCGGCCGCGGCCCGTCTACTGCCGGGCTGGGCTATGAAGAAGTCGGAATCACGATGGATCGTGGATTCGTCATCACCGACGAGCGACTTGCCACGAACATTCCGGGAGTGTACGCGGTCGGAGACATCGTCCCCGGGTTGCAGCTGGCACATCGCGGATTCCAGCAAGGCATCTTCGTCGCGGAAGAGATCGCAGGGCTGAACCCGATCGTGATCGAAGACGTCAACATTCCCAAGGTCACGTATTGCGATCCGGAAGTCGCGTCGATCGGGCTTTCCGAGCAAAAGGCGGCCGAGCAGTACGGTGCGGACAAGATCACCAGCTACGACTACAGCCTGGCCGGAAACGGCAAGAGCGAGATCATCGGCACAAGCGGAACCGTCAAGGTCGTACGAGTCAACGATGGGCCTGTCGTTGGTGTGCACATGATCGGCGGTCGCGTGGGCGAGCTGATCGGAGAGGCGCAGTTGGTCGTGAACTGGGAGGCGTATCCAGAGGACATCGCACCCCTCGTCCACGCGCACCCGACACAGGGTGAAGCGCTCGGTGAAGCCTTCCTTTATCTTGCGGGCAAGCCGCTGCACACGCTGTAGTCACACGGGCTACTACCCGGCAACTGCAATAAGCTACTCACCAAGCATTCAGGTTTCGAAGGAGACAGGGTCATGAGCGAATCCGTCAGCCTCCCAGCACTCGGCGAGAGTGTCACGGAAGGCACGGTCACCCGCTGGTTGAAGAACGTTGGCGACCACGTGGAGGTGGATGAGCCGCTCCTCGAGGTGTCGACAGACAAGGTCGACACCGAGATCCCCTCGCCGGTCTCCGGTGTAATCGAAGCGATCCTTGTGCAGGAGGATGAGACCGTCGAGGTCGGAACCGCTCTCGTCACGATCGGAACCGGTGCGGCAGCTGCAGGAGAACCTGCTGCCGCGGTACCTGGCGCCGAAGCGCCCGCGTTTGAAGCGCCTGTTTCTGAAGCGCCTGTTTCTGGAGAGCCCGTTTCTGGCGAGCCCCTCGTCGTGCCGGCGCCCGTCTTTGCAGCACCTGCGCCAGCCACGCCGGCGATGTTCCAGGAACCAGCGGTTGCGCCGCAGCCGGTTGCTGACGCGGTTCTGGCATCGCAGCCCGGCCCGGCTGAAACGTTGTCAACTCCGCCCGCCGCTGCTCCGCCCGCCGCTGCTGCGGCAGAGGCTCCTCTTGCAGAAGCTGCTCCGCAAACAGCCCCGGCTAGCAGTGGACCGTCTCATGCTGCCTCCGGATACGTGACGCCGATCGTGCGCAAGCTGGCCAACGCGCAGGGCGTCGACCTGTCGACCGTCACCGGGACAGGCGTTGGTGGGCGCATCCGCAAGCAGGACATCGTCAACACGGCGACCGCCGTCGCGACACCTGCGCAGGCTCCTGCGGCCCAGCCTGTCGTTGTCACGGTTTCTCCGCTGCGCGGGACGACGCAACCGATGTCGCGACTGCGCAAGGTCGTTGCGGAGCGCGCTGTCATCTCCATGCAGAGTTCGGCACAGTTGACTTCGCTGGTCGAGGTAGATGTCACCGCCGTCGCTGCGCTTCGAGATCGCGTCAAAGCCGCGTTTCTCGAAAAGACCGGCACGAAACTCTCGTTCTTGCCGTTCTTCGCCCTCGCCGCAGCCGAAGCGCTGCGCAGCTACCCGGTGATCAATGCCACGATCGAAGGCGACACGATCGTCTACCCGGATCACGAGAACATCTCGATCGCAGTCGACACCGATCGCGGGTTGCTCACGCCTGTCGTTCGTGATGCCGGCGACCTGAACATCTCGGGCCTGGCACGACAGATCGCTGACCTGGCCGCTCGAACGCGCGACAACAGACTGAAGCCAGACGAGTTGGCCGGCGGCACGTTCACGCTGACGAACACGGGCTCACGCGGCGCATTGTTCGACACTCCCCTGGTATTCCTTCCGCAGGTGGCAATCCTCGGCACCGGTATCGTCACCAAACGGCCAACCGTCGTTTCCGCCAACGGCACCGACGCCATCGCGATCCGGTCAAGTGTGTACCTCGCGCTGTCATACGATCACCGGATCGTTGACGGTGCGGATGCTGCCCGCTTCCTTGTCGCGGTCAAGAACCGGCTCGAGGCGGGTGCCTTCGAAGCGGATCTCGGAATCTGAGTCAGTTCTCGAAGATCTGACGCAGACGCCATCCGGCCTCGCCCTTGATTACAAGTGCCGAGGCCGGTTTGCCCCCTGCGGCGCTCCCAGCGTCGTCGTCGGTTTTGGTGCCGCCCGCTTTGGTGTCACCGGCTGGCGCAGTACTGCTTTGCGGGCGCGGCGGGGTCAATTCCACAAGAGCCGAGTCGCCTGTTCGTTGAATCAGCGACACAGTGAAGCGGTCATACCCGACCGTAGGTTCGGCCTTGGCACCCGCCACCTGTTGCAGGAGCGCCCGGTCAGCAGCCAATTGTGCGGAGTCCGCCTGGTCGACGGTGTTCAAACACGGTACCGATGCGATCGCCAGGCATCGTGCTCGCTCCACCAGCAAAACCGTCGTCGCAGCGACAGGGTCCCCTGCGTGGGGCGGCGCCTGAGTCTCTTCGGCGGGGTACTCGACGCGCTGCGTCGACGAGGTGGCGGGCGAAGAGGTGCCCGTCGAGGATGTGGTCGCCGCGCTCGCGCCCGGCGGAACCGCACCTGACGGAACCGCACCTGACGGAACCGCGCCAGACGGAACCGCTGCCAAACCGGCAATCGCGACGACACCGGCGACCGTGCCGGCAACGATCAGTTGTTTCTTGCGCGCACGAAGGAATGGACTGAGGCGTCGGATCGCTGTGCGAAGGGGTCCGGCATCCCACACGGCTTCCGCCCATGCCGCGAAGCCTTCAGCAGTCACGCCTCGTGAGGGTGCCCGTCGGCGCCGCGCGTGCTTCTCCTCCGCAAGCTGAGGAGAACCCGCGCTTTCGGGCTGAGCTGCGGCCGAATGTTGCCGAAGACTCTGTGACCGTAGCCCAACCTGACGCGCGCCCGCGAGTGCATTGCCCCCGCGATCGAGCCGGACGGGCGCTGGTTGGTCCAATGCGAACAGCGCAGATTCTGCCCTGTCGACAGCCTCGGTGCTGCCCGCCGATGCGAGTTGATCGAGCACCCGGTCGATGTGCGCAAGTTCGTCCGTTCGCCCCTCAGTTTCGACTCGTTCGAGCACAGCCTTCGTCACGGTGCGATAGCGGTCCCAATCTGCTCCGACTTCTGCTCGGCACTCCCCCGGCCCCTCGAGCTCCACCGCATGGCCCAGCCCGATGAGTACCGGGCGCCCTGCGCGATCGAAGAGTATGGTACTCAGACTCACAGCACCGTGCGCGAATCCGGCATCATGCAGCGCTCGGATGCCGCGCAGCACCGACACCAGGATCGTGACGGCTTCGCCTGCACGGATGCGCTCGCGCGCACGCAACAGGGCGACCAGGGTGCCACCATCCAGTCGTTCCAAAACGATGCAGCGCGGCTGGTCCACCCCGAAGCTGGCGTCGAGCAACTTCACAACGTGCAACGATTGGGCCGCTTCGCAGGCTGCGACCTCCGTTGCGACACTCACATCGGATACGTGCGGCTCGAAGGCCTTGATCGCCACCGACGTCTGCGCCTCGTCTGCATGTGCGAGGAGTACCTGCGCTCGCGAGCCAATTCCGATTGTGCGGATCACTCGATAGCCGTCAATACCGCTCGGCTCTGGTTCCGGCCGCGCCTCTCGGACGGGCACCGGCGCGGCATCCGATTTCGCTCGTGCGGCAGAAGATCGTCGCTTCATGCGCCAATCGTGCCTGAACTCGCATCGCCACAAACGGCCCGCGGCCGAATCAGTGGACTGGCTGCAAAACTGCGCGTGGTGAGGGCCGAGAACAACAGTGACATCCCGTAGCACGCGCGGCGGCGCTGACGCACCCGAGATCAACCCGGGGGTCTCCTGGCCCGGCCTTTTCGCATGATCGAACGCTCGCGAGCCGGTATCCTTGGGAGCATGGCACGTAAGGACTCGAAGGCGACAAAAGAACCGGGCCGCTTGAAGCAGATGTGGCAGGTCTTCCAGATGACCCGCCGCTATGACTCGCGCGCGCTTGGGTACATCATCGGGGCCGTCGCGCTGCCGATCGTGATCTCGGTCGTTGTTGCGTTGCTGTTCTCGGCGGGCAGCACATTCACGATGGTGCTGTGGATTATCTCCGGAGTTCTCGCGGGGGTGCTTCTCGGCATGATCGTGTTGGGCCGTCGTGCCGAACGAGCGGCATATTCGCAGATCGAGGGCCAGCCCGGCGCCGTCGGGGCCGTACTGCGAAGCTCACTGAAGCGTGGCTGGCGTGGCAGTGAGATGCCCGTCGCTGTCAACGGCAAGACACATGATGCGGTCTACCGGGCGATCGGCCGTGGCGGGGTCGTATTGATCAGCGAGGGCCCCAAGTCACGCACGGTCAGGATGCTCGACGAAGAGCGTCGCACCGTTGCGAAGGTTTTGCCCAACGTTCCGATCACGTCTCTGAGCGTCGGTCCTGACAAAGACTCATTACCGCTGCACAAGGTGTCGCGTTCGCTCGCCAAGATCAAGCCGAAGCTCACCAAGCAGGAAGTGCTGGCGATCGATAACCGCCTCACCTCGCTTGGTGGCGCGCGGATGCCGATTCCAAAGGGTGTCGACCCGCTCAAGGTTCGGCCGCAGCGCGCACGCTGAGCGTTTGCGCCCAGCCAGCCGTCACCCGCTGGTCGTCATCCGCCGGTCGTCATCCGCGGGCCGTCATCCGCGGATGAGCACGGTTCCCGCGACTTTGTCGTGGAAGCCGCGCTGATCCGAATCCCAGATCACTGCCGGGATCACGACGGCCAACAGCACGCTGCGAACAATCGGCCGCCAAGGGCCGACCCATCCTCCGGCAATGGGCACGACCCGCAGGCCGAGAAGCCGGTGGCCGATGCTGCCCCCGATCGTGGGAATGAACACGATTTGCAGCACCACGAATACGATCATCGTGGCGAATCCGTCGTAGTGGAAGAACGCGACCGAGAACACGACCGCGATTGCCCAGTCGATGGCGATCCCGGCGAACCGTCGCCCGGCCCTGGCGACAGAGTGCGATCCAGACTCCGGTAGTCCGAGACGTTCGCCGGGAAATCGACTGGGAGCGCGTTGCCCGACGGGGGCCGGATTCGCGTCGGAGGAAGCCATACCTCGAGTGTAGGCCGACGACCCGTGCGTAACATGCTCGAAACATTCGCGATACCGCAGAGAAACTCCGCGGGGCTAGCCTCACAGGCGTATTGCGAACGCAATTCTTCCCAGCGGCGAAACTTTTGGAGTCATACCCAATGTTCAGCGACTCATCCGAGGTGCTCACTTTCATCAAGGAAACGGACGTCAAGTTCCTCGACATCCGATTCACCGATCTCCCGGGTGTGCAGCAACACTTCAACATTCCGGCATCGACCGTCGACGAGGAGTTCTTTTCGGTTGGCCAGCTGTTCGACGGATCGTCGATCCGCGGTTTCGCGTCGATCCACGAGTCGGACATGCAGCTGATTCCGGATGTCTCCACCGCCTACGTCGACCCATTCCGTGCCGAGCGGACACTGGTGATGATCTTCGACATCTACAATCCACGCAACGGCGAGATCTACTCGAAGGACCCGCGCCAGGTCGCGAAGAAGGCGGAGCGCTATCTCGCCTCGACCGGAATCGCAGACACGGCATTCTTCGCGCCTGAAGCCGAGTTCTATGTCTTCGACGACGTGCGCTACGAAGTCACCCAGAACTCCAGCTTTTACCGTGTCGATTCTGAGGAGGGCGCCTGGAACACCGGCCGCGCAGAAGAAGGCGGCAACCTCGCCAACAAGACACCGTTCAAAGGCGGCTACTTCCCGGTCAGCCCGGTGGACAAGCAGGCAGACCTCCGTGATGACATCAGCCTGAAGCTGATCGACGCCGGGCTGATCCTCGAGCGTGCCCACCACGAGGTCGGCTCGGGCGGTCAGGCCGAGATCAACTATCGTTTCGACACGATGGTGGCCGCGGCAGACGACATCCTGAAGTTCAAATACATCGTCAAGAACACGGCGAACGAATGGGGCAAGACGGCCACGTTCATGCCGAAGCCCCTTTTCGGCGACAACGGCTCAGGCATGCACACCCATCAGTCACTGTGGAGCGAAGGCAAGCCGCTGTTCTACGACGAGTCCGGCTACGGCGGCCTGTCCGACCTTGCCCGTTGGTACATCGGCGGGCTGCTGAAGCACGCTCCCGCGGTGCTGGCATTCACAAACCCGAGCGTCAACTCGTTCCACCGCCTCGTTCCCGGATTCGAGGCGCCGGTCAACTTGGTGTACTCGGCGGGCAACCGCTCCGCGTGCATCCGAATTCCGATCACCGGAACGAATCCGAAGGCCAAACGCATCGAATTCCGCGTCCCGGATGCCTCCGGTAACCCGTATCTCGCCTTCGCCGCCCAGCTGATGGCAGGTATCGACGGCATCAGGAACCGCATTGAGCCGCACGAACCCGTCGATAAAGACCTCTACGAGTTGCCCCCAGAAGAGGCAAAGAACATTCCGCAGCTGCCCGGTTCTCTTGGCGAAGCTCTCGACGCGCTCGAGGCAGATCACGACTTCCTGACCGCAGGCAACGTGTTCACACCCGAACTGATCGAAACGTGGATCGATTACAAGCGCGAGAAGGAAATCAAGCCGCTGGCGCAGCGGCCGCATCCCTTTGAATACGAGCTCTACTTCAGCGTCTGATTGCTGCCCGAGGGCTCCCTGCCCGTGGGCTCCTTGCTCGCGCAGGGGGCCCACCGCCCTCAGGCGGTCGTCGGATCGGCGGATTGGTCGGGCCCGTAGAACGTGCGCTCGAACACGGCGCGCGAGCGCCTGGTGACCGCAAGATAGTCTTCCTCGAGCTGCGTGGCCGAACCCGGCGGATACGCCAGAAGGCGGGCTACACCGTTCAGCTGAAGCCGGTCGACCGGCAACAGGTCCGAGGTCTTGTTCGTCCACAGGGTCATAGCCGAACGGGCGCGTGATGCGAAAAGCCACGCATCGCGTAGGAGCTGTGCATCCCCCGCTCCGACCAAACCTGCGTCCACAGCCGCGTCGAGAGCGTCAAGTGTCGAGGGCGTTCTCAACGGCCGGATCGCCGCTGCGTGTCGCAGCTGAATGAGCTGAACGAACCACTCGACATCACTGAGTGATCCGCGACCGAGTTTCAGATGGCGTGCCGGGTCTGCGCCCTGCGGGAGTCTTTCGTTTTCAACGCGAGCCTTGATCCGCTTGATCTCACGCACAGACTGGTCGGCAACCGACGACGGATAGCGGATCTCGTCGGCGAGTAATTCAAAATCAGCCAACAAGTTCGCATCGCCGGTGATGCCGCGTGCGCGTAGCAACGCCTGCGCTTCCCAGGTGAGCGACCAACGCTGGTAGTACGCCCGATATGACATCAGCGAACGCACCGGCGTGCCGTTCTTTCCCTCTGGACGCAACCCGATATCGAGGTCTAGCGGCAGAGCATCATCCTCGGTGAGCCGATTCAACTCCGAAACGATTTTCAGTGCGCGTGTGTGCGCACGATCAGGCTGTCCACCGACGTCGCGGAAGACATACATCACGTCGGCGTCCGATCCGAATCCGACCTCACGCCCACCGAATCGGCCCATGCCGATGATCGCGAACTCGACACCGTCATCGGCCAGGCGGATGGCGCCCAAAACGCCCTCGAGGAGCGTCTCGGTGATGTCGCTGAGTCCTTCCGCCAACTCCCGCACTGTGCTCAGGCCCAGCACGCTCGCGAAAGCCAATCGCAGAACCTCGCGCCTCCGAGCGCCGCGTAGCGCTATCGCTGCCGTGTCCGGGTTCTTGTGGCGCGCCAGGACTGCGAGCATCTCCTCGCGCAGCACTTCCCGTGGTCGCGGACGCAGTTCGTCTTCAGAGTCGAGCCAGGCGACCGCCTCCGGGATGCGCCCGACCAACTCGCCAACGAACTTCGAGCCGGACAGTACACGGGTCAGACGCTCCGCCGCCCCGGATGAATCGCGGAGCATCCGCAGAAACCAGTGCGTGGAGCCGAGGCCCTCACTCAACCGGCGGAACGTCAACAGACCGTAGTCCGGGTCTGCACCATCAGCGAACCACTGCAGCATTACCGGCAAGAGGTGGCGTTGGATCGACGCGCGCCGAGATACGCCGGAGGTCAAGGCCGCAATGTGCGCAAGTGCCCCTCGCGGGTCACGGAATCCGATTGCGGCCAGACGCGCGATCGCTTGATCGCTGCTGAGAGCCCGCTCATCCGTCGGGAGCGCCGCGACGGCAGCCAGCAACGGCCGGTAGAACAGACGCTCGTGCAGGCCGCGCACACGCCGCTTGACTCCGCTCCAACGTTCGATCAGCTCCTCCGCACCGGCCGCGAGCGTCGTGGCTCTGGCCAGCACCCTCAGTTCGTTCTCATCGCGGGGCATCAGGTGTGTGCGACGTAGCGCAGACAGTTGCAGTCTGTGCTCGAGCAGCCTGAGAACACGGTAGTCCTGCGCGAATTCAGCGGCTTCCGGCCGACCGATGTAGCCCTGCGCGGCCAGGGCGGCCAAGGCCGGCAACGTGCCGGCGACGCGGATCGCCGCGTCGTCGACACCGTGCACCAGCTGCAGTAGTTGCACCGTGAACTCGATGTCGCGCAAGCCGCCGGGGCCGAGCTTGAGCTGGCGTTCGACCTCATCGTCCGGGATGTTGTCTGTGACGCGCTCGCGCATTGCCTGCACGGATTCGACGAAGTTCTCTCTCAGTGCGCTGGCCCACACCTGCGGGGCGAGCGCATCGACGTACGCCCGGCCGAGCGCCCGATCGCCCGCAAGCGGCGACGCCTTCAGGAGGGCCTGGAACTCCCACGACTTCGCCCAGCGTTGGTAGTAGGCGAGGTGCGAATCGAGGGTGCGCACCAGGGCGCCGTCTTTGCCTTCCGGTCGCAGGTTGACGTCGACTTCCCATAATTCCGGTTCCCGCGCCGGTGCGTCGATTCCTCGGATGGTCAACACCGCAAGGCGAGTCGCGATGTCGACGGCACGGGTGCTGCTCAACCCGGCGGGCTCGTTCGGCTCTGTCACGAAGATCACGTCGACATCGCTCAGGTAGTTCAGTTCGCGTGCGCCCGATTTACCCATACCGATGATGGCAAGCATTGTGGCCGCAACCTCGTCGGCAGGAAACCGCCCGGGCCCGGTACCGACGGCGGCTCTGCGCGCTATCGACAACGACTCGTCCAGCGCCGCGCCGGCGAGGTCGGCCAGCGCCGCCGCCACAGCGTCGATGCCTGCGATCGGATCGCCCTGTTCGAGGTCGAAACTCGCGACTTGCGCCAGCGTGCGACGGTAGCGCGTGCGCAGCTCACTCCAGGCACCCTCTTCGCTGAGCTCAGCGGCGGAATCGTCTGCAAGCGCTGCACGCATGGCCTGTGCGCTCGGTAATTGCGTCACAGGCGCCTCGAACACATCCAACTGATCCGGCCGCCGCAGGAAGAACTCGCACAAGCCACTCGAAGCGCCAAGCACGCGAAGCAACCGCCCGGCGACACCCGAATCGCCCATGAGCGGGCGCACACGCTCCGGAGCTTGCCTCAACAATTGGAGCAGTCGACTGAGAGCCGCATCCGGGTCGGCACAGCGTGACAACAGCGGCAGTGTGTCGTCGATGGTGACGGAACTCACGCCTTGTAGTTCGTCCAGGCGCGCCCGCGCCTCGCTGAGCTGCACGAAGCCGGCACGCGCGAGCGTCGTCAGCGGCAGTGCGTCACGAACCACGGATCTCCTCTGCGCCGTCCGTCAGAGAATTCTGAGGTTCGAGTTGAGCTCGTATGGGGTGACTTGCGCGCGATAGTGCTGCCACTCCTGCCGCTTGTTGAGCAGGAAGTAGTTGTAGACCTGTTCTCCCAGAGTTTCCGCAACGAGTTCTGACTCTTCCATGCGATGGATCGCGTGGTCAAGGCTTGCCGGCAGCTGGCTGTAGCCGAGGGCGCGCCGCTCGGCATCGCTGAGTGCCCAAACGTTATCCTCTGCCTCTGCCGGGAGCTCGTACTCTTCTTCGATACCCTTCAGCCCTGCGGCCAGCATCAGCGAAAAAGCGAGGTATGGGTTGGCGGCGGAGTCGATGCCGCGATACTCGACCCGCGAACTCTGCCCCTTGCTCGGCTTGTACAAAGGCACACGGACCAGTGCTGAGCGGTTGTTGTGGCCCCAGCAGACAAAACTCGGCGCCTCATCGCCCCCCCAGAGTCGCTTGTAGGAATTGACGAACTGGTTCGTGACAGCGGTGATTTCGGGAGCGTGCTTCAGCAGACCTGCGATGAACTGCCGCCCAGTCTGCGACAACTGATATTGTGCGCCTGCTTCGAAGAAGGCGTTCGTGTCGCCCTCGAACAACGACATGTGGGTGTGCATGCCGCTGCCGGGTTTGCCCGACATCGGCTTGGGCATGAACGTCGCATAGACGCCCTGCTCGATCGCCACCTCCTTGACCACAGTGCGAAAGGTCATGATGTTGTCGGCGGTGGCGAGAGCATCCGCATAGCGCAGGTCGATCTCGTTCTGCCCGGGGCCCGCTTCGTGATGACTGAACTCCACCGAAATGCCGAGGTCTTCGAGCATCCGCACGGAGCGCCGCCGGAAATCATGCGCCGTGCCGCCGGGAACATTGTCGAAGTAGCCTGCCGAATCAACGGGGACGGGCTGACCGTCTTTGCCGAGCTTGGATGACTTCAGCAGATAGAACTCGATCTCCGGATGCGTGTAGCAGGTGAACCCGCGTTCCGCCGCTTTCTCGAGGGTGCGCTTGAGCACATTGCGCGGGTCGGCGACCGCTGGCAGGCCGTCTGGCGTCGTGATGTCGCAGAACATCCGCGCGGTTGGATCGATCTCGCCGCGCCACGGCAGAATCTGGAAGGTCGCAGGGTCTGGATGCGCGAGCAGGTCTGATTCGAACAGACGCGTCAGGCCCTCGATCGCGGAGCCATCGAATCCGAGGCCTTCCGTGAACGCTCCTTCAACTTCGGCGGGGGCGATCGCCACAGACTTGAGCGAACCGACGACGTCTGTGAACCAGAGCCGCACGAATTTGATTCCGCGTTCCTCGATCGTGCGTAGAACGAAGTCGCGTTGCTTGTCCATTCTGCCCCTCTCGTACCACCATCTAGGCTACTGGTTCGTAGGTCTGATTCGCCCACTGGGCGCAGGTGCATCACTAGACTTTGCGGCATGGCAGACCAAAAAGCGGGCGCAGACAACGCAGTGCACGAAGACCGCCCGTACGGCGGCGGACAGGCCGATTTGAAACGGGTTCGTACCCGACATTTTCAGGCGGCGAAGGACTCCGGATTATCGATCACAGGTTTGACCAGCTATGACATGCTCAGTGCGCAGATCTTCGATGCGGCCGGCATCGACTTCCTCCTCGTCGGTGACTCCGCCGGCAACAACGTGCTCGGCTACGACACCACCCTGCCGGTCACCGTCGACGACCTCATCCCGTTGACCCGCGCTGTTGCCGGCGCGGTCAAACGCGCGTTCGTGATCGGGGACATGCCGTTCGGCTCCTACGAAACGGATGTTCAGGACGCTCTTCACACGGCCGTGCGGTTCATGAAGGAGACCGGTGCGCACGCGGTCAAACTCGAGGGCGGCGTGCGCAGCGCCAAACAGATCCGCCGCATCGTGGATGCGGGCATCCCGGTGATGGCGCACATCGGCTACACGCCGCAGTCCGAGCACGGTCTCGGCGGGCACATCATTCAGGGCCGCGGCGCCGGGGCGGAGCAACTGCTCGCCGACGCTCACGCCGTCGAAGATGCCGGCGCATTCGCCGTCGTGCTTGAGATGGTGCCTGCTGAGGCGGCCGAGCGGGTCACGGCCGAGTTGCGCATCCCGACGATCGGGGTCGGCGCAGGACCGCATGTGACCGGGCAGTTGCTGGTCTGGACCGACTGGGCGGGCTTCACCACTGGCCGCATCCCGAAATTCGTCAAACAGTATGCCGACCTGAAGGGCGTGCTCAGCGAAGCCGCCGTGCGCTACAAGGCCGACGTCGAAGCCGGCGTCTATCCCGGCCCCGAAAACAGTTACTAGCCTTCTGCCCACCCGGTGGTCGAGTAGCGCACGAGCGCAGCGAGTACGCGTATCGAGACCTGACAAGTGTGCCAGCAGGTCCCGATACGCGCGCTCGTTCCTCGCGTGCTACTCGACCAGCGTGGGTGACGCGCGCTCGTTCCTCGCGTGCTACTCGACCAGCGTGAGCGACGCGCGCTCGTTCCTCGCGAGCTACTCGACCAGCGTTGGGTCAGTACATCACACCGGGGTTCAGGATGCCCGCCGGATCAAGCGCGTTCTTGATCGCGCGGTTGAGCGCCATGACGTCGGGGCCGAGCTGATCCGGCAGCCTGTGGCGCTTCGCACGACCGACGCCGTGCTCGCCTGTGATGGTGCCGCCGAGTGCGATCGCCAGGTCCATGATCTCAGTGAAGGCCTGCTGCGCTCTCTCGGCCATGCCCGGCACCGCCGGGTCGAACACGACGTTCGGATGCGTGTTGCCGTCCCCGGCGTGCGCACAAACGGAAACGTCGATCCGATGCTGTTCGCCGATCGCCGCGATTCCCGCGAGTAGTTCAGGCAGAAGCGGGATCTTCACTCCGACATCCCCGTACATAAGCCGCCCGCGAGCCATCAGCGCGGGGAATACCGCCCGCCGGGCCGCCGTGTAGCGTTCCGCGACAACCGGATCGGTTGCCAGTATCGTCTCTCTCGCCCCGTGCTCGACGAACACGGCGAGCATGGCCGCGATCTCAGACTCGCCCAAAGCGCCCGGCGCATCCGACTGCGCGATCAGCATGGCTTCGGCGTCGCGATCCAAGCCGCTCGGCAGATGATCCTCGACCGCGTTGATCGATGCTCGGTCCATCAATTCCATCATCGACGGCCGGAGCGTTCTGCCGATCTCCACAACAGACTCCGCCGCCGCCTCGACGGTGTCGAACGTCGCGATCAGCGTCGTCTTCTCGGACTGTGCCGGGATCAGCCGCAGAATCGCCCGCGTGACAACGCCCAGAGTGCCCTCGCTGCCGACGAACAGTTTCACAAGCGCAAGCCCCGCGACATCCTTGACCTGGGACCCGCCGAGACTGACCTTTGTGCCGTCGGCCAGCACGATGTCCAGACCGAGCACATAGTCGGTCGTGACGCCGTATTTGACACAACACAGCCCACCGGCGTTCGTGGCGATGTTGCCGCCGATAGAGCAGATCTCGAAGGACGACGGGTCGGGTGGGTACCACAGTCCGAATTCGGCAGCCGCCGCTTTGACCTCCGCGTTGAACGCTCCGGGCTCAACGATCGCAATCCGGCTGGCCGGGTCGATCTCGATCGCACGCATCCGCTCGAGGCTGAGCGTCACCGCGCCATCCAGAGCCGACGACCCACCGGACACGCCGCTCCCCGCTCCACGAGGGATGACCGCAACGCCGTTCCCGTGGGCCCAACGCATGACGAGTTGCACCTGATCGGCGTCTTCAGCGCAGACCACGGCCACAGGCGTCCCCGCTGTCTCACTCGTTGCATCGTGGCGGTAGCGAGCCAGCGTTACCGGATCTGTCGAGACAACTCCAGGCGGCAAAACATCAACCAGGGATTCGATCGACGACGTCGTCGTCACGAGATCAGCCTCACTTTAGCGCTCACGATCACTCTCGACGTTCGTAGCTCGATGGCCCAGAACTCAGCGGCCTTCGGCTGCGTCGTCTGCGGCCCACTTCTCACTGTTCGCACGCAGTTTCTCGAGGGCGTGCGAAGCTTCTTCGGCCGTGTCGAACGGCCCGACGCGATCAGGCGCCGGTGACACGAAGCCGCGTTCGACCGCACCGGTCTTCATGTTGTACCAGTACTTGTGCTCGATGTCGTCGTCGATCTGCGCCATAAGCTTGATCCTATGCCAAAGGACTCCGCCGGCCACCTCATTCCCGGACGTATCAGCGCGCGCCGCACCGTGCCGGCCAGCATTGCTCGTCCCGAGTATGTCGGGCATCCCGGGCCGGCTGCGTACACGGGTTCAGACCTGTACTCCGCGGAGGAGATCGCGCTCATCCGCGAGTCCGGCCGGATCGCCGCCCAGGCGATCGCGCTCGTCGGGCAGCAGGTGAAGCCCGGCGTCACCACGGAGGAACTCGACATCATCGGCCACGAATTTATGGTCGCGGAGGGCGCGTACCCATCCACGCTCGACTACCGCGGTTATCCGAAATCACTGTGCAGCTCGGTCAATGAAGTGATCTGCCACGGCATCCCAGACAACACAGTGCTCGAAGACGGCGACATCGTGAATATCGACATCACCGCGTACAAGAACGGGATGCACGGCGACAGCAACCAGACGTTCATCGTCGGGAGCGCATCCGAGGAGGTCACGCTTCTCGTCGAGCGCACGCGAGAAGCATTGAATCGCGGCATCAAGGCGGTCGCCCCGGGGCGGCAAGTCAACGTGATCGGGAGAGCGATCGAGTCGTACGCGAAGCGCTTCGGCTACGGTGTCGTGCGCGACTACACGGGCCACGGCGTCGGTGCGGCGTTTCATTCCGGGTTGATCATTCCGCACTATGACTCGGCCCCCGCCTACGACACCGAGATGCAAGTGGGCATGGTCTTCACAATTGAGCCCATGCTCACGCTCGGCGGTACCGACTGGGACATCTGGGCGGATGACTGGACCGTCACCACCCGAGACAAGAGCATGACGGCACAGTTCGAGCACACCATGGTCGTGACAGAACACGGTGCGCAGGTTCTTACGCTCCCGTGACGCGGCGCTGATACCTGCAAGAGACTGCGAGGCCGCCGCCATCCCGGTAGATTGCTGTCATGAGCTCAACGACGGCAATCGGAATCGACATCGGCGGAACGGGCATCAAGGGGGGTGTTGTCGACCTGGGCACAGGTGAGCTGCTCAGTGAACGCATCAAGCTTCCGACGCCGGCCGGTGGCAGGCCAGACGACATCGTCGAGACGACCAACGAAGTGCTCGCTCAACTCGATGACGTCGCCGACCCCGCTGCTCCGGTCGGCGTGTGTTTTCCTGCGATCATCAGAAACGGTCACACCATGTCGGCCGCGAACGTCTCGAAGAAGTGGATCGGGCTCGATGCGGAGTCACTTTTCGAGAAGAAGCTGAAGCACGACATCCACTTCGTGAACGACGCGGATGCCGCAGGGTACGCGGAGACCGAATTCGGTGCGGCAAAAGGCGTCGCGGGCCTCGTCATCCTCACAACGCTCGGCACCGGCATCGGCAGCGCGTTGATCTACAACGGTGTGCTCGTGCCCAATGCCGAACTCGGGCATCTCGAGGTTGACGGTCACGATGCCGAGAGCAAGGCAGCGTATTCGGCGAAGGAGCGGGAAGGCCTCTCCTGGGAGCAGTGGTCCAAGCGTCTGCAGCGCTACTACGAGACCGTCGAATTCTTGATGTCGCCCGACCTGTTCGTCGTCGGCGGCGGCGTTTCAAAGCACTACCAGGAGTTCTTCCCCCTGCTGAAATTGGACACCAAGATCGTGCCGGCCCAGTACCGCAACAACGCGGGCATTCTCGGGGCGGCGGCGCTTGCAGCGAAAGGGAACCGTTAGCATCCGGGTTCCACCGCGTTAGAGATTCGTTAGGGAGCACCGGCAAGCCCTCCCCCGAACGTTGAATCAGTCTGTGACCTGCCGGTCACTGCCGCGCGCCGGCCAAGGCGCGGGCATCGTGCGAACGAAAGACTCTGACGTTGCTTGATGTGATCTGCGTCGCAGGTATCCTTGCCCTCGCCGCCATTGTCGCCCTGATCGGCAAGGGGGTGGAGAAGCTGTGATCTTCTTCACCATTTTCTCGGCAGCCCTGGCGGTGGGCTCCATCGTCTACCTGGTGTGGGCCTTGCTGAAGCCGGAGAAGTTCTAGATGACGTTCTGGCTCTTCGTGGCAGGCCTTGCCACGCTCGTTCTGCTGCTCGCAGTCTGCTACCGCCCGCTCGGCGACTACATGGCGCGGGTGTATCTGACCCGCAAAGACCTCCGCGTCGAGCGCGCGTTCTACCGCATCATCGGGGTGGACCCCGGTTCTGAGCAGAGTTGGCCGATCTATCTGCGCGGAGTGCTCGCGTTCTCCGTCATCGGAGTGCTTTTCGTCTACGCGATCCAGCGAATGCAGGCGATCCTGCCGTACTCGCTAGGGCTCCCGGCCGTGCCGGAGGGCCTGTCGTTCAACACGGCGATCTCGTTCGTCACGAACACGAACTGGCAGTCGTATTCTCCGGAAGCGACCCTCGGTTACACGGTGCAGTTCGCCGGCCTCGCCGTGCAGAACTTCGCTTCTGCCGCGGTCGGAGCCGTCGTCGCGATCGCCCTCGTGCGCGGCTTCGCAGCGCACCGCACGGGCACGATCGGCAATTTCTGGGTCGACCTGACGCGCACCACGCTGCGCATCCTGCTGCCGCTGTCTGTCATCTTCGCGATCATCCTGATCGCTGGCGGTGTCATTCAGAACCTGAACCCGGTCGATCACATCACCACCCTCACTGGAGCCACGCAGAACCTGTCCGGCGGGCCTGTTGCCTCCCAGGAGGCGATCAAGGAGCTCGGCAACAACGGGGGCGGGTTCTTCAACGCCAACTCGGCGCATCCGTTCGAGAACCCGACCGCATGGACTGACATGCTCGAGATCTTCATGCTCCTGCTCCTGCCGGTCAGCCTCACCCGCACATTCGGGCGGATGGTCGGCGACCTTCGCCAGGGATACGCGATCCTCTCCGCGATGGCTGTCATCTTCATTGCGTCGCTGACCGCTTTGACCCTGTTCGAGCTTCAAGGCGCAGGATCGGCGACTCAGGCAGCCGGCGGCGCGCTCGAAGGCAAAGAACAACGCTTTGGAATCATCGCGTCCTCGCTGTTCGCGACCTCGACGACGCTCACCTCGACCGGGGCTGTCAACTCGATGCACGACAGCTTCACGCCGCTGGGCGGAATGATGCCGATGCTGAACATGATGACGGGTGAGGTGGCCCCGGGCGGAATCGGTGCCGGTTTGTACGGGATGCTCATGATCGCCATGGTTACGGTGTTCCTCGCGGGCCTGATGGTCGGCCGCACCCCGGAGTATCTCGGCAAGAAGATCGGTTCCCGTGAGATCAAGATGGCGAGCCTGTACATCCTCACGACGCCGACGCTCGTGCTCGCAGGAACAGCCTTGAGCTTTGCGCTGCCCGGCGTAGCCCAAAGCATTGAGAAGACGACGATCTTGAACCCCGGTCAACACGGGTTCTCCGAGGTGCTCTACATGTTCACATCGGCCGGGAACAATAACGGATCGGCGTTCGCCGGCGTTACCGCGAACACCCCGTGGCTGAATGCCTCGCTCGGTGCTGTCATGTTCCTGGGCCGCTTCATACCGATCGTCTTCGTGCTTGCACTGGCCGGCTCGCTCGCCGGCCAAGAGATCGTTCCAACGACGGCCGGCACGTTGCAAACGCACAAGCCGCAGTTCGTCGGCCTGCTCGTCGGCACGATCGTGATCGTCACCGCGCTCACCTACTTCCCCGTTCTCGCGCTGGGTCCCCTGGCGGAAGGGCTGCACTAAATCATGACAACCATCACCACTTCTACGCCGATGCCGTCGAGCCCGAAATCGTCGAGCCCGAACCCGTCGAGCAGGGCCTTCAGCCTCGGTCAACTCATCAGCGGGCTACCCGGCGCGTTCCGCAAGTTGGATCCGCGAGAACTGTGGCACAACCCGGTGATGTTCATCGTGGAACTCGGCGCAGCCCTGACCACGGTCATCGCCATTGCGCAGCCGTTCCTCGGGCAAGCGTCGGGGGGTAGTGCGGCGACGCTCGCGTTCACCTGGTCGATCGCGATCTGGCTCTGGCTCACGGTGCTCTTCGCCACCCTCGCCGAGTCCGTCGCAGAAGGCCGCGGCAAGGCCCAAGCGGCCACGCTGCGCAAAACCCGCACCACGACGACCGCGAATGTGGTCGCGGACTACGACGAGAATACGGGTGCTGGTGCGGAACGTGCAACGATCGCACCGGCCCTGTCCGGCGACCTTCGTCTCGGCGATATCGTCGTGGTGACGGCGGGCGACCTGATCCCCGGCGACGGAGACATCATCTGGGGAATCGCATCCGTCGACGAATCCGCGATCACCGGCGAGTCCGCACCGGTGGTGCGTGAGTCCGGAGGAGACCGCAGTGCTGTGACCGGCGGCACCCGTGTGCTGTCGGATCGCATCGTCGTTCGCATCACCAGCAAGCCGGGCGAGACGTTCGTCGACCGCATGATCAAACTGGTCGAGGGTGCCTCACGGCAGAAGACGCCGAACGAGATCGCCCTGAACATTCTGCTGGCGAGCCTGACGATCATTTTCGTGGTCGTGGTGCTCGCGCTCGGTCCGACTGCCGGGTTCGCGAACGCAGCCCCGAGCGTCGCCGTGCTGGTCGCCCTGTTGGTATGTCTGATACCGACGACGATCGGTGCGTTGCTTTCGGCGATCGGCATTGCCGGAATGGATCGGCTCGTACAGCGCAACGTTCTGGCGATGTCAGGGCGCGCGGTCGAGGCTGCCGGGGACGTCACCACGCTGTTGCTCGACAAGACCGGAACGATCACCTACGGAAACCGGCAGGCTGATGAGTTCATCCCGGTCGGTTCAACGACGCAAGACGACCTTGTGCGAGCCGCAGCGCTCTCCTCACTGAGCGACCCGACCCCGGAGGGTGCATCCGTCGTTGCCCTCGCAGAACGTCTCGGTTACACCCACACGGGCGAACTGGCAGGCGACATCGTGCCGTTCACGGCGCAGACCCGGATGAGCGGTGTGGACTTCAGCGACGGAAGCAGCATCAGAAAGGGAGCTGCGGCATCCGTCATCGACTGGGTCGCAGCGACGAGCGCGATCTCGGACGATGTGCGCCACGAACTCGACGCTCAGATCGAGCGCATTTCGACCGTCGGCGGCACACCGTTGGCCGTTGCAACTCGGTCGGCGGATGGCGTTGCCCGCCTTCTCGGTGCGATCTATCTGAAGGACATCGTCAAGACCGGGCTGGCCGAAAGGTTCGCCGATCTGCGCAAGATGGGGATTCGCACGGTGATGGTCACCGGTGACAACCCACTCACAGCGAAGGCCATCGCGGCGGAAGCCGGCGTCGACGATTTTCTCGCAGAGGCGACACCGGAAGACAAGCTGGTGCTGATTCGGCGCGAGCAAGAGGGCGGCAACCTGGTTGCCATGACAGGAGACGGCACGAACGACGCGCCCGCGCTCGCCCAGGCCGACGTCGGTGTTGCGATGAACACGGGCACCTCCGCTGCGAAAGAGGCCGGAAACATGGTCGACCTCGACTCCGACCCGACGAAGCTCATCGACATCGTGCGAATCGGCAAGCAGTTGCTGATCACACGGGGTGCACTGACCACGTTCTCGATCGCGAACGATGTGGCAAAATACTTCGCGATCATTCCCGCGATGTTCGTCGGCGTGTTTCCCGGTTTGCAGGCACTGAACATCATGCAGTTGCATTCGCCCTCGTCTGCGATCCTCTCCGCCGTCATCTTCAACGCGATCATCATCGTGCTGCTGATCCCGCTGTCACTGCGCGGAGTGCGTTACCGCCCGGCCTCAGCGTCGCGGTTGCTGAACCGCAACCTGTTGATCTACGGACTGGGCGGCCTGATCGCCCCGTTCATCGGCATCAAACTCATCGACCTCATCATCGGCCTGATCCCCGGATTTTAGAAAGTCGTTAGGACACCATTTCATGAACGCCACAGCGCGAGGCACCTCTCGCCAATACTGGGTGGCCTTGCGTGCCATGCTCGTAATGACCGCCGCTCTCGGAATCATTTATCCACTTGTCATGACCGGAGTCGGCCAGTTGACCATGCCGGCCCAGGCAAACGGGTCGCGTATCAGCGCAGCAGGCGTCAACGGCGGCGCTGTCATCGGCTCGAGCCTCATCGGGCAGTCTTTCACAACCGACAAAGGGGTTCCGCTCGCACAGTGGTTCCAATCTCGGCCGTCTGCTGCGAACTATGACGCGAATGCGTCGACCGGCAGCAACCTCGGGCCGAACAACCCGGACCTCACGAAGGCGATCGATCAGCGTCAGGCGGTCATCGAGAAACTGGATGGGGTTACCGCCGCACAGGTCCCGCCGGACGCTGTCACGGCATCCGGGTCCGGCCTCGACCCGCAGATCTCACCGGCATACGCTCTGCTCCAGGTGAAGGCAGTCGCAGCCAAGCGGGGCCTGAGCGAATCGGTGGTGAAGAAGCTGGTCGAGTCTAAGATTCAACCACGGGATCTCGGATACCTCGGGGAACCGACCGTCAACGTTCTGCAGTTGAATCTGGCATTGGCACAGCTGGATCCGAACGGAAATGGCTAAGGGGTAGAAACGGTGAGCAGAGGTCGTTTGCGGGTTCTGCTCGGTGCAGCCCCCGGTGTCGGCAAGACGTTCGCGATGCTGGAGGAAGGCCGCCGTCTCGCCGATGAGGGCAAAGATGTCGTCGTCGCCTTCGTGGAAACCCACGGGCGCGACGCAACTGCGGCGATGTTGGCCGGGCTCGAAGTGGTGCCTCGACTCGCCGTCGCACACCGTGGAATCGAGCTGACGGACATGGACCTGGCCGCCGTGCTGGCCCGGGCGCCGGAGATCGCGCTGGTTGACGAGCTCGCTCACACCAATGCTCCGGGGCTTGCCCACGAGAAGCGCTGGCAAGACGTGGATGCGCTGCTGGATGCTGGTATCGACGTGGTTTCCACGCTGAACATCCAGCACATCCAGTCTCTCAACGATGTGGTGCAACAGATCACCGGGGTGGCCCAACAGGAGACGATCCCCGACGCGGTGCTGCGCAGCGCCGACCAGATCGAGGTCGTGGATCTGGCGCCGCAGGCGCTACGCGACCGTCTCGGCGCCGGCCTCGTCTATCCGGCCAGTCGAATCGACGCCGCCCTGTCCAACTACTTCCGGCTCGGCAACCTGACCGCCCTGCGCGAACTCGCGTTGCTCTGGCTCGCAGACGAAGTCGATGTCTCGCTGCAGCGCTACCGCGCAGAGCACGGCATCGACAGCAAGTGGGAGGCGCGGGAACGCGTCGTGGTCGCCTTGACCGGCGGGCCGGAGGGCGAGACGCTGGTGCGACGGGGGGCGCGAATCGCGGCACGCGCATCCGGCGGCGACCTGCTCGCCGTGCACGTGACGAGTCAGGACGGCCTTCGGGACCCCAATCCCGGCGCACTTGCCACCCAGCGCGCAATCGTCGAACAACTCGGCGGCAGCTACCATCAAGTGGTCGGCGACGACGTTCCCCGTGCCCTCGTCGATTTCGCCAAGGCGAGCAACGCGACGCAGCTGGTGATCGGCGTCTCCCGCAGAACCCGGCTGGCCGCTCTGCTGACCGGGCCGGGCATCGGATCGACCGTGATCCGAGAATCCGGCGACATTGACGTGCACATCGTTTCGCACGCGGCCGCCGGCGGACGCGGTGCCCTCCCACGATTGGGCGGCGGGCTCACACTGCGCCGACAGGTGATCGGCCTGATCATTGCTCTGCTGGGCGGCCCCCTGCTGACCTTACTGCTCGCTTCGTTTCGCAGCGCGGACTCCATCACCAGCGACGTTCTCAGTTATCAGCTGCTCGTCGTTCTGGTCGCCCTCGTCGGCGGGGTCTGGCCCGCACTGTTCGCGGCCGCGCTGTCTGGGATCACACTCGACTTCTTCTTCGTCGAACCGCTCTACACGATCACGATCAGCAAGCCGCTTCATCTGCTCGCTCTCGCACTGTTCATCGTCATTGCAGCGCTGGTCAGCCTGGTCGTCGATCAAGCAGCCAGACGCAGCAGAGCTGCCGTTCGAGCCGCCGCGGAGTCCGAACTCCTCGCCACCGTGGCAGGCGGAGTCATCCGCGGAGAAGGCAGCGTGCAAGCGCTGGTATCCCGCACCCGGGAGGCCTTCGGGCTCAACGGCGTGCGCCTGATGGACGGCGATACCGTGCTGTTCGCGTCCGGCGAGCCCGCAGACGCAGCACACACAAGCTCACTGGCTGTCGGAGACTCGGCGCGTCTCGAACTCTCCGGCCGCGACCTCGCGGCGGCAGACCGTCGTCTGCTCGCGGTGATCGTCACCCAGCTGGACGCCGCCCTCGAACACCAGAACCTCAGTGACGCCGCTCGCGAGATGGAGCCTCTGGCCGAAGCCGACCGGGTGCGCAGTGCGCTGCTGGCCGCCGTCGGCCACGACCTGCGACGCCCCTTGGCAGCAGCGACCGCCGCTGTCACGAGCCTCGCCTCACGAGATGTCGACTGGTCGGATGCCGATCGGCAGGAACTCTTGGACACCGCAGAAGTCAGTCTCGCCAATCTTGCAGACCTCGTGACCAATTTGTTGGATGTGAGCCGCGTGCAAGCCGGAGTGCTTGCGGTCTCGCTCGCTCCTGTCGCCATCGACGATGTGTTGCCCGCCGTGCTCGATGAACTCGCGCTCCCGCCAGGCGCAGTCGAGCTTGACGTCTCCACCGACCTGCGACCAGCGCTGGCGGACGCCGTGCTCCTGCAGCGCGTGCTGGTCAATCTGCTGGGCAATGCGCTGCGCTTCTCACCGGCCGGGACGCATCCGCTCGTCAGTGCAAGCGAATTCGCCGGCACCATCCAGGTGCGCGTCGTCGACTCGGGCCGTGGCGTTCCCGATGAACGCAGAGATCAGATCTTCATTCCGTTTCAACGGCTCGGCGACACAGACAACGACAGCGGAATCGGGCTTGGCCTCGCCCTGTCAAAAGGATTCGTCGAGGGCATGGGCGGCACGCTCACGACAGAAGACACGCCGGGCGGTGGCCTCACCATGGTCGTCACCCTCCCCGTAGCGGGCGAAAGGGGGAGCGCGTGAAGATCCTCATCGCAGACGACGACACGCAGATTCTTCGGGCGCTGCAGGTGATGCTGCGGGCGCGCGGCTACGACATCGTGCTCGCTCGCACGGGCACCGAAGCGCTCAATGCGGCCACGACACAGCACCCCGAGCTCGTAATCCTGGACCTCGGCATGCCCGGGCTCACCGGCACCCAAGTGATCGAGGCGCTCCGCGGCTGGAGCACGGTGCCGATCCTCGTCGTGTCTGGCCGCACCGACTCCGCTGACAAGGTCGATGCACTGGACGCCGGCGCAGACGACTACGTGACCAAGCCGTTCGCGGCAGACGAGCTGCTCGCACGCATCCGGGCTCTGACCAGGCGCGTGCCGAACGCAGCGGATGAGCCGGTCGTGCACCTGGGCCCGGTGACCGTCGACTTGGCCGCGAAGTCGGCGCAGAAGCACACGGACGACGGAAACGTCACCATTCGGCTGACTCCGACCGAGTGGCGGATGCTGGAACTGCTGCTGCGCAATCCGCGCCGGCTGGTCACCAGGCAGATGTTGCTCACTGAGGTGTGGGGGCCGCAATACACGAACGACACCGGCTATCTGCGGCTCTATCTGGCGCAGCTGCGCAAGAAGCTCGAGCCGCAGCCCTCGCGTCCGCGTTATCTGCTGACCGAGCCGGGCATGGGCTATCGGTTCGTGCCGGACGAAGACGACGACTAAGGGAATGGGCCGGCTGCTACGCCGGGTTCTGTCCGGGCGAAGCGCGAACGCTCCGCCGTGGACGGCCATCTATCTCGGGACATACGTTGCCGCAGCCCTCTAGCGGTCTACCCGGGAACGAGACGAGCAGCCTCATTGTTCCCTGTCTGACCTTGCTCCGGACGAGGTTTACCGAGCCGGCCGGGTCGCCCCGGTCGCTGGTGGTCTCTTACACCACCGTTTCACCCTTACCGCACGTTGCCGTGCGGCGGTCTGCTTTCTGTGGCACTGTCTCGCGGGTTGCCCCGGGTGGGTGTTACCCACCATCCTGCTCTGTGGAGCCCGGACGTTCCTCGGCATCTGACACGAATTCGAAAATCCGAATGAGATGACGCGACCGTCTTGCCGACCCATTCCTGCACTGAATCCTACCGGCTACAAACCGGACTCCTCGTTCCTGATCAGGATGGCGCCACTGTCTGGGCAGAGCACCACGTCGTCATCCGCGGCGACCCGGATAGCCTGCAGGTCGGACTCGGTCAGTTTGACGTTGCTGCCCAGCGATACGCCACGCACCAACAAAGCCGCACCGATGCCGTAGCGGCCACGTTGCCGCTCGTACAACGCCAACAGTTCCTGCGGTAGCTGCGCCGCGATCGCGGCACGATCGGCGGATGCTGCGGCCCGCTCCGCCTCCAGCACCACCTGCTGCTCCCCCTTTGCAGACTCCAGCTGCTCGACCTGCTCGTCGAGCACTACACGCTCCGCGGCAATTCCGGCGAGTTCTGCGTCGATTCCCTCGATGCGTTCCATGACGGTGAGTTCGATGTCTTCCAAGTCGGTTCGACGCTTCGTGAGCGCACTGATTTCCGCTTCGAGCGCCTCGACGTCTTTCATCGAAGCCGTCTGCTGCAGGCGATCCGCATCACGGGCCATTCGTGCCTCGACGACGGCGACATCCGATTCGATCCGGCCCAACTCGGTCTGCGCGTCCTCGCGCCGACCGGCGGCCTCCGCCTGCCGTTGGCGTACCGAGTCCATGGGAGCGGTCAACTGTGCGAGAGCACCGTGCTGCGGCAACATCTTCAGATTGTGGTCGAGTTGGGAAAGGCGGGTGTCTAACGCTTGCAATCGAAGCAGCTCTTGTTGCTCCTGGGGGCTGGCCTTCACGGTTCCTCAACTCTCGACTTCGGGTGTGCAGCAGTCATGCGTCGCCGGCAGCGCGGGCGGGCCGCATGTGAATGGCACCTATTGAACGATCGCAAAATCCCACGGGTCGGTGCGCAGCTCACTGACCGTTATCGTCGCATTCGGTAGGGCGCTGCGCAATTGATCGGCCGCGGTCTGCAGCCACAGCCACTCGCTGGCCCAGTGCGAAACGTCGATGAGTGCAGGGCCGTCGCCGATCAGCGCTTGCTCACGGGCTTCAGACGCCGGATGGTGACGCAAGTCTGAGGTGATGTAGACATCCGCCGCTCGCACTGCTGGGTCGGCCAGATAGGCATCCCCCGCTCCGGCGCATAGCGCCACAACTCGCACCGGTCGTTCGAATTCCCCAGCCGCGCGCACCCCGCTCGCGGTCGCCGGCAGCAACTCCGCAATCCGCTGCGCGAGCCGGCCTAGAGTGGTTGCCTCGGTAAGAGCGCCGATTCGTCCGATACCGGTTTCGCCATTCGCAGCGCCGGCCGACGCGATCGGCCTGGTGTTCGTCAACCCGAGCAGGTCGGCGAACACCGCGGACGTGCCGTGTGCGACCACGTCCGCATTGGTGTGGGCGGCGATCAGCGCGCAATCGGCTCTGATCAGTCGCGCCAAAAGGGCGCCTTTGTACCGGTCCTCCGCGACGCTGGTGACACCGCGCAACAGCAGAGGGTGGTGCACCAACAGCAGGTCTGCTGCCCCATCGATCGCCTCCGCGACAGTGTCTGCGACCGCGTCGACAGCCAGATGAATGCTCGCGACCGGAGCATCCAACGCGCCGCTGAGCAGCCCGGGCGCGTCCCATGCCTCTGTGCCGGACGATGGCCACAGGTGTTCGGTCACAGCCCGCACGGATGCCACGGTTTCGCTCACGCACTGAGCCTACTTGCTCGCGCCTGCGGATTCCCTGCTGCGGAGCACGTAACATCGAAACGATGACTGATTCGATCACCACACCATACGAAGACCTGCTGCGCGACACACTGGCGAACGGGTCGCGGAAGTCCGACCGCACCGGCACGGGCACGCGCAGCGTATTCGGCCGACAGTTGCGATTCGACCTGGCCCAGGGGTTCCCGCTGATCACCACGAAGCGGGTGCATTTCAAGTCGATCGCGTATGAGTTGCTCTGGTTCCTGCGAGGCGACAGCAACGTCGCGTGGCTTCGCGAGAATGGAGTAACGATCTGGGACGAGTGGGCGGATGCCGCTGGCGAACTCGGTCCCGTCTACGGCGTGCAGTGGCGATCCTGGCCGACACCGGATGGTGGGCACATCGACCAGATCACCCAGGTCATCGACACTCTGCGCCGCGACCCCGATTCCCGACGTATGCTCGTTTCGGCATGGAACGTGTCCGAGATTTCCAAAATGGCACTCGCACCCTGCCACGCGCTATTCCAGTTTTATGTCGCCGACGGCAAGCTGTCTTGCCAGCTCTACCAACGCAGCGCCGACCTGTTTCTCGGCGTGCCCTTCAATATCGCCAGTTACGCGCTGCTGACGCTGATGGTCGCCGACCAGGCTGGCCTCGAACCCGGCGAATTCGTCTGGACTGGCGGTGACTGTCACATCTATGACAACCACCTCGACCAGGTGACGGAGCAGTTGACTCGCGACCCGTATCCGGCACCGACGCTGCGAATTCTGTCTCACCCGGAAAGCATCTTCGACTACCGTTACGAGGACTTCGAACTCGTCGACTATCAGCATCACCCGGCCATTCGCGCCGCTGTTGCAGTGTGAGGTTCGCCGCAGCATGACGATCGGCTTGATTTGGGCGCAGGCGCGCGGCGGCGTGATCGGGCGGCAGGGAGTCATGCCCTGGCACGTGCCCGAAGACTCTCGGCACTTTCGTGCGATCACGGGCAGCGGCGCAGTGATCATGGGACGACGCACCTGGGACTCGTTGCCTGCTCGATACCGGCCGTTGCCAGGGCGCTCGAACATCGTCGTCACGCGAGATACCTCGTGGTGCGCCGTTGGTGCAACCGTCGCGCACTCTATCGACGAAGCGATCGAGGCTGCCGATTCCGACGTGTGGATCATCGGCGGCGGGCAACTGTACGCTGCAACGATCGGCATCGCAGACGTGCTGGAGGTCACCGAGATCGATGCCGTCTTCGATGGCGACACCCATGCCCCTCTGGTGGCGCTGGATTGGACCATCCGCACGACAGACCCGGCAGAAGGTTGGCGCAGTTCCACAACGGGCCTGCCATACCGATTCTTACGGTATGAACGCTGAATTCGGACGCCCTGGCGGGGCCCTCCCCCAGCCAGGCACAGTAATCTGAGAGTAAAGGTCCTCTTGCGAGGCATCAGCAGATCAGCCACGCCAATGAATCCGAGTCAATGAATCCGAGCAGCCTGTGACGGAAAATCGACCACGAACCACGCTGGCACAGCGCGGCTCGCGCGATGTTGCCCGCCTGCCGGGCGGAGGCGCTCTGGCAAAGCCGGCGGCGGTGTACGACACCGTCACGGAGGGGCTCACAGGTAGGCAGTTTCTGCGAACGGGTCGCTGGATCGCTTACATCGCGCTGGCGGTCGCCTTCGCACTGATCTGCTGCGGTCTCGCGCTCTGGCAGTTCGACCGTGGGCGGCAGGCTTCCACGGACAACGCGATCGTGAACACGAACTTCAACGCGACCCCTGTACCGCTGTCGCAAGCCCTGCCCACCGGTGCGCGCTATCACAGCGGTCAGAACTGGCAGCGCGTCAGTGCGACCGGCAGATACGATGCGAATGAGCAGTTGATTGTGCGTAATCGGTTCCTCGACGGGAACATCGGGTTCGAAGTCCTGACGCCGCTGCGAACCGATGATGGGGCGACCATCATGGTGGACCGTGGCTGGACAGCGCCGTCGACTGCTGATCTAACCGTGCCCGCCTCGAACCCGGCCCCGCCTGGCGGCGAGGTCAGTGTCGTCCTGCGTCTGCGTCCAAGCGAAGCGGCGAAAGGCAGCGGCTCCGGCGCCAGCGGCCAGATTCAATCCATCGACCTGGCCCAAATCCAACAGCGCGTCGGCGGTGCCGTGCAGACCAGTGCCTATGGCGTGCTCGACACGCAGACGCCCGCTGCTTCGAAGGAGTTGACGCCGATCCAGCCGACAGCCCCGACCGAAGGTGTCGGCTATCACTACTCGTATGTGGGCCAATGGCTCTTGTTCGTGTTCATCGCCTTCTTCATCCTTGCGCGAGCGATCCGCAATGAGACCCGCCGTCTGAATGCGGACGACCCCGCCGAGCAAGCGCGAGCCGCAGAACGCGTGCGAAAGCAGGCCGCAAAGCCGTTCACGGACGAGGAGTCGGAAGACGAACTCATAGACGGCTACATACCATTGAGTCGGTGGGGATTCGCCTCTGGCGGCGCGCTGACCTCTGCTGCCGGCTCTTCAGCGCGAGAAGTAACGGCCGCGCCGCGAGCATTACCGCCTGTCGCGACTCAGGCGCCCGAAAAGGACCATGCGCCCGAAGAGGACGACGAACTGCCGAGTTGACCGCATCCACCTACCGATCGCGGTACGGAGACTTGATCATTGCGACGGCGGCTATGATGCCCAAAATCAATCCGACGATGCCGAAGGTGCCGAGTGCCGACCAGATAACGGTTTCCATGTCACTCAGTATTCCACGTCGGGCATTGATTGAGTGTGCACCGCAGGCCACCCACTGAAGCGCCCGCACCGAATGTCACAGCTCTGCCGCACAATGGGTGCCATGGATCCCGATGAATTGTCCGCATTCTTGATCGAGCTGAACGGTGCCGTCGAAGAATACCCGTTCGGGCCGGAGACCCGCGTGCACAAAGTGGCTGGCAAGATCTTCGCCATTGACACTCCCGGTGCGCCCGTGCCGACGATCACGCTGAAGGCGCTCCCCGAGAACGTGCCGCGATTGATCGCGAGCGTCGACGGCATTACTCCCGGCTATCACATGAACAAAAAGCACTGGGTGACAGTAGCCCTGAACGGTCGGGTGCCGCCCGATCACGTGCGCGAACTCATCATGGAGTCGCATGCGATCGTGGTGCACGCGATGCCCAGACGCATCCGTTTGGGGTTGGAAGGTTGAGTGATCCGGGTGGAATCCACGGCTCGGTGCTGAGTATCTCCGCATCCAACGCGTTGAGAGCTTGACGCTAGGCAGCGCCAAGGCACCGAAGTTAGGCTCGGCGACGCCGGTAGCACCATTGACCGATGCGAACACGCCATTCAGGAACGTGCCGCGCACGGAACGCCCCGGCATCGTTCACGGAGAAGGCGAATGCATGCACAAACTCATCGGCTGAAGCAGGCAGGCGTTGCGGTCACGATTGTGATCGCGGCAGCGATGGCACTGACGGCGTGTTCTGCGGCCGCGGCGGTTTCCGGTGTCCACTTCGACAAAACTGTCGCAAAGTGTGTCCGCTTCAGCGTCTGACCTCAGTGTCGGTGCATGCGTCGTCGCGCATGCGGCGTCCAGTTCCAACGTATTGACCGCCAGCACGATCGTGATTTCAGTGAAGGGTCCGACCGGCTGCGTGAGCACGTTCGGCGGCCGCCCTCGGGCGGCAGCCAAAACGGCAATAGCTGAGGTGCTGCTCTCATAATCCGCGATCGTCTTGCCACCGCGACCACCCCGTTGCGGCCGATAGGTTTGTGCCATGCTTCGAATCCGCAAGACACGCTGGAAGGTCGCGTACATCGTCGTTGCTGTCGTGCTGGCAACAACGTTGAACGGTTTCGTGTTTTCGCGCTTCTTGCCGACGCCCGTCGCCGCTATCCTTTCCAACGCGGTGACTCTGCTGCTCTACTTCGGCGGAGCGCGCTCATTTCGCGGTGCAGGCGAGCCCGTGGAGCCGCCCCGGGCCTGGTGGCGGATGACCGCGCGCCCGACCGCGGGACTCGTGATCGGCTCTCTCCTCACTCTGAGCGTCACGCTTGACGTCTTCGGCACGGCATCACGGGCGCCCGGCTATGAGTTCTCCAATTTCCTGAACACTGTCGTTGACGCTGTGCTGGTCGTCTTCTACGTTCATTCTTCGATTCGTCTCGTGCGTTCTCCGCCGCAGTAGCTCGGAAATCTTTCTAACGCTCGTCATCTACACATCGGATGCCCGGGGTAGGTCTCATGCGGCCTGCGACAGTGCTTCTCCGCCTCGTCACTCGCGTTCATCACCCGGTTGCTCATCGCCCGATTGCTCATCGCCCGATTTCTCTCGGCGCACTCAACGGCAAGCGCTACGACAACCGCGGAAACTGATGTCGATGCCCATCTCACGTTCCGATCTCCGGGCGCGTCTTCAAGACATGAAGAGACAAGACACCGGGAGAAGGGAACAGCAATGAGCGCACGACACGCGACGGTAGACACCACGCTCGGACAGGTCACGATCGTCGCTTTCGGCGACGCGATCACCGGCCTCTACTTCCGCCATCACGTTCGGCGGCCGGCGGCGGAGACGTTTGGCCGAGAGGTCGCTGCCGCGGACGATGTACTTCTCGCGGATGCGGCGGGGCAGCTCCACGAGTACCTGGCTGGCGCGCGACATGAGTTCGATCTTCCATTCGACGCGACTGGCGACGCCTTCCAGCATGCCGTGTGGAGCATCGTGGCGGAAGTGCAGTTCGGTGAGACGACCACCTACGGCGCGATCGCGGAACGCCTCGGAGATAAGTCGCTGTCTTACCGTGTCGGGCAGGCCGTAGGTGCGAACCCGCTGTGCATCTACGTGCCGTGCCACCGCGTGCTCGGCGCGAACGGCAAACTCACGGGCTACGCCGGTGGGCTGAAGCGCAAGCAGGCCTTGTTGGAGTTGGAGGAGCCCGCCCAGGTGAGGGCGGGACGATTGTTCTAACGGATCTCGCGAAAGACTCGCCTTGGCCGTATTCAACCCGATGACGATGAAGCGACTGTCCGCGCCAGTGCTCGCTCGGCGGCTCCATCGGCGGCCTGGACGTCAAAACGCCCTGCTCGAACTGGAGCTGCAGCATGACAACCAATGAGAAGAAGAATCAGGCGACCGACCCGTGGCTAGGCCGCGTCGAGTCAGCGGATTGGTCGGCCGTTGCCGACGAAATCAACGAGTACGGCGGAGCACTCCTGCCGCAGCTCCTGACGCCGGACGAGACCGTCGCGTTCCGGGAGCTCTACGCAAGCGATGAAGTGTTCCGCAGCACGATCAACATGGGTCGCCACCGCTTCGGCGAGGGTCAGTACCGGTATTTCCACGCCCCCTATCCTGAACCGATCGAACGGCTCAAGCAGGCGCTGTACCCTCGACTGCTGCCGATCGCGCGCGATTGGTGGACCAAGCTCGGAAGGCCCTCCCCGTGGCCTGACACACTCGACGAGTGGCTCGACATGTGCCACGACGCCGGCCAGACCAAGTCGACGGCGATCCTGCTGAAGTACTGCGAGAAGGATTGGAACGCACTGCACCGCGACCTCTACGGAGACCTCGTGTTCCCGCTCCAGGTCGTCATCAACCTGAACGAGCCCGGCGTTGACCACATCGGCGGCGAATTCATACTGCTCGAACAGCGCCCCCGAGCGCAGTCGAGGGGAACCGCAACGCTGCTCCCGCACGGTCACGGCTACGTGTTCACCACTCGTGAGCGCCCCGTGCAGTCCGCGCGTGGCTGGTCAGCCGCGCCAGTGCGGCACGGCGTCTCCGCCGTTCGCTCCGGTGAACGGCACACGCTCGCCCTCGTCTTCCACGACGCCGCATGAGTTACTCGTCCGCCGACCTCATCGCCGAGGGTGACTACGTGGCCGGCGCTACAGGATGAACAAGCGGCATCAAAGGTGATCAGTTGCGTGCGCAGGCGCGGCCAGCTCATCCGTTCGATACTTCGCGAGTTGTGGTGTTCACATCTTGATTCGACATACGAGAACCGTCGCACCGCTGCACATGATTTGTAATACGAAGCCCGAGATGTAATGCACTTACAATTTCAATCTTGCGCGGAATATGCGATATGCATCATATATATGGCATGTCAAATGCAGAGTTGGCTTCCAACTGGATTCCCGATGTCAGCGCTTTTGGCGCGCGCCTTGCACTGGTCCGGTGGCGCATGGGATGGAACCTGAGCGAAGCGGAGCGCGAATGCGGCCTCACGCAGAACACGTGGAGCGGTTACGAAACGGGGAAGAATCCCCGCGACTTCGTCAAAGTCGTCGCAAGTATCGTCATGCGCACTCGCGTGGACAAAGTGTGGCTGATGACAGGTGAAGGCTCTCCTGTGGGCCCTACCGGGATCGAACCGATGACATCCACGGTGTAAACGTGGCGCTCTACCAGCTGAGCTAAAGGCCCTTCGCGTGCACGACGGTGCGCGTGATGCGAAGTAAGCGTAACAGCATCCGTTCGTTACGCCGCGTGCAGTTCCTCCAATGCGGCGCGGTATGCGTCGAGGGAGCGCGCCTCGCCCGGCGCGGTGATGAAACTCTCGCGGATGACGCCACCAGCGTCGATCAGGAAGGTCGCGCGATTCGCGAATCCCTTGTCTTCGAGGAACACGCCGTATTCTTTGGCGACCTGGCCGTGCGGCCAGAAGTCCGCCAGCAGCGAGAAATTGTAACCCTCCTGTTCGGCCCACGCGCGCAGGGAGTATTTCGAGTCGACGGAAATGCCCAGCAGCTCAACGCCCTCAGCCGCGAACAGCTCCACGTTGTCACGCAGTTCGCACAGCTCGCCGGTGCACGTGCCGGAGAACGCGAAAGGAAAGAAGACGAGCGCCACCGCCTTGCGCCCGGCGAAATCGCTGAGCCGGATCGGCTCACCGAATTGGTTGGCAAGTTCGAAGTCGGGAGCGAGCGTGTCGTTCTCCAGGGCCATCGTGCGTCCTTTCATGCGGACCCGGCTGACCGTCGCCAGGCACAAACTGACAGCCTAGACCGGTTCGTTGAGGATCACCAGGAACGGCCGCTCAACACCACTCCACGACGCGAGAACTATGACTAGGCTGACGTTCGGTGCCTTTCTGTCGAAACCCGACAAATCCAGTGCCCGATTCCCGATCTAACCCACACAAGAAAGAGGTCGAGGTGACCGTCAACGATCAGGATCCGTATTCGGTGAATTACGTCGATACGGATCCGGAAGAGACCGCAGAGTGGCAGGAATCGCTCGACGCCATCGTCGCCGCTGAGGGCCGCGGTCGAGCCCGCGAGATCATGCTCAGCCTGCTCAAGCGCTCGAAAGAGCTGCAACTGAACGTGCCGATGGTTCCGACGACGGACTATATCAACACGATCTCTCCCGAGAACGAGCCCGACTTTCCCGGCGATGAAGCGCTCGAACGTCGTTATCGGGCTTGGATCCGCTGGAACGCCGCCATTCAGGTGCACCGCGCGCAGCGCCCGGGTATCGCGGTCGGCGGCCATATTTCCACCTATGCCTCCAGCGCTGCGCTCTATGAGGTCGGCTTCAACCACTTCTTCCGGGGCCAAGATCACGCGGGCGGCGGCGACCAGATCTTCATCCAGGGGCACGCATCCCCCGGAATTTATGCACGGGCCTTCCTCGAAGGTCGGCTGAGCAGCGACCAACTGGACGGCTTCCGGCAGGAGAAGTCGCACGCGCCCAACGGACTGTCCTCCTACCCGCACCCCCGGCTGATGCCGGACTTCTGGCAGTTCCCGACCGTCTCGATGGGGCTCGGCCCGATCAACGCGATCTACCAGGCGCAACTGAACCAGTACCTCACGCACCGCGGCATCAAGGACGCCTCAGACCAACACGTCTGGGCGTTCCTCGGTGACGGTGAGATGGACGAGGTCGAGAGTCGCGGCCAACTGCAGGTTGCCGCAAACGAGGGCCTGGACAACCTGACCTTCGTCATCAACGCCAATCTCCAACGCCTCGACGGCCCGGTGCGCGGAAACGGAAAGATCATCCAGGAGCTCGAGAGCTTCTTCCGCGGTGCGGGCTGGAACGTCATCAAGGTGATCTGGGGCCGCGAATGGGATGTCCTGCTTGATCGCGACACCGAAGGTGCGCTGGTCAACCTGATGAACGTAACGCCCGACGGTGACTACCAAACGTACAAGGCCGAAAACGGCGCCTACGTGCGCGAGCACTTCTTCGGCCGTGACCCGCGCACACTCGAAATGGTCACCGGCTACTCCGATCAAGACCTGTGGAACTTGAAGCGCGGCGGCCACGACTACCGCAAGGTCTACGCGGCGTTCCAAGCCGCACTTCAACACAGGGGCCAACCGACGGTGATCATCGCGAAGACCGTCAAGGGCTATGGCCTCGGGCCTAGCTTCGAAGGTCGCAATGCGACCCATCAGATGAAGAAGATGACGCTCGAGAACCTGAAGACATTCCGAGACGCGATGCACATTCCGATCTCGGATGCGCAACTCGAGGAAAACCCCTACCTTCCGCCGTACTACAATCCCGGTGAGCAGGATGAGACGATCCAGTATCTCCAAGAGCGCAGGCGCCTGCTCGGAGGGTACATTCCCGAGCGACGCACACACCATGCGCCGGTTCCTCTGCCGAACGACGGCACCTATGCGCTTGCGAAGAAGGGCTCCGGAACACAGGAGATCGCCACGACGATGGCCTTCGTGCGCCTGCTGAAGGAGCTGTTGCGATCGAAGGACTTCGGCCACCGCATCGTGCCGATCATCCCAGACGAAGCGCGCACGTTCGGTATCGACGCCTTCTTTCCGAGCGCAAAGATTTACAACCCGAGCGGGCAGCACTACACGTCGGTCGACCGCGAGCTTCTCCTTGCCTACAAGGAGAGCCCGCAGGGCCAGATCATCCACGTCGGCATCAACGAGGCCGGCGCAGCAGCCGCCTTCACCGCGGTTGGCACATCGTATTCGACGCAGGGCGAAGTGCTGATCCCGGTCTACGTGTTCTATTCGATGTTCGGGTTCCAACGCACCGGCGACGCCTTCTGGGCTGCGGGCGATCAAATGGCCCGCGGCTTCATCATGGGCGCAACCGCCGGTCGAACCACACTGACCGGCGAAGGTCTGCAACACGCGGACGGTCATTCGCCGCTGCTGGCCTCGACGAACCCGGCCGTCGTTTCCTACGACCCTGCATACGGCTATGAGATCGGCCACATCGTGCGCAGCGGGCTGGAGCGCATGTATGGCGGCACACGCCCTGATCCGAACGTCATGTACTACATCACCGTTTACAACGAGCCCATCGTTCACCCCGCCGAGCCGGAAGGACTCGATGTCGACGGGGTGGTACGCGGCATTTACAAGCTGCGTCATGCGATGAACGACGGGCCGAAGTCGCAACTGCTGGCATCCGGAGTCGCCGTCGGCTGGGCACTCGAAGCGCAGCGGCTGCTTGCGGCGGACTGGGGCGTCTCAGCGGATGTCTGGTCCGTCACCTCGTGGAGTGAGTTGCGCAGAGACGGTCTCGCCGCCGAGAGCCACAACTTCCTGAATCCGAGCGCGGAGAGAGTCGTACCTTACCTGACCCGCACACTGGCAGACGCTCAGGGACCGTTCGTCGCGGTGAGCGACTACATGCACGCCGTTCCGGATCAGGTTCGCCAGTTCGTTCCCGGTGACTTCGCGTCGCTCGGGGCTGATGGTTTCGGTTTCTCAGACACCCGCGCGGCCGCGCGGCGCTTCTTCAAGATCGACGGCCCATCGCTGGTCGTGCGCACCCTGGAGTTGCTTGCCGCACGCGGTCAGGTGGATCCTTCGCTGCCCGCTCAGGCTATCGACCGCTACCGGCTGTTCGATGTCACAGCGGGCACAACCGGCTCAGCCGGCGGCGAGAGCTGACGGCGCGTACAACAGGTGCCGAAAACTAAGGAAGAGACGCTCGCCTGGCTGCGTAAAATCTCCGGGGAGCTAGCCACCGCCACGCTCAAGCGGCTTGAGGACACACTGCCCTGGTATGGCGACATGCCGCCCGGCCGACGCTCCGCCGTCGGCTTGGTCGCGCAGGCCGGCATCACGTCGTTCATCTCATGGTTCGACGACCCGCGTTCGACCCCGTGGATCGCGGCGGATGTCTTCGGTGCCGCGCCGCGCGAATTGCTGCGCTCCGTCACGCTGCAGCAGACGCTCCAGCTGATCCGGGTCACGGTCGAGGTCGTCGAGGATCGCGTCAAAGACGGCGGTGAGCTACTCCGCGAGGCGATCCTCCTGTACTCGCGTGAGATCGCGTTCGCGGCAGCGGATGTCTATGCTCGCGCCGCCGAGGCACGCGGGCTTTGGGATGCCCGCCTCGAGGCGCTCGTCGTCGACTCGATCCTGACCGGCGAATACGACGACGAGTTGCCGAGCCGCATTGCGGCACTCGGCTGGCACGGTCACGGCGAGGTGAGCGTCTTGGTGGGGACCACCCCGCCCGTTCTCGATGTCGACCAACTGCGCCGTACTGCCAGACACATGTCTGCCGATGTGCTGATCGGAGTGCAAGGCAGCAGACTCGTACTCGTGATCGGGAGGGCACGCCCGAGCTCGGAGGAGCAGGACGACGCCATCGGCGCAGAACCGCTGGTCAACTTCCTCGATATTGCCGCGCAGTTGGAGCCCGGATTCGGCCAAGGCCACCTGGTGCTCGGCCACGAGGTGCCGACACTCGTGGACGCGTCGAAGAGCGCGAAAGCAGCGCTTGCCGGATTCGCCGTGGCAAAGGGTTGGCGCAATTGCCCGCGCCCCGTTCACGCAGACGATCTACTTCCCGAACGCGCTCTCGCCGGCGACGGCCTGGCGCGCGCAACGCTGATCAATCGCATCTACAAGCCGCTCAAAGCGCACTCGACGGAACTGCTGACAACTCTCTGGTGCTACCTGGACAATGGCCGCTCGCTCGAGGCGACGGCACGCGAACTGTTCGTTCACCCCAACACGGTGCGCTACCGGCTGAAGCGTGTGACCGACGTGATCGGCTGGGATGCCACTGGTGCCCGTGAAGCGCTGATCCTGCAGGCGGCGCTGATCGTCGGCTCCATCAATGAGCCGGACGCCCCGATCAAACGCCGTCCCAGTCGCTGAGACCCCGGTCACTGAGCTTCCGGCCGCTGAGCTTCCAGTCGCTGAGCGAAGCCGAAGCGCACTACCGTTCTGTGTGACATCGACAAAGCTTTGGCCCACAACTGTGAGAGTGTCGACACCCTGGATTCCACCGCTCTTGGCAGACTAGTACGGTGATTGTTGTTGTCTGCCCAGGTCAGGGCTCCCAAACTCCCGGTTTTCTCGAGCCCTGGCTTTCCGATCCGACGGCGCGCACACTGCTGGGAGAGTTTTCTGATGCGGCGGGCCTCGACCTGATCACGCACGGAACCGTTTCTGACGCCGACACGATCCGGGACACGGCAGTCGCTCAGCCGTTGATCGTTGGAGCAAGCCTCATCGCCCTGCATGCGCTGCTGAGCGCGGGCGCGCATGGCCGGATCGGCGGCATCGCCGGCCATTCCGTCGGTGAGATCGCGGCAGCGGCCGGTTCCGGGATCCTCAGCGAACCAGACGCTCTGCAGTTCGTGAGCGAGCGCGCCGTAGCGATGGCGCAGGCTGCTGCTGCAACACCAACGGGCATGAGCGCCGTGCTTGGTGGCGATCAAGACGCGGTCGTCGCCCACGTCAAGACGTTCGGCCTTGAGCCCGCCAATTACAACGGCGGCGGTCAGATCGTCGTGGCGGGGGCCATCGACGCGCTCGCGCGGCTGGCCGATGAGCCGTTGCGCGGCACGCGGGTCGTGCCACTGCAGGTGGCAGGGGCGTTCCACACGCACTACATGGAGCCCGCACGCGACTGGCTGGCCGGAGCGGCGGGTGCATTCGAGACCAGCGACCCCGACCTGCGCATCTGGACGAACAATGACGGATCGAAAGTGGAATCCGGTGCGAGATTCCTGGAATTGGTCGTCGGTCAGGTGGCATCCCCCGTACGCTGGGATTTGTGCATGGCCGCGTTCTCCGCTGCCGGAGTCACCGGCGTGGTTGAGCTTGCGCCTGCCGGCGCCCTGACCGGACTCGCCAAACGAGGACTCAAAGGAGTTCCGACGGTGGCGATCAAGACGCCGGAGGATCTGCCCGCGGCCATCGAACTGTTCGATCAGTTCGCCTGATCGCCGCGCGAGAGAGACTTTCCAGAACATGACCCAACCCGTTCTTCAACAGAGCCACGGCCCTGAATTCACCCGGATGCTCGCATTCGGTGCTGCCCGTGGCGACCTGAGCGTCTCCAACGACGACATCGTCGGCCCGATCAACTCGTCTGACGAGTGGATCCAGCAGCGCACCGGGATCGTCACCCGACGTCGTGCGTCGAAGCAGATCCTCGCCGTCGACCTGGCAACCGACGCTGCTCGCGAGGCGATCGAGAAATCCGGCATCGCACCGGAGGATATCGATCTCGTCATCATCGCGACGATCAGCAATGTGCAGCAGACCCCGTCGATGTCCGCCGTCGTCGCCGACCGGGTCGGAGCGAATCCCGCGGCCGCCTACGATGTCAACGCCGCTTGTGCAGGCTATGCATATGCGATTGCACAAGCGGATGCGCTGATCCGAAGTGGCGCGGCGCACTATGCGCTGGTGGTCGGTGCGGAGAAACTCTCCGACGTCGTCGATCCGACAGACCGGTCGATCTCGTTCCTCCTTGGTGACGGCGCAGGTGCCACGGTAATCGGGCCGAGCGAGACACCCGGCATTGCGCCGACGGTCTGGGGGTCGGACGGTTCACGTGCGGACGCTGTCGGCATGAACGCAACGTTGACCCAATTTCGTGACGGCGAGGCCGAGTGGCCGACGCTTCGGCAGGAGGGTCAGACCGTCTTCCGGTGGGCGGTTTGGGACATGGCGAAAGTCGCTCGCAGAGCCCTCGAGGTTGCCGGAATCACTGCGGCCGACCTCGCGGCGTTCATTCCCCATCAGGCAAACATGCGTATCGTCGACGAGTTTGCGAAGCAACTCAAGCTGCCCAGTACGGTGATCATCGCCCGTGACATTGAGACGACCGGCAACACCTCGGCCGCCTCCATTCCGTTAGCGACCCATCGACTGTTGCAGGGGCACCCTGAGCTCAGCGGCGGCCTCGCGCTGCAGATCGGCTTCGGGGCCGGTCTGGTGTACGGCGCGCAGGTCGTCGTACTCCCGTAAACTATTCAACGGTCAAACGACACCCACCAAGGAGAAACAACATGGCATTGTCCACCGAAGAAGTTCTTGCCGGCCTGGCCGAACTCATCAACGACGAGACCGGCATTGCAACCGACACGGTTGAGCTGGGCAAGTCGTTCACCGACGACCTCGACATCGACTCCATCTCGATGATGACCATCGTGGTCAACGCCGAGGACAAGTTCGACGTGAAGATCCCCGACGAAGAGGTTAAGAACCTCAAGACTGTCGGAGACGCCGTGGAATTCATCGTCAAGGCGCAGGTCTAGCAAGGCGCTTCCGTGCGGCCGGCGCCGCACCTCAGGCGCTTTGTGCACTGGCACAGTGTGCTTGATCAAATCGCGCCGGCCCCACGTGTTTCCCGACCGCGGAATTTCCGCGGCAGGTATTTGCATGATCCTCGGAGAATTCGTTATGACCAAAAAGATCGTCGTCACCGGTGTCGGTGCAACGTCGCCGCTCGGCGGTACAGCGCCGGAGAGTTGGAGTGCGCTGTTGGCCGGTGAGTCCGGCATGTCTACTCTGACGCAGGAATGGGTCGCCAAGAACGACCTTCCGGTCACGTTTGCGGCGCAGGCAAAGGTGGCCGCAGCAGATGTTCTGCAACGGCACGAACTCAAGCGACTCGATCCATCGAGTCAGTTCGCGCTGATCGCGGGCCGGGAGGCGTGGTTGGATGCCGGTGCCCCTGAACTCGAACCGGAGCGGCTCGCGATCGACTGGGCGACGGGAATCGGCGGGGTCTGGACCTTGTTGGACGCCTGGGACACGCTGCGCGAGCGCGGGCCACGTCGTGTTCTGCCGATGACCGTGCCGATGTTGATGCCGAACGGGCCCGGCGCCGCAATCGGAATGGATCTGCACGCTCGAGCAGGCATCCGCACGGTTGTTTCGGCGTGTGCGTCGAGCACCGAGTCGATTGCGAATGCGTACGATCACCTGCAACAGGGTCTTGCCGACGTGATCATTGCGGGTGGGTCGGAGGCGGCGATTCATCCATTGCCGATCGCGTCGTTCGCAGCCATGCAGGCGCTGTCCAAGCGCAACGACTCGCCGACCACCGCGTCGCGCCCATACGACGTATCGCGTGACGGTTTCGTGCTCGGTGAGGGCGCTGCCGCACTCGTGCTCGAAACCGAAGAGCACGCAAAGGCGCGCGGCGCGAAGATCTACGCCGAGCTGGTCGGTGGCTCCGTCACCAGCGATGCGTATCACATCACCGCACCCGATCCGGAGGGCTCGGCGGCCGCGCGTGCGATGCTCGCCGCGATCGAGCACTCCGGCGCATCCCTTGCCGAAGTCAACCATATCAACGCGCACGCAACGAGTACGCCGGTCGGAGACATCGCCGAATACAACGCGCTGCGCCGCGTTTTCGGCGACTTCCTCGACGGCATCCCGGTGTCTGCGACGAAGGCGTCAACGGGTCACCTGCTCGGCGGTGCGGGCGCAATCGAAGCGTACTTCACCGTGATGGCGTTGCACGAGCGCACAGCCCCGCCGACGATCAACCTGACCCACCAAGACCCCGAGATCCCATTGGATGTCGTGACCGCGCCACGCGCGCTGGGCTCCGGTGACCTCCTGGCGATTAGCAACTCGTTCGGGTTCGGCGGACACAACGCCGTCATAGCGTTCCGCAGCGTGTAGCTGCTCGGTACCCGGGCAACGGGTGCAATACCGAAGGCCGGGAGCTTCGCCTTCGCGAATGCCGGGGAAGCCCGCCAACTCTCGCGCGTGACGCCGCTCCCGCCTTCGGCCGTCTGCTACCCCACCTGGTGCAACCAGACCACAGGGGCGAAGTCGCTCGCGTGCCGAAACGGTTCGAGTTCGTCGTCCCAGGCCTGGCCGAGGGCCAAGCGCAGTTCACGGTGCAATTCGAGTGCATTGGTGCCCGCGATCTCCATGGCATAGCGCACACGGTCTTCTGAGACGACCATGTTTCCTGCCGTGTCGGTCTGAGCGTAGAAGATGCCGAGATCCGGTGTGTGCAGCCAGCGCCCTCCGTCGGTGCCGAGCCCTGCGTCTTCTGTGACTTCGAACCGCACGTCTTCCCAGCCGCGAAGCGCTGACGCGATCGCAGCACCGGTGCCTTGCGCACCCTCCCAATAGAACTCGGTGCGCTGGGTGTTGCGGAGCACGGGCTGCTCAGACCAGGTAAAGTTCACCGCACGCTCGAGGGCGCGACCAGCAGCCCACTCGACGTGTGGGCAAATCGCGCGGGGCGAGGAGTGCACGTAAAGCACGCCTCGAGCCGTTGGTGCCGCCATAATGATCCTCCGTTCGGTGTGGTACGACTTCCCCATCGCCCGACTGAACGGATGCTCACGAAATTGCTGAAACGACACTCCTGTGAACTTGTGCGCGGCGCTGCCGCCGATACCTGAATTATGCCCCAGATAACGGTTGAATCACAAGCGTGTGATTCCGGGCGTGTTGTGCGCTCGACAACAATACATTTTGAGTATATGAATACTAGATACCTAGTTTTTGGGTATCCATATTCCGTTCATCCGTTTCGTGCTGCGTCAGGAGTCAGATGTCCATCCGCCAGGGTCTGCTCGCCATACTGAACCAAGGGCCGTGTTACGGCTACCAGTTGCGCAGCGAATTCGACAGGCGCACCGGCTCGACCTGGCCGCTCAACGTCGGCCAGATCTACAACACACTCGATCGCCTCGAGCGCGACGGCCTCGTCGAAAAGGGCGACACGGATGCTGCTGGTCACGTCTACTACGCCATCACGGCGGTGGGTTCCGCGGAAGTAGACGCGTGGTTGTCCACTCCCCTCGTGCGCGCCGGCGCCACCAGAGACGAACTGGCCATCAAGCTGGCAATCGCCGTGACACTGCCTGGTGTGGAGGTCGCCGGAGTGATCGCTTCGCAGCGCGAATCCAGCCTCAAGACACTTCACGAGCTGACTGCCGACCGCGACGCTGCAGGGGCGGCGTCATCGACCGAGGGTCTGGCAGGCCTCCTCGTCACCGAGTCTCTGATCTTCGCCACAGAGGCCGAGGTGCGCTGGCTCGACCACGTGGAAGTGAAACTAGCACAAGCATCCGCCGCCGGAGTGGGTGCCCCAATGTTGCTCAGCACCGAAACCCCGAGGCGCGGACGACCCGTGAAGCAGCGCAAGCGCGCGCCGGAAAACGGCTGAGTCTACTCGTGCAGCAGTGTGCCAGCCTTGTTCAGCACGTTCTTCTCTCCTGCCTCGATCGGCACCGCAAAACGGTTCTGCTTGGGCGGCATCGGGCAGTTGAACGCGTAGCTGAAGGCGCAGGGCGGCAGCACAGCCCGGTTGAAGTCGAGGGTGATCGTGCCGTCTGCATTCGGCGCGACGAACAGGAATCGGCCGACAGAGTATGTGGTGTCGCCGCTGGTCGCATCGGCGAACACCAGTTGCAGAGCACGGCCGGCCTTGAAGGCGGCCAGGTCGTAGTCGACGCCGTCTTGGGTGAAAGTGATAGAGCCCGGAATCACCAGCTCGCGGGTCTTGCCGTCGTCTTTCAGGTGCTCGAAGCCGACGGTCACGCCATCGGGATTCGGGGTGAATGCACCCTGAATGACCCACTCCGGGTTGTAATCGAACGCATCGATTTGCCCGAAGTCTTGGATGCCTTCTGAGTTGGCATCCCACACGCGAAGCGCATAACTTCCGTCTACGCCTGCGATGACGAAACCGGCGACCGTGTCGCTGAACACGATCTCACTCGGGTTCGCATCATCCTTGCCGCGTACAACGACGTCCCCGTCGACCAGAACGCCGTCCACACGGATGCCGTCGGATTCTGCCGCCGTCAGCCGCAATCCCGACTCGCCGGTCGGCAGAGGCGCCCAGAGTCCGGGCACACCCCAGATCGGCTGATTGACGCCGGGCTCGCCTGTGATCCACTGTGTGTTCACCAGGGCGAGGCTGCCCAGCGGCTGCGTGACGGCCATCGCCCGACGTTCTCGATACACTGCGAGCAAACTGATGGGGTCAGGAGATGTCGTGGAAGTGGCGGCGGTTTCGGTCATGGGTTCCATCCTCGATCAGGTCACCTGTGACAACGGCATCCGACACGGGTTTATTGCGTCTGCGCAGACTATCTGCGAACGAATTTCTTGGCGCACCGATTTTCTTCGCGCCCTGACTTTCAGCGCGCCCTGACTTTCTGCGCACACTGACTTTCTTTGCACACTGGCTTTCTTGGCACACTGGCTTTCTGCGCACACTGGCGTCCGCAAACTCTGAAAGACAGTTGCAGACTTTCTCGATTCGTCCTACACTCTGAAAGGTGCTTTCAGACCTTGCGGAAGCGCAACCGACCCACCAGACGAAATCGGAGTGCTCCGCATGCACGAGAATCGCCCGCTACTCGCTGATCCGGCGGTGCTCGACGCGCTGTCGCATCCTGTGCGTCTGGACGTGCTCGGCTACCTGATGTCCGAAGGACCGGCGACGGCATCCGTCTGTGCTCGCGCGGTCGGCGACACGCCGTCCAATTGCAGCTACCACCTGCGGGTGCTCGCCAAGCACGGCCTGGTCGAACAGGTCGCATCCGACGATGGCCGCGAACGGCCCTGGAAGACCACGATCACAGGATTCACGACGGATCTCGCGTCCACAGATCCAGCTGATGCCGCCGCAACAGCAGCGATGATCGGCGCGTCGCTGCAGCTCGACTATCAATTGGCGCGTGAGCATCTGCGCAACCGAGAATCGCTAGCGCAGCCGTGGCGCGACACCGATGCGCACCTCAACTATGGGTTGCGCGTGACGCCGGATGAGTTGCACCGCATCGTCGAGGCAATCGACGCCGTTGTTCGGCCATACATCGCGGCGACCCGCGACGATGCCCCATCGGATGCTGAACCCGCTCACCTTTCCGTGCTCGCGTTCCCGCGCCCCACGTTCGAGTAAGCCATGTCCAGCGCGTTCTCTGTTCCGGGATTTCGCCGGCTCTGGGCGGCCGGTCTGATCTCGGATGCCGGTGACTGGCTTCTGTTCATCGCTCTCCCCCTCGTTGTCTATCGGCTCACCGGTTCGGCGCTCGGCACGTCGCTTGCGTTCCTGCTCGAGTTGATCCCGGCCGTCGTGCTGGCTCCGATCGCCGCACGCTTGGTCAATCGACTGGACCGGCGGTGGCTCATGGTGGCGATCAACGTGCTTCAGGCAATCGCGCTCGTACCGTTGCTGTTCGTACACACCAAGGCCGATCTCCCGTTGGTCTATATCGTGATCGTGGCGCAGGCAGCACTCGGCACAGCTTTCGAGCCGGCAAAGAACGCTCTCCTGCCAAATCTCGTCGGGCCAGAACAACTTGTCTCGGCCAACGCCTTGGTCGGGCTCAATCAGAATCTCGGCCGTCTCATCGGCGGGCCTCTCGGCGGAGTGCTCCTCGCGGTCGGCGACCTTGAGCTCGTCGTCGCCGTCGATGCGGTGAGCTACCTGCTGTCGGCGCTCCTGATCGCGGCCGTGCCGTCGATGCCGCGCCAAAAGCTGCCGATAGGCTCGGATGCACCCGGCGCTCGTCAACGCGGAACTGGCCTGATGGCCGTTTTGCGCAAAGCCGACCTCCGCGGCACGTTTGCCGTGATGTTTCTCACGAGTATTGCGCAGGGCATGTTCCTGGTCTTGTTCGTCCTGTTCGTGGTGGACACACTGTCCGGCAGCGATGGCGATGTCGGCCTACTACGCGGTGTCCAAGCGATCGGTGCGATCGCGGCGGGGCTCGCGCTCGGAATCTTCGGCAAGAAGTCGAGCGCCCGCGTTCTGGCTGCGGCAGGCAGCATCCTGTTCGGTGTCATCTCCCTGCTGACCTGGAACCTGCCGTTGCTGACCTCCGGCATCCCACCCTATGTCGTGCTGTTCATCATCGTCGGCGCCCCCGGTGTGATCATGATGACTGGGATCGTCACAAGTCTGCAGTCCGCCAGTGCCGATTCAGAACGTGGAAGCGTCTTCACGATGCTTGGACTGGTCAGCGCGCTTGGACAGGCGATCGGGATGCTCGCGGCCGGTCTTCTCGACGCGCCGTGGGGCATTCTTCCGCTCCTGGAGCTCCAAGGCGCGATCTATTTCGCTGGCGGCGTGCTTGCCTGGATGTTGATGCCACGGCACGTACGAGCACCTGTTGGCGCCCGCTAACCGCCGTCACGATCACTTGGCCTGCGCGTAGTTGTCCACGATGGCGACTGTGAGTGCGAATTCAACAGGGAATGAACCGAACAGCAGCCGACCAGCCTCGGCAGCCGCTGCCCGAACTTCAGCGGCTACAGCTTCGGCCAACGCCTCGGGCGCGTGCACGATGACCTCGTCATGGAGAAAGAACACCAGGTGTGGACGCCGCGCAAACGGCTCCGGCGCTCCCCCTGTTGCACTTGCCGCTGCCGGGAGCGCGCACAGGCGTCGTCGAAGTTCGGCCATCCAGCACAACGCCCACTCCGCCGCGCTACCCTGCACGACGAAATTCCGGGTGAACCGACCCCAGTCGCGCGCGCGACTGCGTGCGTTGCGCTCGTCGGTGGGCGACGCATCCGGGTCGTAGGCGCGTGCCTGGATCTCGAGCCAGCGCGGGCCCGGTTTTGGCGAGCTCCGGCCGAGCCACGTCGTGACGATGCCTCCCCGCTCCCCGGTGCGGGCGGCATCCTCGACAAGCGCAATGGCGCGCGGGTAGGCCCGCGCCAGTCGCGGTCCGAGGCGAGCGCTGTCGCCTGTGGTGGCTCCGTACATAGCGCCCAGCATCGCGACTTTGGCGTGCGCGCGGGTGTCGACTGCGCCGCTGGCCACGATGCCGTCGTACAGGTCGTGTCCACGTCCCGCCCCGGCCATTGCAGTGTCGGCCGAAAGTGCGGCGAGGATGCGCGGCTCAAGTTGTGCGGCATCCGCAACCACGAGTTTCCAGCCCGGGTCCGCGACGACGGCCCCGCGAATCTGTTTGGGTAATTGCAATGCGCCGCCGCCGCGCGTCGCCCAGCGGCCGGTGACAACCGCTCCGGGCACATAGTCCGGGTGAAAGCGTCCGTCGACGATCCAGGAGTCCATCCAGGTCCATCCGTTCGCGGTCAGCAGGCGGGCGAGTTTCTTGTATTCCAGCAACGGGGCGATGACCGGATGCGTGAGCTCGCGCAACTCCCATGCGCGTGTTGACGAAACCACCAGGCCGGCCGCACGTAGGGCGCGTAGCAGTTCAGCTTGCGAGTCCGGATTGAGGTTCGGCGCGCCAAGGGCGGTGCGGATCGTCGCGGTGAGCGCCTCCATCTTGGCCGGGCGCGCGCCGTACGGCACCCGTGGACCCAACAACTGGGTGAGCAGCTCGTCGTGCACACTGGTCTGCCATGGCAGCCCGGCGAACCGCATTTCGGCGGCGATGAGGGCACCGGCGGACTCTGCTGCAAGCAGCAGGCGGATGCGCCCGGGCACGCTCGCACCCTCGACTGCAGCGAGCTGCAGCTTCAGCTGGGAGACTGGGTTGTGGGTGGGCTGTTTCGGCGAGGTGTGTTGTGGTTGTGGCTCGCGTGCCTGGCGGTCATGTTCGAAATTCTCAGCAACGCGATCCTCGCGGCGGACATCAAGATCCGTGTCTGGGTCCGTGTCTTGGTCCGTGTCTGGGTCCGTGTCAAAGTTCGCGTCAAGGTCGAACAGTGTCGCGTCTGCACTGCGTTCGGCGCCGGAATCGACCGCTGGCTCCATCGCATCCCATTGTCCGTCGTCGGTGCGGGTCAACTCGGAGGACACAGTCAAGGTCGACGAGCGCAGGATCGCGTGACACAGCGTGAGATCCACGCATCGGTCGATGCGTAAGCCCGCGGTGAGCAACTCTGGGTACCAGCGTGCAGTGCTGTCCCAAACCCATCGCGGCTTTGTGTCTTCGCGCGCGGCGACGAATGCGGGGAGTTCCGCGGTGTGCAGGATGTGTTCGTGCGTGACGTTGCCGTCGTCGTCCAGTTCGGCCGCGACGATGTCGCCGGCCGAGGTGCGTGCGAGAGCAATGTACACGCCTCCATTCTGGTGTGCACTGGTGACAGCGCCGCTTCCCTTTCGCCTTCGGTATCCGCACAATGGAGGCATGTCACCTGCCAAGGCAAGTTCTGCTGGCTCCGCGGAGGAAAGTCAGGAATACCTGCACTACCACCGCGACGGCACCTTGTGGGCGCGCGGTCAGAAGGTCGGCGACATTGCCGAAGGCTACTGGGAATGGTTCCGCAAGGATGGCAGCCTGATGCGCTCCGGCACATTCACGGCCGGGCAGCAGACCGGAGAATGGACGACCTACGATCGCGACGGTGCCGTAGTCAAGGTCACTGCGATGAAGCCGAAGCCCAAGAAGGCTTCGTAAGACCCACGTGGATACCCGCCCGCCGTCAGTACGGTGGAAACGCTGGCTAACTCGGGCTCACTACGTTGAGGCAAACGGTCGCGCTCGCTGATCGGTGCCGCCGAGGCGCGCTTCGGTGCTGTTTAGAAGGGTGGTGGGTCGGTGTTGTGGGTGTGGCCGAGGGGGCTTTCCCATTGGATGGTGCCGTCTTTGTGGCGGATGATTTTCCACCGGGTTTTGTGTTTGAGTCGGTGGTCGCCGCGACACACGGGTGCGAGGTTGTCCAGGCTGGTGATGCCGTTCAACACCCAGTCGAGGCTGTGGTCAATGTCACAGTCGACGGCTAACCGGTTGCAACCGGGGAAGACACAATACGTGTGGGTGGCCAGGATCCACCGTTTCAGGTCGGCGGGAACCGTATAGCTGGTGCGGTCCACATCCAGGATCGCACTGCTGACCGGGTGGGTGAGGATGCGGTAGAACGAGGGCGCCTTCCCTGCCAGGCGTCTGGCGGTGTCGGAGTCGATCGGCCCGTACCCGTTCAACTGGGCCGGCTGCTCATACCGAGCAACGTGATCCGAGCGTTCTGCTCGATCCGACTGGTCGGGCGGGTCTGTGTGGTCGGGTTGATCTGTCGGGGTGGGCTGCTGTGCCTGGCTGGTCTGCTGGGTTCGGTCAGCCTGCTGCGATTGATCCGTCGGCTGCGTTTGGCCAGCCCGACCCGTTTGGCCGCCAGTGGGTGTGTCCGGGTTCAGGAGGGTCAGGACGGGCACGGTGATCATGACGGTGGCTGTGACTTCGTGGGGTGTGCCCTCGCCGGTGAGCAGGTCGGCCATCACGTCGGCGCGGATCTGGCCGATGGTGCGGGTCTCCCCGGGCAGGCCGGCCAAATGTTTCGCGTTCGCGTTGATTCTCGCGTAGGCGCGATAAGCGGCATCGGCCGGTTGCAACGCCCCGAACCACGCCATCCCGTCCGCCGCGGTCTCCACCCACACCCGGCGGTCCTCCCGGGCCCGGGCGTGGCGCACCGCCAACGGTTCGGCGGCGAGTTTCTCGGCGAGGCTGCGCGCCAGCAGGCGCATCCGGCCCGGGTTGACGGTGCGGGCCGGACCGGCGAGTTTCGCATCGTATTCCGCCCACACCGCCGCCGCCTCGGCCGCCTCGCCGACCGCGCCGTCAGACACGTCGTTGGGTGTGTGGTTGGGTAGGCCGGTGGTGTTGTCCAGGATGGCGCGCACGTTCGGGTAGCAGATCTCCCCCTCGAGGAAGTCGGCCCACACCGCCGGCAACCGTGTGGTCAGCGTTTCCGCGTCGGCCAGACGGTTACGGACCGTGTTCTGCGACACGCCCAGAGACACGGCCAGTTCGGCGATCGCGGCGCGTTCGGCGAACTCCACCCGATCCCGTTCACCGCGAGCGCTCTGCCGCTCGGGCGCAGGGCCGACGAACACTTCCGGGAACACGCGCGCCTCGCGGATCGTGGCGAGAATCGCCGCCAACTGGCCGGCCGTGGCCCGAGCGATCTGACGTCCCGCGAACAGGGCACGGGCAACCTGCCCATCATTGCGCACCCCCGCATCAACTTCCGCCGGCGGCAGCATCAGGACCGGATCGTCAACCAGCTCGGCGCTGAGCAGGACCGAACCGAACTCAGCAGAATCCAGCACGCTGGAACACGTCACGTCGGACTCGGGTGCGGTGGAGTCAAGCACGGTGGACTGCGGCAGATCGGCACTGGACGGCGCGGCATTCAGCAGCCGCGCATCCAGCCGTTGCGTTGCCTCCAGCAGATCTTCCATACCTGAAGTCAACCAGCAGCCACCGACACTCCGACCCCGAAAACAGGCGAAAACACGCCGAATCCGGGCCATTCAAAGACCGTTACCAAGCCGTTACAATCGGAACAGAGTGTGGTTCTTCGGCCACGTTCAAGGAACGAACGAGCCGTGCGATTCCGCTCAAACCGCCTGCCGGCGGCAGGCGCATGACCGAATCGCGTCTCAGCAATCGAACGCGCGATACGTCACGAGGGTGACATCATCTGGCGTTCTCGAACACCGCCCAACACTGTTTCACAAGCAACAGGAGTACAAGTCACGCCGCAGCCGCGACGCCACACGTAGGCTGGCATCCATGATGATCGAACGACTCGAACCGAACGAGATCTTCGTCTTCGGCTCGAATGCGAACGGCTTTCACGGTGGTGGCGCGGCGCGTTTCGCGGCCGATCATTTCGGCGCGGTCTGGGGTCAAGGGCACGGCCTACAGGGACAGTCCTACGCGATCGACACGATGAGCGGACTCGATGTGCTCGCCGCAGAGGTGCGCACGTTTCTAGAATTTGCCGAGCAGCATCCGGAATTGCGGTTCCTCGTTACGGAGATCGGATGCGGTATTGCCGGCTACGCACCGTCGCACGTCGGGCCGCTATTCACAGTCAAGCTCGCCAACGTGGTATTGCCCGAACGCTTCCAAGCATGAGCTGCGCGCCACGGCTTGCGCCCAGAATTGGAGCCGAGTGGGGCGGACGGGACTTGAACCCGTGACCGGCGGATTATGAGTCCGATGCTCTAACCAGCTGAGCTACCGCCCCGATCGCGACCACATGACCAGGAGAATGCATTCCCTGGCGCTGTGCCGTGGGCATCCGATCGCTAACTAACGATCGAGCGCCGTTTCACCACGATACAGGGTCAAGAGCGCCGTTCTGGAACCGGCCCGGCCACCGGGCGAAGAACTACGCCGGCAGCGGCCGTTCATCGACAACGCGCTTCATTACCAGCGTCGAATTCAGGCGTTGCACACCGGGCAGCGTCGAGAGCATCTCATCCTCCAAACGCTGATACGCGGCCAGATCGGCGGTGACGATTCGCAAAATATAGTCCGGATCGCCGAACAGCCGCTGCGCGAGCAACACGTTGGGAATCTCGGCAACTGCGGCCTCGAACGCCAGCAGCGTATCGCGATCTTCCTGCCTCATCGTGACGAAGACGAGCGCCTCAAAACCCAGTCCGAGCGCCTCTGGTGACACAATCGCTCGATAGCCGCGAATCGCACCGGATTCCTCCAGATCGCGAAGTCGACGATGACATGGCGACACACTCAAGCCGACCCGACGGGCTAGCTCGGTGAGTGAAATTCTTCCGTCTACCTGGAGTTGCGCAAGAATCTCGCGGTCAATGGCATCCACGGTGATCATCTTTCCACAGATGATCGCAAACGCGGGAATATTAGCAAACACCTCGCGCGCGAAAACCCATAGTGTCAGCTGCAGGGGAAGAATTCCCAACCGACCCCAAGAAAGGCGACGATGTCACCCGCACTCATCCTGGCCTTCTGGGGCATGGCCTTTGCCATGATCGTGTTGCCAGGACCCGACTGGGCGTTCGTTCTCACCTCAGGAACTCGGGACCGCACAGTCCTTCCGGCCGTCGCCGGGCTTGCCGTCGGCTACCTACTGCTGACGATCGTCGTGGCGGCCGGCGTGGGCATCCTTGTCGCGCAGAATCCCCTTCTGCTGACAATTCTGACCTTTGCCGGCGCCGGATACCTGATCTACCTGGGGGTCAGCGCGCTCGCGGCCGGCCGAAGGCGGAGAACTGCAGTCCCGGCTGCCGCGGATGTAACCACACCGGCAGCCACCGTCGCAGCAACCACACTGGCATCACCGTGGTGGAACCGTATGGCCAGAGGAATCGGCGTCAGTGGCCTCAATCCCAAGGGCGTGCTCGTATTCGTGGCAATTCTGCCTCAGTTCACCTCGCCGCATGCACCGTGGCCGATTGCCGCGCAGCTGATGCTCCTCGGGCTGGTTTTCGTCGGCACAGGCATTGTGTTCTACCTCATACTTGGTTGGGGAACACACACTCTTCTGCAGGCGCGACCAGCGATCTCGCGCACCGTCGCCGCTGTCTCAAGCATCGCCATGATCGTGATCGGCATTGCGCTCCTGGTCGAGCGCGGTGCGACGCTTCTGAACGGATAACACTCCGCCTGCGTCAGTCCTCCGCCCGCGTCAGTCCTCGGACCTCGTCAGAGTCGCAGCATTCCGGGTCGAGCCCGACGCATCGTCCGACGCGGGCTCTCCGCGGTAGAGCCTTTCAAACGTCGTCAGGGTCCGCTGGATATCATGCGCCTTGATCAGTTCAAGCGACCCGTTCTTGAGAGCATTCAACTCATCGGGTGATGCCGTCAAAACCTGCGTCAATCGGTCAGCGAGCTCTTGGGCATTGCCCGGCTGGAACAAATACCCGTTCACACCGTCGCGCACCAGGTGCGGCAATGCCATGGCATCGGCTGCGACCACTGGCAGAGCGGATGCCATTGCCTCCATCGTGACGATCGACTGCAGTTCCGCAATCGAGGGCATCGCGAGCACCGTGGCCCGCGTGTACGCCTGCCTGAGCTGTTCATCGGTCACATATCCGGTGAACGTGACACGATCGGTCAAACCGAGAGTCTCTGTCAGGTTCTCCAGATTCTTCTTCTGGTCGCCGCCACCGACGATCTCCAACGTGGCGTCCAGCTCGGCCGGCAGCAGCGTCATCGCCTTCAGCAGCACGTCGATCTGCTTCTCCCCGGTCACCCGCCCGACGAACAGTATGCGGTTCTCGATGCGCGGCTCGAAACTCGGGGTGTAATTGTGCGCGTCGATGCCGCAGGAGATCGCAAGCACACCACGTAGCCCGGTGTGTTTCTCCAGGAACTGCGCCGCTTTCTCCGTCGGGGTCGTGACGGCTTCAGCACGACCGAACGTGCGACGTGCCGCCCGCCAGGCGAGCCCGATGGCCCACTCCTGCATCGGCTTCGGGATCCCCGTGAACTCCAGCATGTTCTCGGGCATGAAATGGTTGGTTCCAATGATCCGGATGCCGCGCTTCTCCGCCTCCTGAGACAGCCCCCGGCCGACGACAATGTGCGATTGGAAATGAACGACGTCCGGCTTGACCTCATCGAGAATCCGCGCACTGTTTTGCTTGATCCTCCAGGGAATCGCAAAGCGTAGCCAGTCATGCGGGTACCAGCGCCAACTGTAGAGGCGATGGGCAATCATCTTCTGGCCGGCGTGCTCTTCGACCCAGGTTCCGTGCTTGCGCGATGCGGACGGCGCAACGATGTGCACCTCGTGCCCGCGCTCGACGAGACCGGCCGCAAGCCGTTCGGCGAACCGTGCGGCACCGTTCACATCCGGCGGAAAAGTGTCGGCGCCGATCAATACCTTCAGCGGCTTCCGTACTGCTGGACCTGTGTCAGATAACGCAGCAGAAGGCGAGTCGTGCGGATCGGACAAGTGGTGGATTCCCTAACGTGTGTGGCCGGGTATCGTCATCCGGCGTGCGTGCCGCTCGCACCTGAATGCGGCGAGCTTCCGTAAGCACTTTAGCCTACGCATGCCAACCGTGAAGGGTCGGATCGTCACGACGCGAGCCTGTCAATCATGAATCTGCGGATGATACCGTGCGAGCAGATACACCCCGACAATCGCGAGCACCCCGGTCGCCAGAAAAGCGATACCCGCCCAGAGTGGCGCCTCGGCCGCCTCCTGCAGAACGATGATTCCGATGGCCACGGCAACAAGGGGGTCGATCACGGTCAACCCGGCAATCACCAGGTCGGGCGGCCCAGACGAATAGGCATTCTGTACGAAATATGCGCCGAGCCCGACCGCCGCCAAGAGCGCGACCAGGCAGGTGAACGTCAACCATTCGAATTGGCCCTGCACGATCCGCGCAATCACGACCTTGGCGAGGGTCGCGACGAAACCATAGAGCACCCCGGCACCGATGACGTAGATCACGGCTTTGAAGCGGTTGCGCAGGAACGCGAATGCCGCACCGAACAACACGAGCACGACGCCGAGGATGATCAGAATGACGATCAGGTCGCGATCGGTCACGGGGGTCTCCCGTGCGGTGAAGGCAGCGACCGTGACGAACAAGCCCACTCCGCCGACGCACAGACAGATCGCAACGATCGACGCCCTGTTGAGCTTGATCTTGCTCAGCCGAGAGTTGAGAATCGCCGTGATCACCAAGGCGACTGCGCCGAGCGGTTGCACGACGATCAGCGGTGAGAAGCCGAGGCTGATCAGTTGGAACACGATCGCTAGGCCGAGTAGAACCGTGCCGACGACCCAGGATGGTCGGGCCAACAATAGGCCAAGCTGCCTGAAGTTGAGCCCGCCGCCGCGGTCCTCCGGAGTGTTCGACTCAACCTTTGTCACTCCACGATGCTGGAACTGTGCACCGAGTGAGAGAAACACTGCGCCGACCAGCGCGAACGGAATTCCGATGAATTGAGTCGGGTCCAGAGCAAGACTCGCACTCAGGTCTGCCGTCACGAGGTCCACGTGAGAACCCTAGCCGTTCCTGTGCCGATATTCTGGAGCAATGGCGCTCCTCCCGATCCGGATCACCGGAGACCCCGTGCTGCATTCGCCAGCAATCGCCGTCACGGCGTTCGATGACGACCTGCGCGATCTGATCCGTGACATGTTCGAGACGATGGATGCCGCGCCCGGCGTCGGTCTTGCAGCTCCCCAGGTCGGCGTGGCCCTACGAGTGTTTGTTTTCGGGTGGCGCGACGACGATGACACGCTTCACCGCGGCGTTGCGGTCAACCCCGAATTGTGGCAGAGCCCGCTTCTGGTCGGAGAGCCCGATGAGGACGACGAGTCAGAAGGCTGCCTCTCTGTCCCAGGCGAAAGATTCCCACTTCGCCGCTCGCAGTCGGTGATCCTGCGGGCTTCGGACGAAGACGGCGACCCGTTCGAGGTGCGCGCGGATGGCTGGCTGGCCCGGATCTTCCAACATGAATTCGATCATCTCGACGGCATTCTCTACGTGGACCGCCTCGAGCATCCGCATGGAAAGGCTGCTGCCAAGGCGATCCGCAAGCAGGGATGGGGAACGCCGGGCGCCAGTTGGCTGCCCGGCGTCGATCACCCCGAGGGCTAGCGGTCACCCGCGATCCGTCCGCGCCCGATCAGTTGTCGGCCTGTCGGTTGGCGCGCAGCACCTCGAGCCTGGCTCGATATTCGACCTCGTCGATGTCTCCCTGTGCGAATCGTTCTGCGAGCGTGCGCTCGGCAGACGACGCAGCATTCGAAGACCCACGGCCGTAGCCGGGACCGAATCCTGGACCGTAGCCTCCGCCGTGCCAGAAGGCGCGCCGCCTGCGCGCGACCAGCGTCACAATCAGAATCACGACTCCGATCCAGAACAGTGGAATCAGCAGGAAGAACCAGCCGAACCCGACCGGCCCGGCACCCCATCCGACCCAGTGTGCTGTTGCCGTTGAGGCAGCTGTCGCGAGTGTGTTGAGCATGATCGATGCATCCAATCTTTCGTCGGGCCGCACTGCGCGACCTCACCTACCCAGACTCGCGTGTCGAGGATGCAACGGAATCTGCCCGGAGGAGTGATCTGAACTACACCCTGCGGAGCAGCGCGCGCTACTGCCAGCCCGGCTGGATCAGCCCGGTCTCGTATGCGATCACAACGAGATGCACACGGTCTCTCGCACCGAGCTTGCCCAGGATGCGCGAGACGTGCGTCTTCGCCGTCAACGGGCTGAGATAGAGTCGCCCCGCGATCTCGGTGTTGGTCAACCCGAGCCCCACCAGAGCCAGCACTTCGCGTTCCCTGTCAGTCAGCACCGACAGCGACTCGAGGTGCTGTTGCGGTTTGATGCGATCCGCCACGCGTTCGAGCAACCGCTTGGTCACACTGGGCGACAGAAGTGCGTCGCCAGCCGCGGCGACCCGGACCGACCTGATCAGCTCGACCGGCTCGGTGTCTTTGACCAGAAACCCGCTCGCGCCGGCTTGAATTGCTGTCGCAACGTAGTCGTCCAGTTCGAATGTGGTGACGATGACGACGTGCACGCCGCTCAACTGCGGGTCCGCTACGATCTTCTCGGTCGCCCACAACCCGTCACCATCCGGCATCCGGATGTCCATGAGCACGACATCCGGATGCGTCGCGCTCGCAAGCGCGACGGCCTCGCGACCAGTCGCCGCCTCACCCACGACCTCGATGTCCGGCTCTGCAGCCAGCAAGGCACCGAACCCGGCTCGCACCAGCTGCTGATCATCGGCCAGCACGACGGTGATCACGACACACCGCCGGCGCGCACAGGCAGTTCTACAACCACTTCGAAGCCGCCTATCTGAGTTACTCCCGCCATCAGGGATCCGCCGAGCAGTTCGGCGCGCTCGCGCATGCCGAGCAGTCCCCGGCCGGGAGGTGCGTCAGCCGCCGGCTCCACACGATCGGCCCTCGGGCCCGGATCGCCGATGGTCGCCCGGTAGTGCGCCGCGTCCTGCTCGATCATGACGGTCGCCACGCGCGCCGCCGAGTGTTTGATCACGTTCGTCAGCGACTCTTGCACGATGCGATACAGCGCGAGCTGCACCGGTGAGGGAACCGTGCCGTGCAATCGATTCTCGATCGTGACCGTCAGGCCCGCGGCACCGGCTGTGTCGATCAGCGCGCCCAGCTGCGCCAGATCCGGCTCGGGACTCGTCGCAGCGTGCTCACCGTCCTGGCGCAGCAATCCGAGCACGGAGCGCACGTCGTCAAGGGCGGCGCGGCTGGTCGCCTTGATCGTCTCAAGGCTCTGACGCGCACGTTCTGGTTCTGTGTCGAACAGATGGAGCCCGACACCGGCCTGCACGCTGATCTGCGACAGCGAATGGGCGAGAACGTCGTGCAATTCGCGAGCGATGCGCAGGCGCTCCGCCTCCTCTGCGCTCTGTCTGCGTGTTGCGACATCGCGCGACATCGCCCGGTACCGCTCGCGGCGTGAGCGACCCGCTTCGGCAAGCGCGACGACCAGGCACAGCGCGATGACGACGAAAAGCACTCTGACGATGGCGAACGGGTTGCCGCCGACCGCAAACCAAGCTATTCCTGGAACGAGTGCGACACCGGCCAAGGTTGCCCACACCCACACGTGAGCACCCCGCATCACCGCCCCGATGACGGCGAATACAAGAGGAATCGCCGCCAGTGGAGGGCCGGGCACAATGGCGATGGCCGGGGCGCAGAGCAAGCCGACGACCGCCACGGTGGCGCCTGGGGCTCTGCGACCGAGGAGCAGGACGAAACTTGCGGCCGCCGAGAGCGCGGCAGCCGCAATGCCGAACGGTGCCCGCACATGGATGGCGATGCCAAGCCCGATCAGCTGCGTGAGCAACGAGATGACGACCGGCACGAAGCGGACACCGTTCCAACGAGGGTACCCGCGCCAGTGCTCGACGTCGCGATGTTCAAAACTGCTGCCCGGCATCTCCTCATGCTAGCCAGCAGGGCCCAACTGGGCAGCCGCTCCAGAGAGGTACCGCGTACTCCCGAGGGAGTATGCAGCCCGCCCGCAGACGAAGAAGGCCCGTAAGAGTGGAGTCTTACGGGCCTTGGCTCCCCGACTTGGACTCGAACCAAGAACCTGCCGGTTAACAGCCGGCTGCTCTGCCAATTGAGCTATCGAGGAATGCTTGTTCGGCTTAGCTACTTTACCAAAGGTTGCGCCCTGACAAAATCGAATCGGTTGAGTCGTGCGACCCATGTGTGTCGTAGAGCAAGGAAACTCTCCTCACGCCTCGCGCTCGTGCGTGTGCTGATCGTGAAGGGCGTCTGCGAGCTTGGCCACAAACGGGTGTTCTCGTTGTGCGAGAACGGTGTCGATATCGCCGTAGCCGATCAATCCGCCCTGCTCGAGCACGGCAATCCGCGCGGTCGCATGGCGCAGCACCGCCAGGTCATGACTGACAACGAGAGCCGCGAAGTCGCGGCCGTGCTTCAACTGACCGAGCAATTCAACAACTGCCGCCCGCACGGTGACGTCGATGCCCGCAGTCGGTTCGTCGGCAACGAGCACAGAAGGCCCCAGAACGATCGAACGCGCGAGTGCGACGCGCTGCCGTTGGCCTCCGCTCAACTGATACGGGTACGACGTCATGACGCCGAGAGGCAAGTGCACAGCGTCGAGCATCGTTGCGACTCTGGCGCCTGCCGCACGCCTGTTGTAGCGTTTGTCGCGATCGAAGATCGGCCGGCTGATGATCTCGCCAACGGTCAGCGACGCAGGGAGTGTATCCGCTGCATCCTGAGCCAGGTAGCCGACGTGAAACGTCAGTTGCGCGCGATCGCGCTTGCTGAGCGACCGCACGGCCATCCCACGCACCCGGGCATCGCCACCGGTGATGCGCGGCACAACGGATGCCGTCTCATCGCGAACCGCCCGGCCCGCGACGATCCGGGCCAGTGTGCTCTTGCCGGAGCCGCTGGCACCGAGCAGCCCCAAGGTCTCACCGCGCTCGACGTGAATGCTCACCCCGTGCAGCGCAACACACGCAGCGCTGGCACCGTGTGCCGGATATTCTGCCGACAGATCGCTGACAACGATCGGTGCATCCGAATCGATCACGCGTCTCCTTCCCGCAAGCGATGCAGCAATTCTCGTCGTTTCGCCTGCTCCACGGGGTCTGGCACCGGCAAAGACGCAAGCAACCGTTGCGTATACGGGTCTTGCGGGTCTCCGAGCACCTGTTCTCCGGTGCCCTCCTCCACCAGACGGCCCAGATGAAGCACCGCTATACGGTCGGCCAGCATGTCCACGACGGCCAGGTCGTGGCTGATGAACAGGCAGGCGAACCCGAACTCGCGCTGCAGTTCGGCGAACAGTTCGAGCACCACAGCCTGCACGGACACATCCAACGCCGATGTCGGTTCGTCCGCGATCAGCAGCGACGGTTCCAACGCCAGTGCCCGCGCAAGCGACGCACGCTGCCGCTGGCCGCCACTCAACTCGTGCGGAAAACGGTCGCCGTAGGCGCGCGGCAACTGAACGGCCTCCAGCAGATCGTCCACGCGACCACGCGCCGCTGCAGGCGTTTTCGCGCGCCCGTGCACGACTAATGGTTCTGCCACGCAGTCCGCGATCGTCAGAAGTGGGTTGAAGCTCGACGCAGGGTCTTGGAACACGAAGCCGATCTGCCGGCGAGACTTCTTGAAGCGGCGCTCGGAAATGCCGTTCATCTCGTTGCCCAAGACGGACAGCGAACCACCGGTGACGCGTGTCAGACCGCCGATCGCGCGACCGATGGTCGTCTTGCCTGAACCGCTCTCCCCGACAAGGCCGAGCACCTCGCCCGGGCGGATGTCGAAACTGACCCCGTCGACGGCGACGAAGCCGGGTCGCCCCAGACGGCCGGGGTACTGGATCCGCAGACCGCGCGCCGCGACAACCGGCGTTTGATCAGCCCAGTCGACCGAACGATCCGCCGCGCGTTGCTGGGTCTTGATGCGACCTTGCCCGACATACGGAACCGCGGCGAGAAGACGTTTCGTGTAGTCCTCGTGGGGAGTCGAAAACAGGGTGCGGGCATCCGCCTCTTCGATCACCTTGCCCTCGTACATCACTGCGACGCGATCGGCGAGGTCGGCGACGACACCCATGTTGTGAGTGATCAGCACGATCGCTGCACCGAACTCGTCGCGGCAGCGACGCAGCAGATCCAGGATCTCGGCCTGCACCGTGACATCCAGCGCGGTCGTCGGCTCGTCTGCGACGATCAGTCCCGGATTGAGCACCAACGCCATGGCGATGACGATGCGCTGCTTCTGCCCGCCGGAGAACTGATGCGGATAGTAGTTGACGCGCGTGTTCGGGTCTGGGATGCCGACCTTGCCGAGGATCTCGATGGCCTGTGCCTTCGCCGCAGCCTTGCTCAGCTTGCCGTGTGCTCGCAAGCCCTCCGCTATCTGCCATCCGACCGTGTACACGGGGTTCAGCGCCGTTGACGGCTCCTGAAACACCATGGAGACATCCGTGCCGCGCACGGCCCGCAGTTCACGCTTGCTGACCGATATCGTGTCCACACCGTCGCCGCTGTGCTGCCCGCGAAGAATCACGGTTCCGGATGCGGTCGCCGTTTCGGGCAGCAACCCCAGGATCGTCTTCGCTGTCACCGTCTTTCCACTGCCACTCTCGCCGACAATGGCAAGAACTTCGCCCGGCGCAACCGAGAGTGTGACGCCGGAGACCGCGTGAACGGCGCCCGCATCCGTGGCAAATGTCACCTTGAGGTTCGTGATGTCGACGACGTTGGTCACAGCCGGCCCTCCTCCCCATCGTGCCGCGCACTTTCTGACATCATGATTCCGGCCTCCTCGAGCCCGTCGAACCCGCCAGGACCAGCAGCCAGCACACCTCCTGGCACCACAGTCACCTCGCCCACTTCGCCCGACAGTTCCGCCGCGGCACGGCGGCCGCGCAGCCTCGGGTCGGCGAGATCGTTGAGGCTTTCACCGACCAACGTGATCCCGAGCACAACGAGCACGATCGCAAGGCCCGGATACAGCGCCGTCCACCAAATTCCCGCGGTCACGTCCGAGATCGCCTTGTTCAGGTCGTAGCCCCATTCCGCAGCGGCGGTCGGCTCGATGCCGAAGCCGAGGAAGCCGAGCCCGGCCAGCGTGAGAATCGCGTCCGACGCATTGAGCGTGAAGATCAACGGGAGGGTTCGCGTGGAGTTGCGGAACACGTGCCGGAACATGATCCGCGCATTGCTTGCGCCGATGACCTTCGCCGATTCGACGTAGGCCTCCGCCTTGATCCGCACTGCCTCGGCTCGCACGACGCGGAAGTACTGCGGGATGTACACCACCGTGATCGAGATCGCTGCTGCCATCACCCCGCCCCACAGACTCGATTGGCCGCCGCTGATCACGATCGACATCACGATCGCCAGCAGCAGGGAAGGGAACGCGTAGATGGCGTCACAGATGACGACGAGCACGCGATCGAGCCAGCCGCCGAAGTAGCCGGAGACCAGGCCCAAAAGCACGCCGGCGAAGATCGACAGGATCACGGCAACGACGATCACAAGAATGGCCGTCTGTGCGCCCCACAGGACGCGCGAATAGACGTCATATCCACCGACTGTCGTTCCCCAGATATGAGCGGAACTCGGTGGCTGCTGCGAGCCGAAATCGCCGTTGCTGTCGTGCAGCTGAGCGAATCCGTACGGCGCGATCAGCGGCGCAAAGCAGGCGATCAGGACGAAGATCGCGGTCAGCACAAGCCCGCCGATGAGCATCGTGCGCTGCACGCCGACGCTCTCACGCACCTGATGCACGATCGGCAGGCGCGTCCACAGGCTACGCCGCGGGGTGACTGTGGCACTCATCTCAGAACCTCACCCTCGGGTCGATGAGCGCGGCAATGACATCGACGATGAAGTTGGTGAGCGCCACAATCACCGCCAGCAAGGCGACGATGCCCTGCACGGCGACGAAGTCTCGCGCCTGCAGATACTGGGCCAGTTGGAAGCCGAGGCCTTTCCACTCGAACGTGACCTCGGTCAGGACCGCGCCGCTCAGCAGCAGCGCGATCTGCAGCCCAATCACGGTGATGATCGGGATCAACGCCGGCCGATAGGCGTGTCTGCGTACCAACCGGTACTCGCCGACACCACGCGAGCGCGCGGCGTCGACGTAATCCGTGGACAGGGTGCCGATGACGTTGGTGCGCACCAGCCTGAGAAACACGCCGGCCGTGAGCAACCCGAGCGCGATTCCCGGGAGCACGGCATGACTGAGCACATCGCCGACGATCGCAGGATCCCCCGTCTGGAACGCGTCGATCAGGTAGATGCCGGTTGGATGAGGAACCAATTGCATCGCGAGTTGCGCGGACACGGATGCCCGTCCGGAGACCGGCAACCAGTCCAGCCAGACGGCGAAGATCAGTTGGAGCAGCAACCCGGCGAAGAACACCGGCGTCGCGTAGCAGAGGATGGCGAACACGCGCAGCACGGCGTCGCCCCACCTGTCTCGGATGTACGCTGCGAGCATTCCGAGAGGGATTCCGACAATGAACGCGACGATGAGTGCGTAGAACGCGAGCTCAAGCGTCGCCGTGCCGTATGTGACAAGCACTTGGGTGACCGGGAGGTGGTCGCTCGTGGTTGTGCCGAAATTACCGGTGGCGATATTGCCAAGGTATTGCAGATACTGCACAATCAGCGGTCGATCGTACCCTGCTTCATGGATGCGCACGGCCAATTGTGCGGGTGTCAAACGCCCGCCGAGCGCTGCGGTGATCGGATCACCCGTCGTACGCATCAGGATGAAGACCAGAGTTACGAGGATGAAGATCGTTGGAAAGATCAGAAGGAACCGGATGATCAAGTACCGGCGTAGGCCACCGCCCGATCGTTGCTTCTTCACTCCGGTTGAATCCTGGGTGGCCGAAGCGCTATCGGGAGTTGTGACAGTCGTTGTCATTGTTGCCTATCAGGATGTGTGCCTATCAGGATGTGTGCCTATCGGGTGGATCGGTCGCACGCGAAGGGCGACCCGCGATCTGCGAGCCGCCCTCCACGACGGTTAACCGATTCTAACCGAGTGGTCGATCAGCCCTTCGCCAGTGCGCCGTAGCGGAACTTGAACGACGCGTCGAGCGTCTTGTCCGTTCCCGTCACGCTCGAACCGACGACGGCAACCTGGGCACCCTGCAGGATTGGCAGCGTGGACAGGTCCGCGGCCACCTTGGTCTGAATCTCCTCGATCAGTTTGGTGCGCTCCGCACGATCGGTTGTGCCGCGCTGCTGGTCTATGAGGCTCTGAACATCGGCATTGTCGTAGTGGTTCGCCAGGAAGTTGTCCTTCGCGAAGAACGGTGACAGGTAGTTGTCCGCGTCAGAGTAGTCGGGGAACCAACCCAGCTGGTAAGCCGGGTACAGGTCGGCGACGCGATCCTTCGAGTACTGAACCCACTCGGTTGACTGCAGGTCGACGGCGAACAGCCCGCCGTTCTGCAGCTGGTCCTTGACCATGGCGTATTCATCACTGGAGGACGGACCGTAGTGGTCGCTGTTGTACTGCAGGTGCAGTTGGATCGGCGTCGTGACTCCTGCTGCCGCCAGAACTTGCTTCGCCTTGTCGAGGCTCGGCCCGCCGTTGCCATCGCCGTAGAGGCCCTTCAGGGCTTCGTTGGCGCCGGTCAGACCCTGCGGAACGTAGGAGTACAGCGGCGTGTAGGTGTCCTTGTAGACCTGCGTCGCAATCGCCTTGCGGTCAAGCAGGTCTGCTGCGGCCTGGCGAACCGCCAGGGCCTTAGCGGGGTCTGCCTGCGCGGTCTTCGCGCCGTACGGCATCGTGTTGAAGTTGAAAACAATGTAACGGATCTCACCGCCAGGGCCGTCGACGACCTTCACCTTCTTGTTGCTGCGCAGGCTCTCGATGTCGGTCGCAGTCAGGCTGCGGAATGCGACGTCGATGTTGCCCTGCTGCACATCGAGCTTCAGGTTCGACGAGTTGGCGTAGTACTTCACGTTGATCGTGGGTGTCTTCGCCTTGCCGAGGATGCCGTCGTAGTTCGGGTTCTCCTTGTACTGGATCAGGCTGTTGACCGCGTAACTGGTGATCTCGTACTGTCCGGCGAAGCCCTCACCCTTGACGATCGTGTTGTCAGGGGTGACCTTGTCTGCCGAGAACACCTGCTCGTCGACGATCGGGCCGGCTGGGCTCGAGAGCACCTGCGGGAAGGTCTGATCGTTCGGTGTCTTCAGGTGGAAGACCGCGGTCAGCGGGTCAGGCGTAGTCACGCTGTCGAGGTTGGCCAGCAGGGAAGCCGGTCCGTTCGGGTCGTTGATCTTCAACTGACGGTCGAAGGTGAACTTAACATCAGACGAGGTCAAGTCGTGGCCGTTCGCGAACTTCAAATCCTTCTTGAGTTTCACGGTGTATTCGGTGGGCGAGGTGAAACTCGCGCTCGCGGCGATGTCCGGCTTGACGTCGGGGCTGCCGTATGGCGAGTTCAGCAAGAACGGGTATACCTGGTTCATCACCGCGAATGATCCGTTGTCATAGGATCCTGCCGGGTCGATGCTGGTGATCTTGTCTGTCGTGCCGATCGTCAGCGTGGAACTCGACGTGGTGGTACCACCCGAGTTGCCGGAACAGCCGGTCAACACCATGGCCGACGCCGCAAGCGCGACGGTAGCCACGAGGATGCGTTTGCCGGTTGAATGTGCGGATTTCATATCCGTATTCCTCTTTCTCATGTCAGATCATCACTGCAGAGCACTCTCAACGATGAGATTGACGGCAGTGCGATAGCTTCAAGTGGTATCACAGATCGGTTCGGCACACGCGGTTGCAGCGCTTCAGCGGCACGATCTTTATCGACCTGATACGTGCGCTAGTCTTCGCGGATGAGCCGGCGCCGGGCCTCCACAGCCACCAGCTCGCGCTGGATGGCATGGAATCCTTCACGGTCGCTCGCGTCCGCCCGCTGCAGCCTTCCGAGCAATTCGGCCTTCTGCCCAAGCAGCCCCTTGTCGACGAGGGAGCCGACCACACCGCGCGCATAGCCGGCCAGGGCTGCCTCGTCGCGCTCAGGGATCGGAGCGACGGCGAGTTGCTGCACAAGCGTGGCGAAAGCAGCCGGCACCTCCGCGACCACATGGTCCACCCAGTCGGGCCGATCGATCGTCTCTGCGCTGGCGGCGATGCCATCGCGCACGACGACGAGGCTCTGATTGTGGAAAGCGGTGCTGACGGCATCCTGAATCAGAGCGGATCCGACGAGCTGTGGATGCTGCAGAATCGCCATCAATGCGTCGCGTTCCAGGCGGGTGGCGGGGTCGCTGCTGAGCTCGGTCAAAGATGGCCCGCGGGGCGCAGCGGGCACCTCGTCGCCGGGCGCCGCTTCGCGCGGCCGTTGCGATGCTGCCGCGGTCGTCGGCCCTCTCCGCTGATTGACTGCTGCCGTCACCTCGTGCAGCTCCATGCCCAGCATTCGGGCAAGCTCTCGGGTGTAGCCCGGCCGCAGGGCAGGGTCCCTGATGTCCGCCACAACGGGCGAGGCAGCGCGCAGAGCAGCGACACGTCCCTCGACCGTGTCGAGGTTGTACCGGGAAAGCACCTGCTTGATCATGAACTCGAACATCGGCTTCTTCGCGTCGATCATGTGCTGCACGGCGGCATCGCCCTGTTGCAAGCGCAGATCGCAGGGATCCAGACCGTCGGGGCCGACGGCGACGAAAGTCTGAGCAGCGAACCGCTGTTCTTCGCTGAACGCGCGCATCGCGGCCTTCTGACCTGCGGCATCCGGATCGAAAGTGAAGATCACTTCGCCAAGGCCGCTGTCGTCTCCGAGCACGCGCCGCAGCACCTTGATGTGGTCGACCCCGAACGCGGTGCCGCACGTTGCGACAGCCGTTGTGACGCCGGCCAGGTGACAAGCCATCACGTCTGTGTAGCCCTCGACAACGACGACGCGCCTGCTGCGCGAGATCTCGCGTTTGGCCAGATCGAGACCGTAGAGCACCTGTGCCTTGTGATAGACGGGCGTCTCGGGCGTGTTGAGATACTTCGGACCCTTGTCATCTTCGAGCAGTCGCCGCGCGCCGAAGCCGATCGTCTGACCGGTCACATCACGGATCGGCCAGACCAGGCGGCCCCTGAATCGGTCGTACACGCCTCGCTCCCCCGCAGAGACCAGACCGGCAGCAGTGAGTTCCTCGATCGTGAATCCGCGGCCTTTCAGCGCTCCGGTGAGCTCATCCCAGCTCTTCGGTGCGAAGCCGACGCCGAAGCGTGCCGCTGCCGCGGCGTCGAAACCGCGCTCCCCCAAGAACGTTCGCGCTACCGCAGCATCGGATGCCGCCAGCCGGCCCGTGAAGAATTCTTCGGCTGCCGCATTGGCCGAAAGAATCCGCGCACGGTTGCCGGATTCGGTCGGCCCGCCGCCGTCTTCGTAGTGCAATTCCAGATTGATCCGGCCGGCGAGCCGCTCGACCGCTTCTGCGAACGTGACGTGGTCCATCTTCTGCAGGAAGCTGTAGACATCGCCGCTTTCGCCACAGCCGAAGCAGTGGTACATGCCGACCTGCGGTCGAACGTGGAAGCTTGGGCTCCGTTCATCATGGAACGGGCACAGCCCCTTGAGCGAGCCGACACCAGCGGACTTCAGGCTGACGTAGTCGCCCACGATGTCAGCGAGATTAGTGCGGGCTTTGACCTCTTCGATGTCACTCTGTCGAATCCGGCCCGCCATACCTTGATTCTAGCCAGCGGCACCGACGTGGACTGCCCGCCGAGTTTGCAGCGGAGGGCTACCTGCTGAACCGCTCGTACCAGGAGATCGCCGACTGGTCTGTCAGGCTGGCCACCTGATCCACAACAACACGCTTACGAGCGGAATCGTCTGTCGCGGCCTCCCAGTCGTCCGCGAAACCATGATCGAGTGCCTCTGGTCCACGCTCGAGCAAGACGTCAGCCAGCACGGTGAGCATCAACCGCTGGCGGCTGTAGATCGGCTGCCGGGTGTTCTTGGACATGACAAAAGCCGCGACGATTCCCTTGAGCACCGCGATTTCCGCCTGGATCCCATCGGGAACAACGACGCTCGCAGCGAAGCGGATCAGATTGTCCTGCGGGTGCGCTGCCCTGGTCGCCTTGGTCGCCGCGCCCGCGAATCGGCCGATCAGCTGGCTGGTGAGGTTCTTCAGTCGCCCCTGGGCGATTCGTGATCCGTCCCACGTGTGCAGCCAACCGGGAAGCGCCTCGAGTCGATCGAACGCCTCGATCAGCTCCGCGTGAGCGACCTCACCGCCGATCCACTCGTACATCGAATCGACGAGTGCGTCATGATCGGACTTGTCGCTGAGGGAGGCGACGTCGATGTATCCGTTCACTATGGCGTCTTCGAAGTCATGCACCGAGTAGGCGATGTCGTCGGAGAGGTCCATGACCTGCGCCTCGATGCAGCGCACGCGATCGGGGGCGCCGGCCCGGAGCCACTCGAAGGCCAGTTCGTCGTCTGCGTAGAAGCCGAACTTCGCTCGTCCGCTCGGATCAGCGATCGATTGACTGGCAGGCCACGGGTACTTGCAGCTCGCGTCCAGGCTCGCCCTGGTCAGATTGAGTCCATACGCCTGACCGTCCGCGCCGAAGACCTTTGGTTCCAGCCGGGTGAGCAGTCGCAGGGTTTGAGCATTCCCCTCGAACCCGCCGATATCCCGTGACCACTCGCTCAGCGCTCGCTCGCCATTGTGCCCGAAAGGCGGATGCCCGATGTCGTGCGCCAGACACGCGGTGTCGACGACGTCGGGGTCCAGGCCCAGACTCGCGGCCAGTTCACGGCCGACTTGTGCGACCTCCAGCGAGTGCGTCAGACGGTTGCGGGCGAAGTCGAGACCTGCCGTCGGGCTGAGCACCTGGGTTTTGGCTGCGAGGCGACGCAGGGCACTGGAATGCAGCATCCGCGCCCTGTCACGCGCGAAGTCGCTCCTGCGGCTCGAGTGCTGTTCGGCAAGCCAGCGCTCTGTGTCGTGCGCTTGATACTTTGACGTGTTATCCGCCACTGTTGTGGACCTCTGCTGCGGCAACGTCGGAACGCTGTGCTGCGGCAATAGTTCGACTGACAAGCCAGTTTTCCGGGAGTGCCGGATGCTTCGGGGTACCTGCGCGGCCGCGCGGGCCTTCGGCCCCGTCACCCGGATACGGCAGTCCAGCGTCCAGCGTGGACAGAAGTTGATCCAGCTGGGCCAGGGTTTCGACGCGCGCCAGCTGTGAACGCAACTCGCCACCGACCGGGTAACCCTTGAAGTACCAGGCAACGTGCTTGCGAATGTCGCGGCACCCGCGTTCCTCGCTCTCGAAGAAGTCGACGAGCAGCTCAGCGTGCCTGCGGAACGCGGAAGCGACCTGCCCGAGCGACGGGTGCGCCTGCGCCGCAGCCGCGAATGCGGGATCGAGCTCCCCGGCTCGGGTGCGGAAGGCCGCGGACAGGTCGCCGAACAGCCACGGCCGGCCGAGGCATCCGCGCCCGACGACGACGCCGTCGCACCCGGTCTCGTCGACCATCCGCAACGCGTCTGCGCTCGACCAGATGTCTCCGTTGCCGAGCACCGGCACGCTGGAGATGGTCTCCTTCAGGCGTGCGATCGCCGACCAGTCGGCGTGCCCGGAATAGAACTCTGCAGCAGTGCGGGCGTGCAGTGCGATGGATGCGACGCCGGCGTCTTCCGCGATCCGCCCTGCCTCCAGGTAGGTCAGATGATCGGTGTCGATACCCTTGCGCATCTTGATCGTGAGCGGGATGTCGCCTGCCGCTCGCACCGCAGCCCGCACGATGTCGCCGAACAGATCGAGCTTCCACGGCAGCGCGGCCCCTCCACCCTTGCGAGTCACTTTGGGCACAGGGCAGCCGAAGTTGAGATCGATGTGATCGGCGCGGTCTTCTGCGACCAGCATTGTGACGGCCTCGCGCACGGTTGTCGGGTCCACGCCGTACAGCTGAATCGAGCGAAGGGTTTCACTGGGATCGTGGGCGATGAGTCGCATCGATTCGGGCGTTCGTTCGACCAGCGCACGTGAGGTGATCATCTCACTGACATACAGGCCCGCTCCGTATTCGCGGCAGAGCAGCCGGAACGCGGTATTGGTGATTCCCGCCATCGGCGCCAGCACAACGGGCACATCGAGTCGCAGTGGCCCAATGGCCAATTGCGTGGGGGTTATCGTTGCGGTAAGAGTCATCAGAGCACAATTCTCCCAGATTATGGAGCGTCACATGAATCAGCCGGCGAATGACTGACCGGGAACCCGCGGGCCGCGCACGCATGCTCGCGGATGCCGCGGACCGCAACCTCACCGTTCGCGTCGTGCCCAGACCCGCCGCGAATTCCCTGCAAGAAGCGGCCGCGCTGCTCGGCATCCTGCCGGAGGGCATCGTCAAGACCCTCGTGGTCAAGCGGCACGACGGCGACTATTTGTTCGCTCTGGTGCCCGGCGGCCGCAAGATCTCCTGGCCGAGGTTGAGGGCGCTCGTCGGGGTCAACAAACTGACGATGCCGGATGCCGCGCTCGCCAAGCAAGCTACCGGCTACGAACGAGGAACAATCACCCCACTGGGCAGCAGCACGCCCTGGCCGGTGTACGCCGACACGTCAATTCTCGGCCAAGAGATCGCGATGGGAGCCGGCGAGCACGGCTACAGCGTCTTCGTCGACGCGGATGCGCTGGTGTCTGCGTTCGACGCGGTCGTCGCGGACATCACCGATCCGGAGTAGCTGTCGCCGGTTGCGCCTGGAATCAGGCAGACGCCGCCTTCGCAGACCAGTGCGTCTGGGTCGCCAAGCTGCTTCAGCGGGCCGCTCACGCCGACACCTCCTCTGCTGCTTCGCCGTCGTCGGCGCGCTCCGTCCAAACTTGCTCGAGCACCTGGGAGAAGGTCGCAGCCTCTTGCGCTCCGGACACACCGTACTTGCCGTCGACGACGAAGAACGGAACGCCCTGGATGCCGTACTCACGTGCCAAGGCTTGATCAGCACGCACGTCGGTCAGGTACTCCTCCTCGGTCAGCGAACGCACAACATCCGCGCGGTCCAGCCCGATCTCGGCAGCCAGGTCGGCCAGGTCCTCGACCCGACCGACGTGCCCGCCCTCGATGAAGTACGCCTTCATCAGTCGCTCGGTGGCTGCCAGTTGCCGTCCGTGCGCTTTCGCATAGTGGATGAGTTCGTGGGCCTTCACTGTGTTCGTGTGCTTGAGCGCGTCGAAATCGTAGTCGAGCCCCACCTGCTTCGCGATCCCACTGACCCGCTCGAGCATCTCACCGACTTGGTCAGGTTGCATGCCTTTGTGTCCAGCAAGAAAGTCGAGCTCGCTGCCGTCAAAATCGACAGGAGTGTCCGGTGACAACTCGTAGCTGTGGTACTCGATCTCCACGGCGCGATCTTCGCCGGCACCGACGAACAGACCGCTCCCGGCCTCGAACTTGCGTTTGCCGATGTAGCACCACGGGCACGCGATGTCCGACCAGATGTCTACCTTGATGGGTTCACTCATGGTTGCGGTAACCGTGCCGGCCGATGGCGTATTCCCGATCTCAAAGCGCCGCATCGGGCGTGTCGACGGCCCCGCCGAACCGGCGGTTACGTGCCGCGTAGAGTTCGACGGCCTCCCAGAGCTGCTCCCGCGTGAAGTCGGGCCACAGCGTGTCGAGGAACACCATTTCGGCGTACGCGCTCTGCCAGAGCATGAAGTTGCTGGTGCGCTGCTCCCCCGAACTGCGCACGAACAGGTCGACATCCGGAAGTTCCGGCGCATACAGGTGCTTCTGAATCGTTTTCTCGGAGATCGCACCGGGCCGGATGCGGCCGGCCGCGACATCCGCAGCGATCGCACGCACCGCATCCGCAATCTCGGTTCGCCCGCCGTAGTTGACGCACATCGTGAGGGTGAGCACGGAATTGCGCGCGGTGAGCTGCTCGGCGAATTGCAATTCTTTGATGACGGATGCCCACAGTCGCGGCCTCCGGCCGGCCCAGCGCACGCGCACCCCCCACTCGTTCAGCTGATCCCGCCGACGATGCAGAACCTCTCGGTTGAACCCCATCAGAAAGCGGACTTCATCGGGAGAACGACGCCAGTTCTCCGTCGAGAAGGCATAGACGCTCAGGTGTTTGACGCCGAGTTGAATAGCTCCCGCGACCACGTCGAGCAGAGAGGCCTCACCGGCCCTGTGCCCCTCGATCCGCGCGAGGCCCCGTTTGTTCGCCCACCGTCCATTGCCGTCCATGACCAGTGCGACGTGATCCGGCACTGCGGATGCCGGCAGCTTCGGCGGGTAGAGACCCGTCCAGTCGACCGGCCGGAACGGCACAGCATCCTTGTGCGTGTATGGCTTCGGACTCACGCAGGGGCTCCCATCCGGTTCTCCCGCGCCACATGGGCGAGTGAACGCAAGCCGCGCTCCAGATGCCATTGCGTGTATGCGGCAACGACGCCGCTGGCCTTCGATCTGGTCGAGTCGTCTGCCGCGTCGACGACGTCCCATTCTCCGGCCAGCAGTGCGCCGAGAAGGGCGATGGTCGGCGCGTCCACGCGGGGCGCGCCGGTTGGAGCGCACTGGCCGCAGACCACCCCGCCGAGCTGCACCACGATGCTGTCGTGTGGGCCGGGCGTGCCGCAGCGCGAGCAGTCGATGAAGCTCGGCGCCCAGCCTGCTACGGACAAAGCGCGCAGAAGATAGGAATCCAGCGTCATCGTCGAGGCGTGCTCACGCCGGGCGAGCGAGCGCAACGCACCGACGAGCAGGATGTACTGCTGCACGGAACCCTCCGCCTCAGTCAGCCGGTCCGCCGCCTCCACCATCGCATTCGCCGCAGTGTAGCTCGGGTAGTCGTCCGCGATGAGCGCTCCGTACGACCCGAGAGACTCGGCCTGTGTGATGGTGTCGAGGCTCCTGCCCTCGTACAGTTGCACATCCGCGACCATGAACGGCTCGAGACGCGCGCCGAACTTCGACGCGGTGCGGCGCACGCCCTTGGCGACCGCCCGCACCTTGCCGTGCCGCCGGGTCAACAGGGTGACGATGCGGTCGGCCTCACCCAGCTTGTGCGTTCGCAGCACGACGGCTTCATCACGATAGACAGGCACCGGGCAATTATCCCGCGTGCAGCACGTGATTCGGCCGAGAGCGCGACGGCCTGCACGAATGCGCAGCCCTGCACGAACGGATCAGGCTTTCACCAATGCCCCGTCTGCCGCATGGGAACGCACCGCACGGTTGACCGCAGAGATGATCGCCTTGAACGATGCGGATGACGTGTCCGCATCGATGCCGACGCCCCACAGCCGCTGGTCGCCGACCTGCAACTCGACATAGGCGGCCGCCTGCGCGTCGCCACCCTGCGACAGCGTGTGCTGCACGTAATCGTACAGCTCGATCTCGAACCCTTTGTCTGCGAGGATCTGCAGGAACGCGTTAATCGGGCCGTTGCCGATTGCCTCAGCGTGTTCGATGATGTCTGCGTGCCGCAGCTGTATGGACAACGACACCATTCCGGATGCGTCGCTCGATGTCGATGCGCCGGTCACCTCGAAACGCCCCCACTTTTCGTCGACTTTGTGGTCGGCTGCCGGCAGATACTCGTCCTGGAAGATCTCCCAGATCTGCTGGCTCGTGAGTTCGCCACCGTCCTCATCGGTCTTGGCCTGCACGACGGAAGAGAATTCGATTTGCAGTCGGCGCGGCAGGTCAAGGGCGTGATCGTTCTTCAGCAGGTAGGCGACGCCACCCTTGCCGGACTGCGAGTTCACCCGGATCACCGCTTCGTAGCTGCGCCCGAGGTCTTTCGGGTCGACGGGCAGGTATGGCACAGCCCAGAGCAGTTCGTTCACGTCTTTGCCCTGCTCGGCGGCATCGGCCGCCATGGCCTCGAACCCCTTCTTGATCGCGTCTTGGTGCGATCCGCTGAAAGCAGTGAACACGAGGTCTCCTGCCCACGGGCTGCGCTCATGCACTGGCAGCTGGTTGCAGTATTCCGCGGTGCGCTTGACGTGGTCGATATCTGAGAAATCGATTTGCGGGTCGATGCCCTGCGTGAACAGGTTGATCCCAAGCGCCACCAGGTCGACGTTGCCGGTGCGCTCTCCGTTACCGAACAGGCAGCCTTCGATCCTGTCGGCGCCTGCGAGATAGCCCAGCTCGGCAGCAGCAATCGCTGTGCCGCGATCATTGTGCGGATGCAGCGACAGGATGACGTTCTCGCGGTGGTTCAGGTGCCGCGACATCCACTCGATCGAGTCGGCGTAAATGTTCGGGCTGGCCATCTCCACTGTCGAGGGCAGGTTGATGATGACCTTGCGTTCCGGGGTCGGTTCGAAGATCTCGAGAACTTGGTTGCAGATGTCGGCAGCGAATTCCAACTCGGTGCCGGTGTAACTCTCCGGCGAATACTCGTAGTAGACAGTCGTTCCGGGAACGATTGCCTCCATCTCCCGGCAGATGCGCGCGCCGTGCAGAGCGATGTCGACGATGCCCTGCTTGTCCGTACGGAAAACGACATCACGCTGAAGAACGCTCGTCGAGTTGTACAGGTGCACGATGGCCTGCTTCGCGCCCGCGATCGACTCATAAGTGCGTTTGATCAGATGATCGCGCGCCTGCGTGAGCACCTGGATAGTCACGTCATCCGGAATCGAATTCGTCTCGATGAGGCTGCGCACGAAGTCGAAGTCGGTCTGCGATGCGCTCGGAAATCCGACCTCGATCTCCTTGTAACCCATCGAGACCAGCAGGTCGAACATGATCCGCTTGCGTTCTGGACTCATCGGGTCGATCAGAGCCTGGTTGCCGTCGCGCAGGTCGACGGCGCACCAGCGCGGCGCAACCGTGATGCGGTTGTCCGGCCAGGTGCGATCGGGCAGATTGACGGTGATCTGCTCGTGGTACGGCCGATACTTATGAATCGGCATGGCGCTCGGCGCCTGAGTGTTCTTCATGGTGTTCGAATCTCCTCGTGAATGCTGCTGTCGTTTGGGCCGCTGTCTAACAGGCCACCGTTTGATAGGCCACCGTTTGACAGGCCACTGTTTAACAGGCCACGACCGAACTCCGCGACGAGGGAGGCCTGGAGGTTAGGACCCGTCGCGGCAGCTAAGGAGGAGCACACCGTGGAACACAGTTCGACAATAACACCATGTGCAGGTGTGCGCATACCACCGGCCGTGACTACCTACGAGCGCAGCAGGCGCGCGGCCTGACGGACACTGAGCCCGGGAAGATAGGAGCGAACGAGTGCGAGTCCGATTCGCGGCAGGGCGATCGGGTCTGGATACGCCATTAGAAGCGGGCGCAGTTGCGGATGGAACTTCCTCTTGAAGCGCAGCAGGGAGCGGAACCCATAGACGGGCTCCAGAGCGCCGCTCAGCGTGCCGAGAAAACGATCGGTTGCGCCTCCCGTGCCGTCTGCCGGCGAGAGCGAGTGCGCAAGTGGTGCGGCAGACAGACTCATAAACGTTGTGCCGTGCTCGCGCATCCGCTCAGCGGCCTGAGCGATCAGGAACTCCATGACCCCGTTCATTCCGCCTGAGCGACGTCGCATGAAGTCCAGGGTCCAGCCGACAATCTCCCCGGACCGGAATGACGGCAGCCAACTGGTAACGCCCTGCACGATGCCTTCTTCGTCGATGGCGAGCATCAGAGCGACATCCTGGTCGCGCAACTCGTCAAGCCCACCGAGAGTGAAGCCCATCTCGGGCAGTTGTTTCTCGGCGATCCATTCCTCGGAAATTTCTGCGAGTTGCGTGGAAACGCCCAGCGGCAACTGCGCGTAGTGCGTCCATTCAGCGCGCAAACCCGCGCGTGAAGCACGGTTGATCGAGGTGCGGATGTCTTGCATGCTCTTGCCTGTCGTGCTCCACTCCGCAGGGATCACCACTGCTTCTTCGGCAACGACGAGAGTGCCCCATCCCATTGAGCGGAAAATCGGCTGCAGCTCTGCATCGACGCTGTAGAACACGGGAACCCAGCCGTTGTCGTCACAGAAGCGTGCGAACCTGCCTATGAGTTCAGCATCCGGCTGTGTCGTTCCGAATGGGCCACCGGTCGTCACGGCGATCCCGCCGCGCACGCGGTATGCCACGGCACCGGCGCCGGCCGGATCGAACCAGTACGAGTTGCCGGCCCAGGTCGTCATGAATGAGAGCGCGTCGCCGCCGGCCGATGCCAACAGGCTGCGTGCGCGCACTGCATCACCGCCGCGCGCGCCCTGTGCGCGACCCACCAACGGCCCGATCGACGCGAGGAAGATCACCAGCCACAAGGCCGGCCCGACGCCGTGATACGCGAGCCAACCGGCCGGTGTTGTGGGAAGGAAATTGGGAACCTCTCGATGCAGGAAGGCCACGGGGAGGAAGCGCTCTACGACATCGGCCAACAGATCGAAAAGCGTGAGCGGTCGACTGAAGCCGGTGTTCCGCAGTGACCAGCCGGCGCCGACATAGATGGCTGCCAGTGCGACGGCGCCACCGGCTACGGTCACGAGATACCGAGCAATGCTGCGACGTGAAGGAAGCACGGTGAAGTTGCGCCGAAATACCACGAGCAATACGGCGATGGCGGCAGGAATCGCTACAGTGGCGGTCAGAGACAGCGTCAAGCCCCAATAGTGCGCGTTGAGGCTGGGCACCACGTATGGCAACCCGGAGCGGGGCAGGAATCCAAAATAGTAGGCGGCAAGGAGCGCCTCGCCACCGTTCATCGCAATTCCGAGCCAGACGGCGAATCGGCGCCCCAGCAAGAGACCGAACGCAACCAGCAACAGCGTGAGCAGGGGCAAGATGGAAAGGATGACGGGGCCCGCGCCGGTGATCCGCTCCAGAGTGATGTTGTGAACGCACACACTGCTGACGGCTAATGCCCTGCAGTCGTCGAGCGGGGACTCCGTGCCGGATCCTCCACTGTTCATCAGCAGCGCGACGGGCGCAAGCAGCCCGAGCCGAGAACGCGTGAACAAGGCAATCGCCGGCCCGACGGCTGTCACCGCGACGACGGACGCCATCAGCACCCGGACCTCGTGGTGCGAACTGCGCACCCAGCCGCGCACTCGGGCCGGCGGGCGAAGCAGCAAGCCGAGTCCCCAGCCGGCAGCGACAGCGAATGCGCGATAGAGGTCGGCCGGTTGCCCGGAATAGAACACGAGCATCAGGGCAACGACAACCGTCAGGACTCGGATGCGTCGACGAACCAGGGCTGTCGTGAACGCACTGGATGCCATCAAAGTTCCGGCGATCGCCACGGTCGGATCAACGGTCAGCAGCGTGCGCACGCCGTGCTGCCAGAACGCGTCACCGCTCGAGGTCAGCACCTGAGCGAAGACGCCGACGACGGTTCCGGCAAACGCTGTGACAACGAACGCGAGCACGGTGCGCCACGTACCCATCGCACGTTCGGCCAAGCCGATCAGCAATATCGCGAGCACGATCACGACGACGAGGTCGACGATCCCGCGGCTGAGGAAAACGGCGGTGATCGGACTCCACCAATGTCCCCACAGTCCGAGCGGGAGATAGCCGGTCGCCAAGGCACGGATCGCACCAGGCGCTCTGCCGAAGATCGATCCTGTGGCCAGGGCCGTGGCGAGCAGCAGCAGTGCTACTGCGAGTGTGAACGGCTCACCGGTGACGCGGCGCAGCAGAAACCGGCCGAATCGAGCGATCCGCGCCGTTTCGGCGGACGCGGGGGCGGCATCCGTCATCAGCATCCCCCTGTCTTCACAGCCCTATCTTCACAGATGCGAAGAGTGCGACCACCCCTCACAGCCCCATTCGATCCGCAAGCGTCGGCAGTGCCGTCTTCAGGACGTAGCGCACCGTGTTCCAGTCGTGCGACGACCCCGGCGCTGAAATCCACTGCGTCGTCATACCCGCCGCATTCGCCGCTGACATGGTCGTGCGCTGGAACGCGGTGTACTTTGCGTCTTTGCTTCCGACCCCGAAGATCGCATACGAGTGCACGTACGGAGCATTCTGCTTCATGATCGTCATCGGCTTCGCCTGATCGTATGCGAGGACCGAGCCATGGAACGCTTTGGACACGGTATCTGAGCCGATCGTCGGCTCCAATTCGCCGGAAATGCTGAGAATCGAGCCGAACAGCTTCGGGTCTGCGGCCCCGAACTGCATTGCGCACGTCGCGCCCTGCGAAAATCCGGCAACCGCCCATGCGGATGCGCCGCTTGCGACGTGCAGGTGACTATTGATCCAACGCGGAACGTCAACGGTGAGGTAGGTCGCAGAATTTCCGAGCGGCGAATTCACGCACATTGGATTCTGACCAGCGTTGCCCAATTGGTCGGGAACGACCACGATCGGCGCCAGCCCGTGATGTTGGGCCGCGTAGGCGTTCAGCACCACTTCAGTGCGCGCAAGCGTGAACATTTCTGCGGGAAAGCCTGGCTGACCGGACATCATTTCGATCACCGGCAAGGCTGGCGGATTCTTCGTCAACGCGGCAGGCGGTAGATACACCTCGCCGTTGCGAGCCGCGAAATGCGAGGTCGTCGCCGGAATGTCGACCGCGCGCACCTGCCCGGTGCGCGGCATCTTCGCCGGTGCTTGCCAGACCGCTGCGAGGTCCTCCTGCAGCGGCCCGGCGTGCTGATCGAGTTGTTGCGCGGTTGCGGCCGGATACGGATTCGTGAACAGCGCATCGCGCAGATTCGGATACGCACCGAAGTCGACATTGATGCCGGCGGCCATCGTGATCAGGAATACTCCGACGCTGACGACGGCGACGACCTTTCGCCACAGGCCCGACCTCCACAGATTGACAACGGCGAGACCGATCCCGGCACCGCCGAGCGTCACCCACATTTTGGTGACGTCCGTCAGCGGTAACCCGAAGGTGTTGAACACGTCGCTGGTCAGCCAGCCCGCAAGGAATCCGATGGTGCCCCCCACCAGGATGCCGATGAGCGAGATCCGAACCCACCGCGCCGTCGGTTTCCTGAGGATCAGCACCAGAACGAAGGCTGCTGCGATCGCATACAGCACGACCAGGAACGGTGCCCGATCGATGTGAACCGAGAGCAACCAGGCTGGCACGACGAACACTCCTTCCAATGGCAACGACTCATTATCGAAGACCTGCCTGGAACACAGCGGACGGTAAGTGCAGCCGGGGCGAACTCCCAGGAAGTCGCGACCATCACCACAGAAAGCAGGTCGACTGGCCCGCTTTTTGCGAATCAGTCCGCTTTTTGCGAATCAGTCCGCTTTTTGCGAATCAGTCTGCTGCGAGCGCGGCGACTGGGGCAACGGATACAGCGCGACGCGCCGGCGCGATCGCAGCGGTCACCGCCAGCGCGGCGGCCGCGATCGCCGCGATCAGAAACATCGTCCACGGAATTGCCGGCGCGAGCAATCCTCCTCCCGGCAGTGAACCGAGTAAAGACTGCGCGCCGGCCCAACCGTACACAGTGCCGAGTACGAGGCCCGCGACGACCGATGCGACCGTCAGTTGTGCGCTCTCTGCAAGGATCATGATCCGCGCCTGGCGCGCGCTGAAGCCGAGCGCTCGGAGGAGGCCCAACTCTCTCGTTCGCTGCAGAACGCTCAGCGACAGATTGTTCACAACGCCGACGGCGGCGATCAGTGCGGAAAATCCAACCAGAATGCTGAAGACCGTCACGGTTACGGTGAGCACGGTGTTCACACCGCTGTCGGCATACAGTCCTGGCGCGGCGCGCTGCGAGGCGAGGATCGCATTCTGATAGCACTGGGCGGCGACCGAGAACATCGTGACGAGCGTTACGCCGATGACCAGCCCCACGCTCGTTCGTGCGCTGCGCTCTGGATACCGGTGCGTGTTTGCTGCCGCAAGGCGTGCTGGCGCACTGGAGCCGAGAGCGCGACCGACGACGTGAAGAACGGGCGGCATGAACCGGTTGGCCCCGGCAACGAGTCCGCCGAAGGACATCAATCCGCCGAGGAGCGCGATCAGTAATCCGGCCGGCGATCGCATGCCGATCACGATGCCCGCGGCCAACAAGGCGAAGCCCGCTCCCATCATGACAAGGCAGACCACGAGACGGAGCCGGGAGCCGGTGCTGTCCTCGCGTGAGGCGGGAGTGCTGGCCCCGACCGCCTGCAACGGGCTGACCGACAGCACACGGCGCGAGCCGATCCAAGCGGCCCACCATGTGGTCAGCAAAACAACGATCGCCGGGACCAGGATCACCGCAGTCACGAACGGGTACGGCAGGTCAGGCAGCAATCCGATGCCGATCAGAATCCGCACGCCGACGACGACGACCACGATGCCCGAGAGCGCCCCGATGACGGCACCGAGCGCTCCGACTAACAGGCCTTCGCGCGCGACAGAGCGGCGCAACGCCACTGAACTCGAGCCGATCAGCCGATAGAGAGCGAGCGTGCGCGCCCGACCGGCCACGATGGTCGCGAACGTGTTGGTGATGACCAACGCGCCGACGTAAACCGCGATCACAATGAATACGGCGGCAACAAGCATCAAGTCAAGCTGCACTGACCCATGTTCTGCCAGTCTCGACCGCTCGATAGAGGTCGACAGCACCCCGGTGCCGAGCAGCAGAATGACGCCGAATGCTGAACTCAACGCCGCAACGAGGATGCTCGAGGCGTGACCGCGCCGCACCATCCGCACACTCACGCGACGGCCTCCAAGCTCAGCATCAACTCCGAGATCTCGGACGGCATCGCCCTGCCTGTCTCGTGTGCCACCGCCCCATCGGCAAGGAACACGATCCGATCGGCATAGCTTGCTGCAATCGGGTCGTGCGTGACCAAAGCGATGCTTTGCCCATATTCCGTGCAGGAAGCAGCCAGCAGGGCCAGCACCTCACGGCCGCTGCGGGAATCGAGGTTGCCGGTCGGCTCGTCTGCGAAAATCAGCTCGGGGCGCGTCACGAGCGCACGCGCAATCGCGACACGCTGCTGTTGACCGCCGGAGAGCTCATGCGGGCGATGCCGGAGACGATCTCGCAGTCCGAGCGAATCGACCAGCTGATTGATCCACGCGGTCTCCCCATCAGTCGGCTGGCGTCCATCGAGTTCGAACGGAAGCGTGATGTTCGTGAGCACGTCGAGAGTGGGCACCAGATTGAACGCCTGGAACACGAAGCCGACACGACGTCGGCGCAGCAACGTCAACTCAGAGTCGCGGAGCGCGGTGATCTCAGTGTCGCCAAGCCATGCCCGACCGGAGGTCAGAGTGTCCAGCCCCGCCATGATGTGCATCAGAGTCGACTTTCCGGACCCGCTTGGACCCATGATTGCCGTGAACCGTCCGCGTTCGATTCCCAATGACAATTCGTTCAGCGCTAGGACGCCCCCTTCACCGCTTCCATAGAATTTTGTGGCGTGCGCGAGCCGCGCGACGAGGCCGAGGCTTGTTGTCGTGATCTGCATGCCTCAACGGTAGGTTCGCGGCCCCGGGGCGCGAATCATGCGCAGGAGTGACCTTGCATCCATCCCGAGCATGAGATCTGCGTGGCGCGCTCGGTCAGCGAACCAGTCCGTGCTCGAACGCGTACACGACCAGCTGCACCCGATCCCGCAGACGCAACTTCGCGAGAATCCGGCTGATGTGCGTCTTGACGGTGGCCTCACTGAGAAACTCGCCTGCGGCGATCTCGCCATTGCTGAGGCCCCGAGCGGCCAACGCGAAGATCTCGTGCTCGCGTGCGGTGAGGCCGCTGAACGAAGCTGGCACCGGCACGGGCGCATTCGATGCAAAATGCTCGAACAACGCCCGCGTGGCGCCCGCTGCGATAACGGCGCTGCCCGAATGAACGGTACGGATCGCGGCGAGCAGGAACTCGGGGTCTGCGTCCTTCAAGACGAACCCGCTCGCTCCAGCGCGAATCGCGCGCGCCGCCGCTTCATCGAGATCGAACGTGGTGAGCACGATGACCCGCGGCGCGGTAACGGAGCGCCGCGTGGCCGAAGCGAAGATCGCCTGAGTTGATGCGATTCCGTCCATCACGGGCATCCGGATGTCCATCAGCACGACGTCCGGGTGCGCGGAGGCGACCATGGCGACGCCGTCCAAGCCGTCACCCGCCTCACCGACGAATTGCAGGTCGGATTGGGAGGACACCAGCATGCGGATCCCCGCGCGAAACAGCACCTGATCGTCGACCAGACCGACCCTGATTGGAGAGCCGCTCATTTACAGCCCCTCCTGTGCGCGCATCGGCACTGTCGGCACCGATGCTTCAACGACGAACACGCCGCTGTTGGCAGCGGCCCTCAGCGCTCCGCCCGCGAGCAACGCACGCTCCCGCATCCCGGGCAGGCCGTGCCCGTCGGCCCCAGCTGGCCGACCGCGGTCGTTCGCACTGCCATGCTCGTCGAGCTCGTTCTCAATGTGTAGGTCGACGCTCTCACTCTGCCAGTCCAAGCGCAAGATCACCGGGCCATCCGACCGCCCGTGCCGCAGCGCGTTCGTCAGTCCCTCCTGCGCGATGCGGAAGAGCGCCAGTTGCGCAGCGGCTCCCACCGGACGCGCCTGTCCGCTGTCGCTCCGTGTCACATGCAGCCCCGCGGCCGTCAACTGATCGATCAGAGGGTCGAGGTCGGAAAGCCCCGGTTGCGGTCCGGCGAGCTCGTCATGTCGCAGCTCCGCGAGAAGAACACGCACATCCCCGAGCGCGTCTCTCGCCGTTGTGGCGATCTGCTTCAGCGCTTCATCGACGGATTCCGGATCGGTGCGCCCGGCGTAGCGCGCACCGTCCGCCTGGGCGATCACCACCGCGAGAGAATGCGCGACGACATCGTGCATATCCCGAGCGATCCTTGTGCGCTCCTGTTCGACGGCAACGTCCGCGCGAGCACGCTGTTCCTCCTCTTCGGCCACCCTGAGTGCGCGACGGCCCTCTCCCGCGCGACGCCAGGTGCGTGCCAGCAACCCGAGGAGCCACGAAACTCCCAAAACAGACAGCGATGTGATCAGGAGAAACCCGAATTCCAGGGCGAGCGATCCTGCCTGCCGCAACGCCACGGCCCGGTAGCTCACTTCCAAGGTCGAGTACAGCGTGAGGTAGCCGGCCGCGACGAGCGAACCGAGCCCGACCGAAGCCAATCCTGCCCACCGTGTGATCGACTCGCCGTACGCCGCGCTCGCGTACAGAACCGCGAGCACCGCGAGGTCGCTCACCTGTGTTGAGGATCCCGTCAGCATCTGGGCGATGGCACCCACCCAGACCAGACCGAGAGCGACAGGAGGCGACAGCCGGCGAAGCGCGAGCGCCGCGGCGAATACGACGACCGCGACGGCGTGAGCACCGACCTGCGACACGACCACCAGGCAGCCGAACAGGAACACGACGGCGACGACGATGTCGGCCGTCAGCTGTGCGGGCTTGAGTGAACGAACGAGGGCCGAGTGATCGTCATCGGCATCCGGCGATGATGCCGCGCTCGGCACGGCTAGCCAGACCAGGAGCGAGGGCACGTCGGTGCCCGATCGACCGCGCTGCCGCGAGATCAGCAAACCAACCAGCCACGCCACGACCAATCCGATTGCGAACACGGCGACGCGCAGCACAAGTCCGAATGCCTCGGAAAGCACGGCGGGCGCACCGGTAGCGCTCGGCACAGCAGGCAGGCCAGGCTCCATCCCGAGCACCGCGATCAGCCCACCCATCAGCACAGCGGATGCTAGTGCCAGCCAGCGAACCACGGCGCCACCGTGAGCCGTCACGCCGAGAATGATCGCCATCAACCCCACGTAGCCGGGCCATGCCAGTGCAGCCGGGAGAGAGGAGACGTCCGCGCGGTCCCATACAACCGCCAGCCACGCGATACCGAGTGCAACCGGCGGCGCTACTCGAGACAGTGCCAACGCCGCACTCACGAGCACCAGCACCAGCAGAACTTCCGGTTGGATCGGCAGGGTCAACGCCAGCCAGCCGCCGAACAGCACGATGGCGACGAGCGGTTCGAGCACCCAGCGATAGGCAGAAAGCGTCACACGCACGCTTCCACCGTACGATGCGGCAGCGGTCGCCATCGCCGATTCCGGTGAAATCATCCGCCCGATGTATGCCGGCCCAGCTTTTGCCGGTTCAGCTTTTGCCGGCCCAGCTTTTGCCGGTTCAGAAGCCGAGCCGCCCGAGTTGCTTCGGGTCGCGCTGCCAGTCTTTCGCAACCTTGACCCTGATTGACAGGAACACCTGTTTGCCGATCAACGGTTCGATCTGAGCACGCGCCGTTGCGCCGATCTCGCGCAGCCGGGATCCTCCTTTTCCGATCACGATGGCCTTTTGGCTGTCGCGTTCGACGAACAGGTTGGCATAGATCTCGACCAGGCTTTTGTCTTCGCGCTCGATGATGTCGTCGATGGTCACTGCCAGCGAGTGCGGCAACTCTTCGCGCGCACCTTCAAGCACCGCTTCCCTGATGTATTCGGCAATCCGATCTTCCAAGCCTTCATCGGTGATGGTGTCATCCGGATACAGCGGCGGAGATTCCGGTAGCAGCTTCATCAATTCCACGGTCAGCGTATCCAATTGGATGCGGCTTGTCGCGGAGATCGGAATGATCGCCTCCCACTCGCGCAGGGCTGAAACCGCGAGCAGCTGCTCTGCGACCTGGGTGCGACTCGCTGCATCGATCTTCGTGACGATGGCGACCTTCTTCGCCCGCGGGAAGGCACTCAGTTGCTCGTTGATGTAGCGGTCTCCCGGCCCGACCTTCTCATTGGCGGGAATGCACAGGCCAATCACGTCGACATCGCCGAGAGTTGACTGCACCAATGAGTTCAGTCGTTCCCCCAGCAGTGTGCGCGGCCGATGCATGCCCGGGGTGTCGACCAGAATCAACTGCCCGTTCTCCTGATGCACGATCCCGCGGATAGCCCGGCGGGTGGTCTGCGGTTTTGAGCTGGTGATCGCCACCTTCTCCCCCACCAGGGCGTTGGTCAACGTGGATTTTCCCACGTTCGGTCGCCCGACGAACGACACGAATCCCGCGCGGTAGCTGGTCATCCTATTTCTCCTTGTGAGTCGTGCGGTGGGTTGGGTCTGCGTCTTCATCAACGTCGATCAATGCAGTGTCCCGTTCGACCAGCACCGTGCTGATGCGCTTGCGCCTGCCCTCCGTGCGTTCTGCGGTCAGGAGCAATCCGCCGGTCGATGCCGTCGACCCGGGAACAGGCAATCGCCCGAGAGCCTTGCCGAGCAGCCCGCCCACCGAATCAACGTCGTCGTCGTCCAGTTCCAGATCGAAAAGTTCACCGAGTTCGTCGACCGGCAGCCTCGCGCTGACCCGATAGCGGTCAGGGCCGATGGCCTCGACCAACGCAACATCGTGGTCGTATTCGTCTGAGATGTCTCCGACAAGTTCCTCGATGAGGTCCTCCAGCGTGACGAGGCCCGCGATTCCGCCGTATTCGTCGACGACCATGGCGAGATGGTTGGCTTCGAGTTGCATCTGACGAAGCAACGAGTCTGCCTTCTGCGACTCAGGCACGAACAGCGCCGGCCGCCCGAGCTCTCCGACCGTCACGTTCTCGACATCCAGTGGCCGCTCGAATGTCAACCGCGCAACGTCCCGCAGATAGAGCACACCCGTGACGTCGTCGACATCGTCTGCTACGACGGGGATGCGCGAAACGCCTTTGCTCAGAAACAGGGCCATTGCCGCGCCGAGCGAGGCAGAAGCATCCACGGTCACCATGTCGGTCCTCGGAATCATCACCTCGCGCACCACGGTTTCGTTGAACTCGAATATCGAGTGGATGAGTTCCCTGTCGTCCTCCTCGAGAACATCCAGTTCAGTCGCCTCGTCGACGATACTGAGCAGTTGTTCCTCGGAGCCTACGACTGCGGATCGGGCGCGCGACGGTGTGACCTTGTTGCCGAGCGCCACCAGCCCCCGCGCGATCGGGCCGAGCAGCATCCGCACGAAATGCACCAGTGGCGCACTCAAGGCAAGCACCGTCTTCGCGTGCGCGCGACCGACGCTGCGCGGGCTGGTTCCCACCAGCACGAACGAGACACCCGTCATGATCGCTGCAGCGAGCAGCAACGACACCCACCACTGTTCGAACACCATCTCGAACGCGAGTGTGACCAGAACAGCCGCCGTCGTCTCGGAGATGATCCGCATGAAGCTGACGGCATTCAAATGAGCGCCGGGATCGGCTGCGATGGCCAGCAACGACCGGCGCGCTCGGGCGCCCTCCGCCAATTCCGCGATGTCGCCGCGAGACTGCACACTGATCGCCGCATCGACGGCTGCCATCAAGCCGCCGAACGCCACGAGGACCAGTGCGACGATCAGGAATACGGCGACGAGCATCGCAGCCTTATCGTCGCCGTTCGGCCAGCGCGAACCCGACGAGGATGTCGCGCTGGATGCCGAACATCTCGCGTTCCTCGTCCGGTTCGGCGTGGTCGAAGCCGAGCAGATGCAAGATGCCGTGGGCAGTCAGCACAAACAGCTCGTCCATCAGCGAGTGGCGCGCCGTCTCCGCCTGTCCCTGCGCAACCTGCGGGCAGAGCACGACGTCACCGAGCAACCCGGGCGGGGTCTGCAGGTCTTCCGTGCCGGGTCGCAGTTCATCCATCGGGAAGCTCAGCACGTCGGTCGGCCCGGGTTCGTCCATCCACTGCACGTGCAGCTGCTCCATTGCCGCCTCGTCGACGAGCACGATGGCCAATTCCGCCTCGGCGTGCACGTGCATCACCTCGAGGGCGTACGCGGCCAGACGCTGCAATGCCGCCTCATCGACCTCGATCGCCGATTCGTTGTTGATCTCGATGCTCACGGCGATTCCTATCGTCTCTTCGGCAAGTGATCGCGCGGAGCTGCAGACCTGCGTTCCGCGCGATTGGCGAATTCGCGCGCCTGTTCGCGCTCGTAGTGGTCTGCCTGTTTCTGCGCGTCGTATTCCGTGTACGCATCGACGATCCGGCCCACCAGGGTGTGCCGCACGACATCGGCACTAGTCAGCCGGCTGAAGTGGATGTCATCGATACCCTCCAGCACCCGGGTGACCAGCCGCAGCCCACTCGACGCGCTCGGCAAGTCGATTTGGGTGATATCCCCTGTGACGACCATCTTCGAGCCGAACCCGAGCCTGGTCAGGAACATCTTCATCTGCTCCGGCGTCGTGTTCTGGGCCTCGTCGAGCACGATGAACGAGTCGTTAAGCGTGCGCCCGCGCATGTATGCCAACGGGGCGACCTCGATGGTTCCCGCTGCCAAGAGTTTCGGAACCAGTTCCGGGTCCATCATCTCGTTCAGCGCGTCGTAGAGCGGCCGCAGGTACGGGTCGATTTTGTCTGTCAATGTGCCCGGCAGGTAGCCGAGCCTTTCACCGGCCTCGATCGCGGGGCGCGACAGGATGATCCTGGTGACCTCCTTGCGCTGCAGCGACTGCACCGCCTTGGCCATCGCGAGATAGGTCTTGCCCGTTCCCGCCGGCCCGATGCCGAACACGATCGTATTCTCGTCGATCGCGTCGACGTACTGCTTCTGCCCGAGCGTCTTCGGTCGGATGCTTTTGCCCCTGGCCGAAAGAATCGCTTGGCTGAAGACGTCGGCCGGGCTCGCCGTCGCGTCGGATTCGATGATGCGCGCAGAACTGCGGACTTCGATCGGGCTGATGTCCTGTCCGTTGCGCACCATCAGGAGCAGCTCGTCGACCAGGTGCCTGGCCGCTTCGACCTGCACTGAATCGCCGTTCAAACTGATCTCGTTGCCGCGCACGTGCACGCTGACAGTCGGGTACTGGGTTTCGATCGTCTTCAGCAATCGATCCTGCGGGCCGAGCAGGCGCACCATGGCGACGCCGTCCACATGCATGAGCACCTCCGCTTGCTGGGCCGAAGCACCGTCCGTTGTGCTGGGTCGGTCGTTTCCGTCACTGACTGCCAAGTCTGCCTTCCGTAAGCCTGCCTGCATTGACGCGCGCGCAGAGGGAGGGCTCTGCTTTCGCCATGGTCTCATTCTAGGCAGCAGTGGGGTTCACCGCGGCCGGTTACGCCGTGGGCGTGCGGATGCGCTCACCAGCGCCCCAGCAGCGCATTCAGCACCGCGATCGCTGCCGGACCCGCCGTGGATGTGCGCAGGATGGTGCCGCCCAACCGCACCGGTCGCGCCCCCGCGGCGACGAGCCGCACAAGCTCCTGGTCGGTGATTCCGCCCTCCGGACCGACGATGAGTTCGAGGTCACGATCGTCGGGACGGTCACGATCGTGCAGCACGAGCGCGCTCAACGCGAGTTCCGCGCGCGGCTCGAGCACCAGCATCCGCCGCTGCCCGGCATGACGTTCGAGGTCTGCTGTCACAGCAAGGGCCTCGACGACGGGCAGCCACGGACGCATCGACTGCTTTGTGGCCTCACGCACAATGGCCGCCCAGCGTTCGCGGCCTTTGACGGCCTTCTGGCCGTCCCACCGCGACACTGAGCGCGCGGCGCTCCATGGCACGACAGCGTCGACGCCGAGTTCTGTGGCCGCCTGGATGGCCAGCTCGTCGCGGTCGCCCTTGGCGAGCGCCTGCACGAGGATCACTCGCGGCCGAACGGGCGGTGTCGAGACCGCGGCCTCGACGCGCACGACCACGGCGTCCGGCGCGGCGGAAAGCACCGTGCCGTGCACTGCCAGCCCGCGGCCGTTGCCGACCGCCAGCCTGTCTCCGACTCGGGTACGGGACACCGTCACGATGTGGCGCGATTCCGACGCCCCGAGCACGATCTCGTCGCCGACATTCGCCGAGTCGAGTTCTTCGACCAGATAGAAGTTCGCCACGAGAAGCCCCGCCGGTGCCAGCCGCCTAGACGCCCATGAAACGATCGCGCAACTTCGCGAACAGACCCTGCTGGAAGTGCGTGAGGGTGGGAGATTCCTGCTTGCGCACTGCCGAGAACTTCTCGATGAGGTCGCGTTCCTTGCGATCGAGTTTCGTCGGTGTCGTGACCTGCACGCCGATGCGCAGATCGCCACGGCCGCCGCCTCGCAGCCGCGTGATTCCGCGACCCTTGACAGTGAGCACCTCGGCGCTTTGCGTGCCTGGTTTCAGTTCGACGTCGATGTCGCCGTCGAGCGCCCTGACCGTTGCGCGCGTTCCGAGAATGGCATCGGTCATCGCGATGACAAGTGTGCAGAGCAGATCGTCGCCGTCGCGGCTGAAAACATCATGGTGCTTCACTTTGATCTCGAGGTAGAGGTCGCCGTTCGGGCCGCCGGCTGGGCCCGCTTCACCACTGCCGGGCATCTGCAACCGCAGTCCGGTGTCGACGCCGGCCGGAATGTCGACCGGCACCGTGCGCCGGGCACGCACCCGGCCCTGACCCTGGCAGGTGACACAGGGGGTTGCAATGACCGTGCCATAGCCGCGGCAGGTGCCGCAGGGCGTCGAGGTCATCACATTGCCGAGCAGCGAGCGCACCGCGCGCTGAAGTTGACCGGTTCCGTGGCAGATGTCGCAGGTGACCGGTGCAGTACCCGGTTGGCAGCATGAGCCGGAGCAGGTCTCGCAGAGCACTGCGGTGTCGACTTCCAGATCGCGGTGCGTGCCGAAGATCACCTCATCGAGATCGACCTCAACGCGAATGAGGGCGTCTTGGCCGCGCTCTCGCCGCGACTTCGGCCCTCGCGTCCCACCACCACCGCCGAAGAATGTCTCGAAGATATCGCCGAAGCCGCCGAAACCGGCACCACTGAAGCTGCCCTGTTGAGGGCCGAGGTCGTACTGTTCTCGCTGCTGCGGGTCGCTGAGCACGTCATACGCGTGAGTCACGGACTTGAACCGTTCGGATGCCTCCGGGCTCGGATTCACATCCGGATGCAGTTCGCGTGCCAGTCTGCGGTATGCCTTCTTGATCTCGTCCGGTGTCGCGTTGCGATCGACGCCCAGCACTTCATAATGGTCGGCCACGTAAAAGGTGTTTCCTTACTCGTTCTCGTTGCGGGCTCAGTCTTCGCCGAGGCGACGCGACAAATATCGGGCGACGGCGCGCACGGCCGCCATGTTGTTCGAATAGTCCATCCGGATCGGTCCGAGAACGCCGACGTGGGCGAGTGCCCCGCCGCCGCCCGCGTATCCGCTTGCAAGCACAGAGGTCTCCGACAGTCCGAACGGTGCGTTCTCGCGGCCGATGCTCACGGACACGCCGTGCTGATCGGTCGCCATCTCACCGAAAAGCTTCAACAACTCCACCTGCTGCTCAATCGCCTCGAGCACGGGGTAGATACTGCCGGCGAAGTCGTGCTCCGTGCGAACCAGGTTGGCCGTACCGGCCATGACGAGCTTCTCTTGCCGTGTGCTCTCGATCTGATCGATCAGCGCCGTGAGAATCGCCGCCGCCAACCGGCGATGCCTCTCTCCGAACTGATCCTCGATCTCGCGCAGTCGCAGCACGGCATCCGAAAGTTTGCATCCGGCGACGGCCGCATTCACACGCGCGCGCAACTCGCTGATGAGCTCCTCATCACCAACGCCCGGCAGTTCCGCGACACGCTGTTCAACGGCTCCTGTGTCTGCGATCAGAACGCACAGCACGCGCTGCGGAGCGACGGGCACGAACTCGATATGCCGAACGCGAGCGGCAGACACCGACGGGTACTGCACGAGCGCCACCTGATGTGTGAGCTGTGAGAGCAGACGCACGGTGCGTGCAAGCACATCGTCGACGTCCACAGATTGACCGAGGAAGACCTCGATCGCCTGGCGTTGCGCGCTTGTCAGCGGCTTCAGATCGGCAAGCTGATCGACGAACACGCGATACCCTTTGTCAGTGGGCACCCGACCCGATGACGTGTGCGGAGCAGCGATCAACTCCTCTTCTTCCAACGCGGCCATGTCGTTACGGATTGTCGCAGCGGAAACACCGAACGAGTGACGTTCGACGATGCTCTTCGAGCCGACAGGCTCGCGCGAGGCCACATAGTCCTGCACGATCACGCGGAGAACCTCGAGACTACGTTCCGATACCATCCAGATCGTCGCCTCCTCTTGTTCTGATTGGCACCGCTCTGATTGGCACCGCTCTGACCAGTACCGCTCTGATTAGCACTCAATAACTCCGAGTGCCAATCATATCGCGTGGCCCTCCGACGCGGTGATTGCGGGGCCCATGGCCTCAGGGTACTTTAGGGTTGTGCTCGCAATGCTGCCTGCTCCAGATGTCGAGGCACAGGCGCATCGGCGAGCGGTTGACAACAACCACTTACCGAAGGGGACCATCATGACAGACCCGAATGTGCAGCAGCCTGCAGATCCTGCAGCGGGCCTGCCGCAAGCCGCGCAACCGCAACCAGCCCAACCGCAACCAGCCCAGGCTCAAGCCGCGCAACCGCCCTACGTTCCGCCACAGCCAGCAGCGCCTGCGCAGCCACAGTATGCCCAGCAACAGCCGGGCGCACAGCAACCAGGGGCGCAACAGCAGTACGCCGCCGCAGAGGCTGCACCGTTCACTCCGGTTCAGGACAAGCAATACGCAATGTGGGCCCACCTCGGTGGCGCGGTGTCGATTCTGGCATTCTTCACCGGATGGCTCGCGCTTCTGGCGATCGTGCCAGCCCTCGTGATCTATCTCGCATTCGGCAAGCGCGGCACGCTGACGAAGCAAGAATCGAAGGAGGCACTCAATTTCCAGATCACCATGGTCGCCGCCATGATCATCTGGGCCATCATCGCCGCCATTGTCACAGCAGCGCTGCTGTTCTCGCTCAGCTTCGGGGTATGGACGGTGGTGCTCCTGATCCTCGCCGTGATCGGCTGGGCTCTGGTTGTGCTCGACGTCGTGTTCTCGATCGTCGGCGCAGTGCGCGTCAACGGCGGCGGCACTTACCGCTACCCGTTCGCAGTGCGTTTTATCAAGTAACCGGTTGAAGGCCCCCGCGGCGAAAAACGCCCGCGGGGGTCTTCTCCTGAGTGTCCGCTGTGCCATAAGGTGAGGGGCCAGAACATAAACCTGCCCGAGAGGGCAGAACATCAAGGAGCCTCGATGTCTGATGCAACACCCCCTCCCGGGAATCCGTACCAAGCCAGCAACCAGTTGAGCCCTGCCGACGAGAAGTTGTGGTCGACGCTGATCCACGTGCTCGGCATCTTCTTCAGTTTCCTGCCGTCGCTGATCGGCTATCTCGTCCTGAAGGATCGCGGACCGTTCGTGCGCCAGCACGCGACGGCGGCGCTGAACTTCCAGCTGACGATGCTGATCGCCTACGTGGTCGGCTTGATCCTCACGATTGTGATCATCGGCATCTTCATCATCCTTGCCGTCGAGATCGTGATCATCATCTTCAGCATCATTGCAGCGATCGCCGCGAACAAGGGCCAGAACTACACCTACCCGATGTCCATCAAGTTCATCAAGTAGAGCACCAGCGCTCTAATCGAGCAGCCGTCGCACGACAGCGTCTGCAAGCAGCCGCCCTCGCAACGTCACCACAACGGTGCCGCCGAGGGCGGCTTTCCCGTCGATCAGGCCGTCCGCGATCAGGCCGGCAACTGCCTGCCTGCCGCTCTCGGGTAACTCGGAGATGCGGATGCCCTCGCGGATGCGCACCCTCAGCAGCACGTTTTCGACCTCGCGCGTGTGCGCGTCCAACGTCTCACGCCCTGCTGCTGGGGAGAGACCGGCTCTCACTCGATCGGCATAGGCGGCCGGATGCTTCACGTTCCACCAGCGCACGCCACCGACGTGACTGTGCGCGCCGGGGCCGACGCCCCACCAGTCGTGCCCCAGCCAGTACGCGAGGTTGTGTCGAGATACGTGCGCGGCATCCCTCGCCCAATTGCTGACTTCGTACCAGGAGAATCCGGCCCGCGCGAGTCGGGCATCCGCGAACTCATACATGTCCGCTTGCAGGTCTTCGTCTGGCTGTGCGAGTTCGCCGCGCTTGATCTGCCGCGCGAGCTTCGTGCCGGGCTCGACGATTAACGAGTATGCGGAGAGGTGATCCGGCTCGCAGGCGATCGCAGCGTCGACCGATTGCTGCCAGTCGCCCAGCGACTCGCCCGGTGTGCCGTAGATCAGGTCCAGGCTTACCTGGAGCCCAGCTGCTCGCGCCCACTCCACCACCTGCGGCACGCGCTCCGGATCATGCGTGCGATCCAGGGTCGCCAATACATGCCGCACAGCAGATTGCATTCCGAATGACACCCGCGTGAAGCCGGCATCGGCCAGGTTCGCGAGATAGACGGCGTCTACTGAGTCCGGGTTCGCCTCGGTCGTCACCTCGGCGCCCGGTTTCAAACCCCACGCTGCCCGCACGGCCGCGAGCATCGCGATGAGCTGCCCCGCCGGCAGAAGCGTCGGCGTGCCACCGCCGAAGAAGACCGTCGACACGGGGCGGGGCGGCACCCCCGATCCGACGAGGACACGTTCGGCCTGCTCGATTTCCTGGATCGCCTGGCTCGCATAGTCGCTCTGCTTCGCGCCCCGTAGCTCCGTGGCGGTGTATGTGTTGAAATCGCAGTATCCGCAGCGCACTCGGCAGAACGGAACGTGCAGGTACACGCCGAAATCGCGCTGGTGCGCGCCGACGGCGACCGATGACGGAAGGAGTCCGTCGTCGGGAGCGGGATCGGCGATCGGCAGGGCGCTCGGCATCCTGCGCCTACGCCGCGCTGACCGGATGCAGCGCCCGCAGATACCGTTTCGTGAACTGGGACTGCTTGACGCGCAGAATCGGTGCGGCGATTCGATAGAAGAAGTTCGACGGCCGGGAGAACGCTCTGATGACCAACCACACCGAGTCGTCGTCACGGTGCTCGAGAATGAAGGCCTCCTCACCGCTTTCCGGATGCCCGCGCAACGTGCCGTATGCGAACCCGGCGCGGTTCGCGTCGCGCACGACGTACACGACACGCAGCGGCGCGTGGATGTGAAACGGGCCAACTGGAATCTTCAATACGGCTGTCATACCGTTCGCAATGTACGCGGTGCCGTCGTCGGTGAAAAGCGTCTCATTGCTGTGGTGGTCCTGCAACTCTGCCGGGGAGCCGTCTTCGTTGAACACGATGCCGGAATACTCTTCGCCCGTACCGCGATCGATGTCGGTGACCTCGATGCCGCTGCCGCGCTGGACGCCCCAGGTCATCAAGGCGTCAACGGACGATTCGAAGCGTTCCCGCCCGCTGCCGAGCCGGATTGACCGCTCCAACGGCCGGTAGCCTTTCGGAGGATAGAACAGCAGATCTTCCGCCTGTGTGCCGCCAACCGAGCCGTAGGTGACGGACGCGTCCGTGAACGTACTTCGGCGCATGATGATGCTTCGCTTCCTGACAGGTATCGAACAACAAGCGTAACCGACTGACCCCCGAGGCACCTCCGCCGCGGCCCGCGGTGCCGTCGCCGCCCTTCGGGGCCGAGCGGCTCAGGCCGGCTTCGTGGCCACCAGAACGAACTCGTTGTACGGGAAGAGTTTCCCGGCTGCACGAGGGAACGGAAACGAGTAATGCCGCAACTCGTGCAGCCCCAGTTGAGTGCACAACGCGGCGAGCATCGCGAAGTCGGTGAAGGTTACATGAGTGGCGTCAGTGGCGTAGCCGCGCTCCTGCGGAGTAATCAGGCAGACCTTGCCGCCTGGTTTCAGGTACCTCAGATAGTCCGACAACAGTTCGCGCGCGAAGTCCTCGCTCAGATGCTCAATCACGTGAGCGAGAAGGAGCGAGTCGAAGCTTGCGGTCTGGGCCTCGGCAGACGCGAGGAACTCCTCGGTTGTGAACGCATTCAGACCGCGCTGTCTCGCGATCTTGATGGACGCTGCGTTGTGATCGACGCCGACCCCGTTGCCTCCGAGATGGGCGAGGTTGCGGCCCAAGCCGCATCCGATGTCGAGAGTGCGACCGAGTCGTAGGCGGCGGATGTTCCAGCGATACGGTGCCTGCACATTGAGAACGCGCCGCCAACGGGATTCGTCCAGCCTGCGCAGTCTCTGCGCATATTCGTCGCCGCTCGTCGAACTGCCGTGGCCGGAATCGTCTGCTGCAGCAGAGTTCGCCATCGTGGACACCCCTTTGTTCAGCGCTGAGATGTTGGAACGATCGTAGCCGACTGTGCACAGACGCACGGCTCGGCTACTTGGCCTTCTTGGTCTCCGTGTCGCCGGAGAGTGCCGCGATGAACGCTTCTTGCGGCACCTCGACGCGACCGACCATCTTCATGCGCTTCTTGCCTTCTTTTTGCTTTTCGAGCAGTTTGCGCTTTCGGGTGATGTCACCGCCGTAACACTTTGCCAGAACGTCCTTGCGCATCGCGCGGATCGACTCACGCGCGATGATGCGCGCACCGATAGCGGCCTGCACCGGCACCTCGAACTGCTGCCGCGGAATAAGCTTCTTCAGCCGCTCGGTCATCAGAACGCCGTACGCGTATGCCTTGTCGCGGTGCACGATCGCACTGAACGCGTCGACCTGCTCGCCCTGCAGCAGGATGTCGACCTTCACCAGGTCGGCCTCCTGATCTCCGGTCGGTTCGTAGTCGAGGCTCGCGTAGCCCTGCGTGCGGCTTTTCAACTGGTCGAAGAAGTCGAACACGATCTCACCGAGCGGCATGGTGTACCGGATCTCGACACGATCCTCCCCGAGATACTCCATGCCGAGGAGCGTGCCACGGCGGCCCTGACAGAGCTCCATGATCGTTCCCACGTAGTCCTTCGGCGCCAGAATCGCCGCCTTCACCATCGGTTCGCGCACGCTGGCGATCTTGCCGGTCGGGAACTCGCTCGGGTTCGTGACGGTGATGGTTTTCTTGTCTTCAGTCGTGACCTGATAGATCACGCTCGGCGCCGTTGCGATCAGGTCCAACCCGAACTCGCGCTCAAGCCGTTCGGTGATTATCTCCAGATGCAGCAACCCGAGGAAACCGCAGCGAAAGCCGAAGCCGAGCGCGACGGAGGTCTCCGGCTCGTAGTTGAGCGCGGCATCCGACAGCTTCAGTTTGTCCAGGGCGTCCCGCAGCTCGGGATAGTCGCTGCCGTCAATCGGATACAACCCGGAAAACACCATCGGCAGGGGCTCTGTGTAGCCCGGCAGTGCAACGGTGGCCGGCTTGGCGGCCGTGGTCACGGTGTCGCCGACTTTGGACTGCCGCACATCCTTCACCCCGGTGATCAGGTAGCCGACCTCGCCGACGCCGAGCCCGTTGCTCGGAGTAGGTTCGGGCGAACTGACGCCGATCTCCAGGATCTCGTGCGTCGCACGGGTCGACATCATCTGGATCCGTTCCCGCGGCGAGAGCTGACCGTCGATCATACGCACGTAGGTGACGACACCGCGATACGTGTCGTACACAGAGTCGAAGATCATGGCGCGGGCGGGCGCGTCGACGACACCGGTGGGAGCCGGTACGAGTTGCGTCACCCGGTCCAGCAGCTCAGTGACACCGTCCCCCGTCTTGCCCGATACTCGCATCACGTCGTCGGGGCTGCCCCCGATCAGGCTGGCGAGCTCACGAGAGTACTTGTCCGGATCTGCGGCCGGCAGGTCGATCTTATTGAGAACCGGAATGATGGTGAGATCGTTCTCGAGCGCAAGATACAGATTGGCGAGCGTTTGCGCTTCGATGCCCTGCGCGGCATCCACGAGCAGGATGGCTCCCTCGCACGCGGCGAGGGAGCGCGACACCTCGTAGGTGAAGTCGACGTGGCCGGGCGTGTCGATCATGTTCAACGCGTAGACGAGGTCTGGTCCGCCTGCCTGCGGCAGGGACCAGGGCATGCGCACGGCCTGGCTTTTGATCGTGATGCCGCGCTCGCGCTCGATGTCCATCCGATCCAGATACTGGGCGCGCATCGCGCGATCGTCGACGACGCCGGTGATCTGCAGCATCCGATCAGCCAGCGTCGACTTGCCATGGTCGATGTGCGCAATGATGCAAAAGTTGCGGATCAGCGCAGGGTCCGTCGCGGCGGGCTCGAGGGCCGTCAAAGCTCGTGGTGACATCGTGGTGCCATTGTCCCATGCTCAGCGGGCGTCGGTCGCCGCGTACGTCGGTACCTGCGGGCCGTTCAGCGACCCGCTCGCCCGTCTTTGAGACCGACCACGAAGATTCTGCGGAACGGAAACACGGTGCCGAGTTCGGTCTGCGGATAGGCCTGGCGCAACAACCGCGCATAGTCTGCTTCGAACTCGACTGCGGCGGCGGGCGGCAGAGCCTGCAACGCCGGGCGCAACCCGGTTCCGCGCACCCACTCCAACACCGGGTCCTCCCCTGCCAGCACGTGCAAGTAGGTTGTTTCCCACGCGGTCGTCGTGAACCCGAGCCCGCTCAGCAAGCGCAGATACTCCTCGGGCTCGCTGACGGCATCCTCGGAGCGCAGGACGCCGTCCAATTGCGATCGCCAACGCTCAGAAGCAGCCACTTCGCGCATCAGTCGGTGCGACGGTGCCGCATAGTTTCCCGGCACCTGAAAGGCAAGCCACGCGCCGTCCGCAAGTGCGGCGCCCCACGCTGCGAGCAGCTCACGATGTTCTGGCACCCATTGCAGTGCGGCATTGCTGATGACAACCTCCGTCGTCTCATCAGGAAGCCAAGCCGCCAGATCGCGCAACTCGAACGTCAGCCGAGACGAACCGCCGGCCGCTTCATTTGCGCGGTTGACCATGTGCGGCGACGAATCAATCCCCAGGATGCGCGCCGCCGGCCAGCGTTCTGCCAGCGTCTGCGTCAGCGCCCCCGTTCCACAGCCGAGATCGACGACATTCCGAGGAGCAACAGCACTGATGCGTGCAGTCAGGTCAAAGAATGGTTGGGCACGCTCGCCGGCATACCGACCATAAAGCGAGGGATCCCAGTGCATGTTCATCCGTTGGGCGCTCATCCGCCGAACCGTTCTCGGCGTTCGACGGTGACGCCGTGCCCGTCGACGACTGAAAACACCTGCCTCCCGGCGATGAAGACATGCTCGGCGCGTTCGTTCACATCCAGCGGATCGCCGGACCACACAACGAGGTCACCGTCAAGGCCTTCGCGGAGTGAGCCGACCCGGGCGTCGAGCCCCAGGAACGCGGCCGGGTTGACGGTCAGCGCCTCGAATGCCTTCTGCCGCGGAAGTCCCTCCCTGACAGCAAATGACGCCTGATGCACCAGGAAATTGATCGGGACGACCGGATGATCCGTCGTGATCGCAACCCGCACGCCGGCTGCAGCCAGTGCAACCAGGTTCGGGATGCTGCGATCGCGTAACTCGACTTTGGACCGCGAGGTGAACATCGGCCCGAAAATCACCGGAACGTCCCGCTCGGCGAGGATGTCTGCGATTTTCGCAGCATCCGTGCCGTGGTTGATGATCAAGCGATAGCCGAACTCGTCGGCCAGCCGCAGTGCCGTGGCAATGTCGTCGTGCCGATGCACATGCTGGTCCCAGGCCAGTTCCCCGGACAGCACACGCGCCAGGGTCTCCTTATTCAGATCCCGCGCGAACGGTGTGCCGTCTGCTGCCGCGGCGTCCCTAGCCGCCACGTAATTCTGTGCGTCGACAAATGCCTCGCGGATGACATATGCGATGCCAAGCCGAGTGCTCGGAAGCTGCTTTTTCTCGCCGTATACCCGTTTCGGGTTCTCGCCGAGCGCCGACTTCACGCTCACGGCCATGCTGATCACCTGTTCGTCGATGATCCGGCCGCCCCAGGTCTTGATCGCAACGGTCTGGCCGCCGATCACGTTGCCGCTCCCGGGTTTCACGACGACAGCGGTCACACCACCGGAGAGCGCATCGCGAAAACCCTGATCATCGATGTCGATCGCGTCGATCGCCCGCACGCCGGCCGTGTTCGGTGCTGTCATCTCGTTCGTGTCATCCCCGGCTGGCCCGTTGGCCTCCTCATGAATGCCGACGTGACCGTGCGCTTCGATGAAACCGGGCAGCACCCATTTGCCCGACACGTCGAGCACCGGAGTACCCGCAGGCACATCGACATCGGCTCCGACAGCGGAAATCCGGCCATCGAGCACCAGCACGGTTCCATGCTGGATGGGCTCTGACGACACCGGAACCACGTAGCCGTTGATGAGCGCAATGGATCCACCGAAAGCAGTCATCCCCCGAGACTACGCCCGCGATCACCGCCTCGATGCAAGAAGTCCAGCGCAATTCTGGTAAAGTTTCCTGTTGGCTTGCGTGTGGGTGAGAACCACACGAATCGCCGATGGAACGCCCTCTCTCGTTCCCGGCACATCCGAACATCACCTACAACGAACGGAAGACGAATCACTCGTGGCAAATATCAAGTCGCAGATCAAGCGCATCGGAACCAACAAGAAGGCTACTGAGCGCAACAAGGCGGTCAAGAGCGAGGTCAAGACGGCAGTCCGTGCGACGCGCGAGGCCGTTGCGGCAGGAGACAAGGACAAGGCCACGAAGGCACTCGCCCACGCAGCGAAGAAGCTCGACAAGGCCGCCAGCAAGGGCGTCATCCACAAGAACCAAGCGGCGAACCGCAAGTCGGCCATCGCGAAGCAGGTCGCAGCGCTCTAGCGCCCGGCAACACAGCGGCCCCGCTCGGACGAGTCGGGGTCGCTGTTGTGTTAAGCGCGGCCGCGCATGCTGACGACGCCGATCATGCGCTCGAGTGCAAAGACCGGGTCGCGCCCGCCACCTTTGACGTCGGCATCCGTTTCTGCGAGCATCTGAATGCAGCGGCCGAGCCCTGTGTCGCTCCAGCCTCGCAGGTCTCGCCGGGCCCGATCGACCTGCCAGGGCGCAAGGCCGAACTGCGATGCGAGCTGGCCTGAGCTGCCGTTCGCTCCTGCGATCTTCGCCATTGTGCGCAATTTGCTTGCAAAGGCCGCCACCATCGGCACGGGGTCGGCGCCGGATGCCAACGCATGGCGCAGCGTCACCAACGCCTCGCCGCGCTGACCGGCGATCGCGGCATCCGCGACGGCGAAGGCGTTCGCTTCTACCCTCCCGCCGTAGTATCGATCGACCGTCGCCTCGCTGATCTCGGCGCCAGCATCGGCGATGAGCTGCTGGCAGGCACCGGCGAGCTCGGCCAGATCATCGGCGAATGCACTCGTCAGAGCCCGAAGCGCGCCGGCGCTGATCCTCTTGCCTGCCGTGCGGAACTCAGCCTGCGCGAAGTCGTATCTGTCACTGTCTTTCTTCAGTTCTGCGCACACGATTTCGATGGCGCCGCCACGATCTGTGCGAACAGCGTCGAGCAGTTTCTTACCGCGCACCCCTCCGGAATGCCGAAGCACGACAACGGTGTCCTCAGCAGGTGACACCAGATAGTCGAGAGCGTCGAGCAAGAACGCATCCGTGCATTTCTCGACAGCGTCGACGCGGATCAGCCGTGGTTCCCCGAACAACGATGGGCTGGCCAGCGTGACGAGTTCGCCCGGTGCGTAATCATTCGCCGCAATGTCGCTGACTTCGAGGCTGGGGTCCGCCGCCTTCAGCGCGTCTCGCAGCAGCCGGATCGCTCGATCCGCGAGCACGCTCTGCGTCCCGGAGACGAGAACGACCGGAGCGGGGCGCACCTGATGCCAGGCAAGCTGCGGAATCGCCGGCGCGTTCGCCGTCGTTCTTCCGCTCGTCTTGCCGCGGGGTGCAGGCCCACCCGATCGTGCCGCCACGATGCTCCTCACTGCCTCCCCAAGCCTAGCTGCGACATCCGACGTCAGCGGCGAACACCGGGCACCTGAAGCGCGTCGGACGACACCTGGCGCTGGGTCCAGAGTTCGAGTGTTCCGCCCGCGCTGCTCGACACGAGCGCCAATCCCTGAACGTCAGTACGCACGGCTCGCGCCTGCATCCGCCTGAGAATCCCGAGCAAACGCTCGGTTGGATGCCCATAACTGTTCTTCGCACCGACCGAGATGAGCGCAAGCCGGGCACCGAGCGCCCGGTACAGCCGTTCGCTCTGGTCGGCGGAGCCGTGGTGTGCGACCTTGACAACGTCAACGGACCCCACCCGTCCTGAGCGCAAGAGCGCATCCTGCGCACCCTCATCGAGGTCCCCCAGGAACACCGAGCGGATGCCGCGTCCCGCAAACGAGACCGTCACGCTCCCCTCGTTTCCGGTTTGCATTGTACGCGCCCCCGCGCTCGGCCACAGCACGTGCCATTCGAGCCTTCCCAAGCTCCCGTGATCGCCACTGGCCGCGAACCGCACATCCGCTCCTCCACGTGCGAGAGCATCGACAATGGACTGCCCATGCGCATCAGTGGGTCGGCCGACGAGCGCAATGCCAACGCGCCCGACGACCGCGTCGACCCCTCCGACGTGATCCCTGTCGTAGTGAGTGAGGACCAGCAGGTCGATTCGCGCAACGCCCAGGCTGTCCAGGCAGGCTGTCAACGGCTTCGGCTCCGGGCCGACGTCGACAAGGCCGTGCGCGTCGCCATCCTGCAGAAGAACAGCGTCGCCCTGCCCGATGTCGCAGGCAGCCAGTTGCCAATCCCCCGGCCTGCCCAGGCTGCTGCCCACGCTGGTTGCCACAAAAGCGCCGAGGTAGCATCCGCAGAACACCACTAGAGCAACGCCGGCAACTGCACGCAGCCTGTGTCCGGCACGCCTGGCCTCAATAGCCGGCGGAGCCGGCTTCGTCGACTCCGGGCGCCCTGGGACCGCCACGAAGATGACGATCGCCACCATCAATGCCATCGCTGCCAGACCTGCAGCACCGCCCAACCACGGAAGCTGGCTGGCCGGCAGTGACGCGCACACGTCGGCGACCGCGGCAATCCAGGCGGACGGCAGCCACGCCACCTGCGCGCAGGCATAGCCGATGCCCGGCGCCCACGGCATCAGGAGGCAGGCGATGAGCCCGAGAACCGTCGCGATCGGCGCCGCCGGCTCCGCGAGCAGGTTCGCCCCGACACCGTAAAGCGGCACACTCGGGTTCAGCAGAATGAGCACGGGCTGACAGGCGAGTTGTGCGGCAAGCGGCAGAGCGATCGCGGCGGCCAGGGCGTGCGGCATGTGCCTACCCAGGCTGCGCGCCAACGGCGGCGCGAGCACGAGCAGCCCCGCCGTGGCTAAAACGGACAATGCGAAACCGTAGTCACGCGCCATCCACGGGTCGGCAACCAGCAGCGCAATGACCGCGGCGCAGAGCGCAGGAATGCCCCGCCCAGGCCGACCTGCTGCCATCGAGAACACCACGATCGTCGCCATCACGGCCGCCCGCAGCACACTGGGGCCTGGAGTCACCAGCACGACGAATCCCAGCAGTGCGGTCAGTGCGATCACAACGCGCGTCGTGCGCCCAAGCCCGACCAACCCCGTGACCAGCATCATCACCGCGATCACCACCGCGCAATTCGCGCCGGAAACGGCAGTGAGGTGGCTGAGCGAACTGAGTTTCATCGAGGTGTCGAGCTCATCGCCAACCGCAGACACGTCCCCAATGGACAGGCCGGGAAGCAGCGCTCCGCCGTCACCGGGCAGCGCTCGGGCCGCAGCGGAGAACTGGGCTCGAAGCAGATTCGTCGACGAGAGCACCCCGGTGGCAGGCGCAATCAGGGAAGCTGGCTCGGACGAGTTCAGGAAGAAAGCGCTGCGTTCTTCCGGCGCAGCCGGCCGGAGTGTGCCCTTCAGTGTGACGGTGGCGCCGATGTCGATGCTGCGCTCGGCATCTTCGACACCGCGCGCAGTCACGAGCACCGGCATCCGCCCTGCCACTGTTCCCGCCGCCGAGTCAACCTGGCTCAGAGTTGCTCGAAACCGCACCCGGCCGCCGGCATCGAACGCGCCGCCTCCTGCCGCACGCTGCGGCAGGGAATCCACCTGCGCAACCGCTGTGATCACGTGACTGCCGGGATCGTCCGTGAGCGCAGGCGGTTGTCGTGTCGGCAGCGCGAACGCGATCGCAGACGCCGCGACTGCCGCTGCCGCCAGACAGACCACGATGCCACCGGCCGTTGCGCGGCCACGAGTCTGCGCGCGGGCTGCTGACCGCAGCAGCCACAGCGCTGCCGTGCCGCCGGCCCCGGCCGCCAGCCACAGCACCAGCGCGATGACAGCAGCGGCTTGAGGTATGGCGATCACGACGCCGGCAGCGCCCCAGCAGGCCAGTGCCGGAGCGACCAAGCGCGCGTCGACGGTCGCCGTCATACCGTCACGAGGTCCTTCAGCGCCTCAAACGTCTTGGCACCGATTCCGGAGACCGCCGTCAGATCGTCGACCGTGCTGAAGCGTCCGTTGTCTTTGCGCCACTGCAGAATGCGCGCGGCCAGTGCCGGGCCGACGTGAGGAAGTGTCTGCAATTCGGCCTCACCGGCCGTGTTGAGATTGACCTTGCCGCCCACGGCGCCCCCTGACCCAGTGCTGCGGCCGTCGCCCACCCCCGGCGCAGCCCCGTCCGGCACCGCTTCGGACGCCGGTTCGCCAACCCTCGGTACGACCAGCTGTTCGCCGTCGGACAAAGCACGCGCAAGATTTACGCCGCCCTGATTGGCATCCGCAGTGAATCCCCCAGCCGCGGCGACCGCGTCGACGACACGCGCACCGCTGCTCAGCTGATACAGCCCGGCGTTGTTGACCGCGCCGAGAACGTGAACGTAGAGGATGCCCGGCCGGGCCGAGCCGGTCGGGTGGCCGTTCCCTGCGCCGTTCCCGTCACCGTTCTGGTCGCCGGCCGATGCGGCCTGTCGGGTCTGCGCCGTCACCGCCGCGACGGATTGGCTCCCGCTGCCGGGCGCGAGCAGCGAAATCACCACCGTCACCACGAGGGCTCCGATCAGCAACACGGCCGCCGCACCGATGCCCAACCGCAGCCGGACACTCCGCGAGGCACGGCGCACCCCAGGCGCAAGCAGCGCCAACGTATCGGCGTCGCCAGCCGCATCCGGATCGACCGTCATGCCGGAAGGCTAAACGTCGGCGCGTCACCTCATGCCACCCGGCCGACGATCAGTGCACAGCGCGCTCGTTGTCGTGCCTGTTGAGGCCGAGGGAGCCGACCGCGAAGAGCGACGTTGCGCCGATCCTGTGTAGATCGTGTGAAGATTCTGGGGTTAGGAAGCGCTCGGCTTGGTAACGATGTTGACGAGCCCCGGCGCGCGAACGATGACCGCGGCGATCTGTCGATCTGCGATCGAACGCGCCACGGCTGCGGATGCCTGCGCCAGTGACTCCAGCTTCTCCTGACTGATTTTCGGCGAGACCTCAAGGCGGTCCCGCACCTTGCCGTCAACCTGAACGATTGCGACAACGGATTCCTCGACCAACAAGGCAGGATCCGGCTTGCGCCACTGGGCGAGGGCAACTGTCGGCTGATAACCGAGCAGCTCCCACATGTCCTCCGCGGTGTATGGGGCGAACAGGTTCAACGCCATGGCCGTGATCTCCGCGGCTTCGCGCACCGCGGCATCCGCGGGGCCGGGGCCGGAGTCGATCGCCTTGCGAGTCGCGTTGACGAGCTCCATCAGCCGGGCGACCACAACATTGAATTTGAACTGTTCGACCAGTGCTGGAGCATCTGCGAGGAAGCGATGCGTGACACGGCGCAACGCGATGTCGCCGTTTTTCCACGCGATGTCCGGCGAGCTGGTCACGTCGTGGGCCACGCGCCACGCGCGGCCCAGGAACTTCGCGCTGCCGGCCGCTGAGACGTCTGCCCAGTCGATATCGTCTTCCGGGGGGCCTGCGAACGCAAGTGTGACCCGCAGGGCGTCGGCACCGTGCTGGCGCAGCTCGTCGGCGAATTCGACCAGGTTGCCCTTGCTCTTGCTCATCTTCGAGCCGTCCATGAGCACCATGCCCTGATTCAGCAGGGAGGTGAACGGCTCGGTGAAACTGAGATAGCCGAGATCGAACAGCACCTTCGTGATGAAGCGCGAATAGAGCAGGTGCAGGATGGCATGTTCGACGCCGCCCACGTACTGATCGACGGGCGCCCACTTCTCGACCTCTGCAACATCAAACGCCTGCGTGGCGTCGTGAGAGTTCATGTAGCGCAGGTAGTACCAGGAGCTGTCGACGAACGTGTCCATCGTGTCGCTGTCACGCCGTGCGGGCCCACCACAGGTTGGGCAATCGACGTTGACCCAGTCCTCGGCCGCCCCGAGTGGGCTCGTGCCCTTCGGGCGAAGATCCAGCCCGTCTGCCTTCGGCAGCTCGACCGGCAGCTGATCCTCGGGCACAGGAACGGTGCCGCAGGTCGGGCAATGGATCATCGGGATCGGGGCACCCCAGTAGCGCTGGCGCGAAATCAGCCAGTCGCGCAGGCGGAAATTGCGGGACGCTCCGCCCCGCCCGCTGGTCGCAAGAGCTTCGGTGATTTTCTTGATCGCGTTCACTTTGCTGAGACCGTTGAACGGGCCGGAGTTGATCAGTCGGCCCTCACCGGCCAGCGCAACCCCGGTTGCAGCGGGGTCCAACGGCGGAAGGTCGTCCGGCAGCACGGCCTCACCCGTGACAGGATCGGTCGGAATCACCGGGATCGCACCGGTCACCGGAGCATTCGTGTCGATGACCACGCGCACGGGCAGCCCGAAAGCTCGCGCGAAGTCGAGGTCGCGTTGATCGTGAGCGGGCACACCCATCACGGCACCGTGGCCGTAATCCGCCAAGACGTAGTCTGCCGTCCAAATTGGAATCCGCTCGCCACTCAGCGGATTCACCGCGAACCGTTCGAGGAACACGCCAGTCTTCGGGCGTTCGGTGCTCAGTCGCTCGATGTCGCTGTGCGAGCGCACAGACTTCAGATACTCATCGAACTCACTCTGCACGTGCGCAGACGCACCGGATGCGAGTTCCGCCGCAAGGTCGGAATCGGGCGCGACCACCATGAACGTCGTACCGTAGAGCGTGTCTGGGCGGGTCGTATAGACGGGCACCCGCTCTTCGCGCCCTTCGATGGCGAACTCGACGTCGGCACCCAGCGAACGGCCGATCCAGTTGCGCTGCATGCTGAGCACCTTGCTCGGCCAGGCGCCCTCAAGTTGGTTCAGGTCGTCAAGCAGCCGGTCGCCGTAGTCGGTGACCCGGAAGTACCACTGCGTCAATTTCTTCTTGGTGACCAGGTTGCCGCAACGCTCGCAGTGGCCGTCGACGACCTGCTCGTTCGCGAGGACAGTCTGGTCGAACGGGCACCAATTGACCAGGCCGTCCTTACGGTAGGCCAGTCCTTTTTCGTAGAGTTTCAGAAACAGCCATTGCGTCCACCGGTAGTATTCCGGGTCGCTGGTGTGAAGTTCGCGATCCCAGTCGAACGACGGGGCGTAGATGCGGAAACTCTGTTTCTGCTGCGCGATGTTGCTGTACGTCCAACCGCGTGGATCGATCCCGCGTTTGATGGCCGCGTTCTCGGCTGGCAGGCCGAAGGAATCCCAACCGATCGGGTGCAATACGTTGAAGCCTTGCTGACGCCAATACCGGGCCACGAAGTCACCGAATCCGAACGCTTCGGCGTGTCCCATGTGCAGGTCGCCCGACGGGTAGGGGAACATGTCCAGCACATATTTGCGCGGGCGGGTGTCTGCTGGGTTGTCGGTGCGAAACGGGCGAAGTTTTTCCCAGATCGGCAGCCACTTCTCTTCGATTGCGGCGAAGTCGTAGTGCGCGTCGTCACCGGTTGTGGCGGAATAATGCTCGTGTGCCACGGGGCTCTCAATCTCTGCAACAGCAGGTGCGGGTCTGGGGTCGGCGTGATCGCTTGGGATGCGGCCGCGCCGGTCAGTGACGTGCGGATCCTCCACACGGTGCACTGCGATGGTCACGTCAGCGGCGGCGGTCCACCTCTCAAGATTACTCAAAGTTGCCGACTGCACCGACTATTCGGGCCAGGACCGCTGCTTTCAGGCGAACTTCTGCCAACTCCTCTTCAGGCACGGACAGCGCGGTGATGCCGCCTCCCGCCCCGATCGAGAGCCCGGACGCGTCGGCGACGATGCTGCGGATCACCATGCTCAGTGCGACGCGTCCATCGACGCTGAGCGCTCCGAAGCAGCCGGCATAGACACCGCGCGGCCCACCTTCAAGCGAGTGCAGGATGCGCATCGCACTGAGCTTCGGAGCCCCTGTCATCGATCCGGCCGGAAAGCAAGCACGTACCGCAGCCACGCTGGTCGCACCGTCCGCAAGTTGCGCCTGCACCGTGCTGACCAGCTGGTGCACTTGGGCGTAGCTCTCCACGGTCAACAGATCACGTACCGCGACGCTGCCGAGCCGCGCAACCCGGCCTATGTCGTTGCGCATCAGATCCACGATCATCAGATTTTCGGCACGCTCCTTCTCGCTGCCGAGCAACTCCGCGGCCCACATGGCATCCTCGGCCGCGTTCGCGCCCCGCGGCCGCGTGCCCTTGATCGGGCGCGTGATGATGGTGCCGGCGCGATCGATCGACAGGAATTGCTCAGGAGAAGCGCTCAACACAGACACACCCGCGATTCTCAGATACCCGCCGTTACGCGTCGGGCTTGCCTGCCTCAATGCCAGATACGCTTCGGCCGGATCGACGACGGCATCGATACGCAGCTCGTTGGTGAGGCACAACTGATACGCGTCCCCCCGGGTGATCGCCGCCTGCGCCTGGGCGATCAGGTCGAGGTATTCCTGCGCATTGTGCCGCCAACGGGCGTTGACCGGCGACGTCGGCTCGGTCGGCGCACTGCCGGTCGACGCACTCGGATTTGACGTGCGGGCGCCGATCGGCGCGCCCGCACGCGCGGCGAGCTTACGTCGAGTGGCCTCGATCCAATGCTTTGCACCCGGCCGCGGGGCGGCCGTCAGCGTGATCGACCGGTGGGCATGATCGAAGGCGATGGCACGATCCGCGAACAGCAGCGCGGCATCCGGTGTGCGAGACGCCGCCACCGGCGCACCAGCGGCATCGGCACCTGCCTCGTAGCCGAGCCAGCCGATCCACGCCGGGACGATCGACAGGGCGATTGACGCGTCGTCGCCGCCTACGTCTGCGGCGACTGCCGCCCCTCCGATCTCTCGATCGAGAAAGTCGAAAACTGACTCGTGGCGTTCGCGTGCAAGGCTGCCGTCAGGCGCACGCAGCCTCACGGTGTGCGTGGCAACAGACGCTGTCACGATCGACCGGATCTCCGCACCATCGCGAGCGGCGGCGGCAGCCTCGCCCATGTAGCTGACGCCGTCGGTCGCGGAGACGCCTCGGTCGAGCCAGAACGTGTTATCAACCGACGCGTACAACGCTAAGAAGGCGTCAGCAGGCGCAACCCAACCGTCGATGCGTTCGCGCAGAAGGGACTGCTCCACAGCAAAAGCCTAGAGGGCCTTCCCCACTCGCTCATCCGGTCCTCGGCGTGTGCCCACTCTGCCTACCCGAACAGGTTCTTTTGAGCGAGCCACTGCTTTGCGATGGCGTCAGCCGATTCCTTAGCGGATCCACTGCTCAGCGTGTTCATGGCGATGAGGTCCTGTGTGGTCAGCGCCGCCGAGATCTTGTTGAGCACTGTTGTCACTTTCTCCGTGGCTTTCTTCGAGTTGATCAACGGCACGACGTTTTGCGCCACGATCATGTGCTGAGGATCCGCGAGCGTCACGAAACCGTTGGCTTTGATCGCCGGAGTCGTCGTGAAGATGTCGGCGAGTTGTGCTTGGTTGTCGATAAGCGCCTTCACCGTGTTCGGTCCGCCGCTATCGCTGATCGGCAGAAGCGTTGCACTGACACCGTAGACGGACTTGAGCCCCGGAATCCCATAGGGGCGTTGGCCGAGCTCAGGGTTTCCGGCAACGGTCAACGGAATGTTCAGGCCGGCAAGGTCGGCCAGGCTCTTCACGTTGTTCTTGTCAGAAAACTCCTTCGTCACGTTATATGAGTCGGCGTCTTGCGCGGCGGATTGTTTGAGAACCTCGAATCCCTTGGGCAGCGCATCGTTGAGCGCCGCATACACGTCTTCACTCGACTGTGCCGTCGACTTCGGATCGTAGTTCTGAAGCAGATTTCCGCTGTATTCGGGCACCAGGTCGATTGAGCCGTCTTTCAACGCAGCCAGGTACACCGCCCTCTGGCCGATGTTCAGCTGGGTCTTGACGGTCACGCCGTTTGCAGCCAGCGCCTGCGCATAAATTTGCGCGATGATCTCGTTCTCCGGGAATGCCGCAGAACCCACTGTGACCGTGGTCGATGCGGAGGATCCGGATGCTGCTGTCGTCGTATTGCTCAGCGGGTTGCCTGATGAACACCCGGCGAGAACGAGCGCCCCGACTGCCAGCACACCGCCGGCAATGAGGCCTCTTCTGCCTGCAAACACTCTTTTTGCGAACATAGTTGAACCGTTTCCTTTCGTTTTCAACTGGACTGGTTGTTCGACAGGGCTGCACCTGCCGCCGGGCGACGACGCGAGGTCTTCACCCGTACCTCTGCGACCCGCCCGGCGACAACGCCACGCGGTACGACGAATTTCTGAATCAACGCAAATAGCCCGTCGACCGCGAGGGCGAGAGCGGTGACCAGAATCGATCCGGCCAGCATCTGCGTGTAGTCGAGCACCGGGATCGCGTCATAGATGTAGCGACCCAGACCGCCGAGCGGGAGGATCGCGGCGACCGTCCAGGTTGCGATGACTTGCAGCGCCGCCGACCGAATACCGCCGATGATCAGCGGCGCTGCGAGCGGAATTTCCACGGTAATCAAGATCTGCCACTCCGTCATACCGACGGCCCTCGCCGCGTCGATGATGGTGCGATCAACGGCTTCCAATCCTGCGTACGCCCCCGCCAGAATCGGCGGGAGCGCCAATATGACCAGGGCGATCAGAGGCGGCAACAACCCGATGCCGATGGCAACGCCGAGCAGTGTCACGAGGCCCAAGGTCGGCAGGGACCGCAGGCCACCGGATAACTGCACGGCAATCGTTTTGCCGTGCCCGGTGTGGCCGATCGCCAACCCGGCCGGCAACGCGATCGCCGCCGCGATGACCAGTGTCAGCAGAGTGTATCCGACATGTTCGCCGACGCGGGCCGGGATCCCGTCTGCGCCGACCAAATGCGCCGGATCGACCAGCCACGCGAATGCGGCGAAGAAATTGTTCACGACGCGCTCACCACCACGGACCGAGCAGCACGGGCACGTCTGCGATCGGTGCGCGTTGTGTGCGACCAGGGCATCAGAAAGCGTCCCAGTAGAACCAAGATGACATCGAACACGATCGCGATGATCAGGGTACCGATGATCCCGACCAGGATCTCCTCGGGGAAACTGCGCAGGTATCCGTCGAGAAACAGGTTGCCGAGGCTGCTGACACCGATGATCGACCCGACGCTGACAAGGCTCACCGTGCTGACCGACACGACGCGCACACCGGCGAGCAGCACGGGCCCGGCCAGCGGCAGATCGACGGCCCAGAAGCGCCGCCATCCGGAGAAGCCGACGGCGGTTGCAGACTGCTTGACGTCTCCGTCAACCGCTGCCAGGGCGTCGGCTGTCGTTCTCACCATCAGCGCAAGGCCGTAGATGCTCAGCGCGACGATGACGTTCACGGGGTCGAGGATTTTCGTGCCGATCAGACTTGGCATGGCAACAAACAGGGCCAGCGATGGGATCGTGTACAGCAGCCCGCCGATCGACAGCAGCACACCTCGCGTCGCATGGTAGCGATTCGCGAGCCAGCCGATTGGCACGGATAGTGCGAAGCCGATCAGGATCGGCGGGATGCTCAGCGCCACGTGACTGAGCGTGAGCTGCCAGATCGAGTCGAAGTTCGACCAGAACCAGCTCACGACCCCGCCTCACCCTGCGCCGAAGCACCCGCACCCCGTGAGGGGGCGGCCTTTACCTCGAGAATCCCGGCGGCGCGACCAGCGCCATCGACGACGATCTGACCGCCCGCACTGTCTTCCAGATACAAGGCTCGCTTGCCACGATCGGCGCCGATGAATTTCGCGACGAAGTCGTCTGCGGGTGACGCGAGAATCTCGGCAGGCGTGCCGATCTGGGCAACGACGCCGCCCGTTTTGAAAATGACGATCTGATCGCCGAGCAGAAACGCTTCGTCGACATCGTGCGTCACGAAGACGACCGTTTTGTCGAGGGACCGCTGCAAGCGGGTCAACTCATGCTGCAGTTCGGCCCGCACCAACGGGTCAACGGCACCGAACGGCTCATCCATCAGCAGGATGTTCGGGTTCACTGCGAGTCCGCGGGCAACCCCGACGCGTTGCTGCTGTCCACCGGAGAGTTGCGCCGGATAGCGCTGCGCCAAAGAACGATCCAAGCCGACGACGTCCATCAATTCGAGTGCCTGCGCGCGCGCGTCTCGCCTGGGCACACCCTGCAGGAGCGGCACCGTCGCGATGTTGTCGACGACCCGGCGGTGCGGGAGCAGTCCGGAGTTCTGCATGACATAGCCGATGCTGCGACGCAGCCGAACCGGCTCGAGCGTCGCAACGTCTTGACCGTCGATCTCGACCGTGCCGCTCGTCGCGTCGACCATGCGGTTGATCATCCTCAGGATCGTCGTTTTGCCGCTGCCAGACGAGCCGACGAGAACGGTGATCTTTCGCGACGGGATCACCAAGCTGAAATCGCGGACGGCGACGGTGCCGTCTGCATACCGCTTGGTTACCGATCGGAACTCGATCATGGGTGCTACGGCTCATTCCTCGAGGCGGACTTCGAATCGACACGCGCCATCAGTGCAACTAAGCAGTTTCAACGAACCGCTTCAACTAAACAGCTTCAACTAAACAGCATTTGACCTGATTGGCAAGCCCAATCCGTCACTTGGTGTAATCCTCGCAGCCACCACAGACATTCCCGATCAGCCGAATTTCTTTGCCGGCAGACACCTACCCTGCTGCGGGCACTCCGTCGTAGTACCCGGCCAAGTAGCTGTGCACGACTGCTTGTGCCTCAGCAAGGATGCGTTCGTCCCCCGCCGGGTCGACCGCGAACGCCTGCGTGATCAGCGAATCACCGATCTGCACAGCGATGCCGAGATGGAATGTCAGTTCCTCGCCGGCGGGGAGCCCGTACTCGTCCGCAAGGATCTCTCCGAATCGTTCCGCGAAGAAGTCGGGGCGCGCCTCCGGATCTGGCTCGGCGGCCGCACGCGCGACATCGGTGAATCGGATGATTCGGAATCCGGGCTCTGTGCGATACATCTGAGCGAATGCGACAAGGGCGCACTCGACCGCACCCCACCAGTTCGTCGGTTTTGCACGTCTGATCTCTGCGACGACCGCAAGCCGGTAGCGTCCCTCCGCGCGATCTCTCAGGGCTTGAAGCAGCGCGATCCGATCCGGAAAATAGCGATACACGGTGCCGATCGACGCTTCGGCGTGTTCGGAAACCATCGCCGTCGTCAGTCGATCAATGCCGGTTTCGTCGACAACAAAAGCTGCGGCATCCAACAACGCGTCAATGCGAGCAGCACTTCTTCCCTGAACCGGTTCTGTTCGGACCAGCAGGTTGGACTTCTTGTCGTTCTCCGGGAGTAGGTCATGTAATTGCACGAACGATTGCTCCTTTGCGGGCACGCGCTGGCCATCGCTGTCGGCACCCCTTATGCCGCGCAGCTTCCAACGCACTGTTGCGATCTTAGAACGGGAATGGCTTGAATGCCCAGCTTCCGCGCCGTCAGTGTGCAACCGAGCACCGCGCGGACCGCATTCGTTCGCACAGGTTGACTCATGAAAGACTGGCGTAATGCCTGCCGCCCCGCACAATCACGAGCCCGCTGCGGCGCCCGTCGTGCATCGCGCTGCGCGCATTGAGGATGCTTTCCACGATTTTCGCGCGCGCCGCGCACGAAAACACGGCTATCTGTCGACGATCGTGCCGTATGCGGGCTACGGGGGGCCCTCGTGGGTGCGCGTGCTTGGACGGGTCGTGTTGGTCAAAGAGCCTCGAGCCGGTAGTCGCGCCGAACGCAAATACCGCAAACGCGAGGAGAGTGTTCGCGGCTGGCGCAGCTTCACGAGCGTTCCCGTGGCCGATGTCGTCGTCGAGGTGACGATCGGCGGTGAACTGCACCGCGTGCATCCAGACCGCGGAGGCGTGATCGACGAAGTGATCCCCGTTCAATTGTCGCCGGGTTGGCACACGGCCGTGATGAGGGCATCGGACTCCGGCGGAACATCGCAGGCACCGATCTTCGTGGTGGATCCCTCGACGCGGTTCGGTGTGATCTCCGACGTCGACGACACGGTCATGGTCACGGCCTTGCCCAGGCCGCTGCTGGCGGCCTGGAACACCTTCGTGGTCGACGAGCACGCCCGGGTGCCGACGCCCGGCATGGCCGTGCTTCTGGAACGCCTGACCTCGGGAACACCGGGCACCCCGATGATCTATTTGTCAACAGGCGCATGGAACGTTGCTCCGACACTCACTCGCTTTCTTTCCCGCAACCTGTTTCCCGCCGGCGTGCTGCTCCTGACCGATTGGGGCCCGACGCACGATCGATGGTTCCGCAGCGGCCAAGAGCACAAGCGCGCCAGTCTCGCGCGTCTCGCCGAAGAGTTCCCTCGAGTGCGCTGGCTGCTCGTCGGTGACGACGGGCAGCACGACGAGAGCCTCTACAGTGAGTTCGAGCGCAACAATCCGCACAGTGTGGCCGCCGTCGCCATCCGGCAACTCTCCACCAGCGAGGCAGTGTGGGCGGGCGGGCGTTCGAACGCCCAGGAACACGCCGATTCCGGTGATGTTCCTTGGGTTTACGCACCGGACGGCGCCGGGTTGCTGGATCAATTGACCGCGCGCGGCGTGCTGGACTGAGTCGATGGCGACTAAGGTGTCCGCGGCCGACCTGTTGCGCTTTCGCCTGCAGGCGCACGGCTTGACCGGTGAGCCGGCGGCTTCGGTCGAAGCGGTCGCACACCGGATGCTCGCCGTGCAGGCGCAGGACCTCGGACAGGCGGGCTGGGGGCTGGGAATCCGCACCGCAGCGGCGAGGGCGGACGACGTCGCGGCGGCGTTCTCCTCCGGTGCGCTGGTGCGATCCTGGCCGATGCGCGGAACACTGCATATCGTTCCCGCCCGCGAACTTGGTTGGATGCTCGAACTCACCACACCGCGGATGCTTGCACGCACCGCGACCCGCCGCAGCCAGCTCGGACTCGGTGAGGACACCCTCGAACGCGCGCGTGCGGTGATGGTCGATGCCTTGTGCGGAGGCAAACGGTTGAATCGCGCCGGCGCGCTGCGGGCGTTCGAACAGGCCGGCATTGCGACGGACGGCCAGCGCGGATACCACCTGATCTATTTCCTGGCGCAGACAGGAACCCTGGTTTGGGGCCCGCCCGACGCCAACCAGCAAGCGTTGGTGCTGCTGCAGGAGTGGGTACCGAATCCGCTGCCACTGAGCGAGGAGGCCGCGTTGACTCGGTTCCTCGTCGGATATCTTGCAGGGCACGGGCCGGCAACTGTGAAAGACTTCGTGTGGTGGACGAATCTCACGGTGGCGCAAGCCCGCACCGCTCGGGCTGCGGCCGGTGCTGAAATCGCCGACCTCGAGTGCAACGGCATCCGCTATCTGGTGCCGGCGGCGTTGCCCGATACCGTTGTGGCCGCCGGACGCGCCGACAATTCGGTGCACGCGCTGCCGGGTTTCGATGAGTATGTCCTCGGCTATCAAGACCGCTCGCCTGTGGTGGACGCAGAATTCGCGGCGCGACTGATCCCCGGCGGCAACGGCATCTTCCGGCCCACGATCCTTTCTCGAGGTCGCGCGGTCGGCACCTGGCAGCGACCCACCGCCACGGGAGCGGCAGGATTCACCGTCGATCCGTTCACGATGTTGAGCGCTCGAGAACAGACAGCGTTCCAGTCGTCCGCCACTAGGTTCCTTCACTATCGGGCCGACTGAGCTAGCGCTGCCCCCTGAGCCGCCTGGGCCACGGCTACCCTGAAGAGGTGAAATTCGCCCAGGCACTGCGCGCCGCATCCCGCGTGCCCTTCCTGCAGACCGCGAAAGCCGCCGTGGCCACCGTCGCAGCATGGCTAATCGCCTCGGCCCTCCTCCCGGAACAGGTGCCGGTGTTTGCCGCGATCGCGGCGCTTCTGGTCGTGCAGCCGAGCGTGAACCAGTCGTTCGGCAAGGCCGTCGAGCGTACGATCGGCGTGATCGTCGGCGTCTTGGTCGCCTACGTCGTCATCGTGGTCTTCGGCCGGAGCAGCTGGGCGGTGCTTCTCGCGATCGTGGTTGCGATTTTCATCGCCTGGGCACTGCGACTGACCGTCGGCACCGCCAATCAGGTGCCGATCAGTGCGATGCTGGTGCTTTCGATCGGCGCGACGAATCCGGATTACGCGTTCAATCGCATCATTGAGACAATGATCGGGGCCGCAATCGCGATCATTGTCAATCTGGTGATCGTCGCTCCGATCCTGCTGGCCCCGGCACAGGATGCCGTGCGAGCGCTGACCGAGGAGCTCGCCGCAACGCTCGAGCGTCTTGCCGGCGCTCTCGTCGCGCCGCAGACCACGGCCGAACTCGCCGAAATGCTGCTGACCGCGCGGCTGCTGCGTCCCATGCAGGTCAGGGCGCAAACGACGCTGACCCAGGCTGAGGAAAGCCTGACGTTCAACCCGCGTGGTTCCAAGCACAAGCGAACGCTCGGCGGCGAACAAGAGCTGTTCGCCCGGATGCCAGCACTCGTGACGCGCGCCCTCGGCATGACGCGCGCCGTGCACGACCACTATGACGACAGCCTGCGCTCTGAGCCGACCGTCAAGGCGATCGCAGACGAACTATCGCGGGCCGCGCACGATCTGCGGCTGATCGCCGCGCACGCGACGGAGGCGACGGCCGCGGCGGCGCAGCCTGCCGCCGGGGCACCGATCGAACCAGAGGACCTGGAATTGACCGCACCGCTGATCATCACGACACCACACCCACAGCACTGGGTGCTGCTCGGCTCTCTGCTGGAGGACCTGCGCCGCATTCACGAGGAGATCGTCGGAAGCTCCGGTTAGGGCCGTCATCAATGCTGCGCCGAACCGAGCGTCAACCGGGCGAGCAGCAACATGCGGGCATCCTCATCGAGTTGACGCAGGGAGATCCGCCCGGACTGAACCGCCGCCACGATGTCTGCGATCACTCGGGCCGGATCGATGCCGTCTTGCGCAACACTCGCACCGGTTACGAACAGGAGCATTGTGTTACCGGCGGCGAGCGCCGCGATCGCGTTCTCAGAAGGGTTCTGATACTGAGGCAGCCCGGTGTCCTGCAGCATTCGCAGGTCGTCGGTGATGGTGATTCCGTCGAACCCGAGTTGTTGACGCAGAATCTCGTGCCAGCGCACGGACAGACTGGCCGGCTGAGCATCGACCGCGCTGTAGACGAGGTGGCCGAACATGACGATCGGGGCTCCGGCAGCGATGCCCGCCGCGAACGACGGCGCATCCCGCACGCTCCAGTTGGCAAGGGAGAGGGCCGTCGTCGGAATCGTGCGATGCGAATCTGCTTCGGTCTCACCATGGCCGGGAAAATGTTTGAGCGTGCTGAGGACTTTTCCCCGCTCTGCTGTCACCGCGGCAGCGACGCGAGCGGAGGCATCCGCCGGGTTCGTTCCGAGCACACGGTCGTAGATGAACGAGTTCGTGTCCGCGGTGACATCCGCGACAATCCCGAAATTCACGCTTACACCAGCCTGCTGGAGGAACGCCGCCCGCTGGCTGAAAGCATCCGTCGTCGCCGGCACCGCGAGGCTCTTGAGCGCGTCGGCGCCGGGCGCAGTGTCCCAGGGAAGACGCGTGACGTCTCCGCCTTCCTCGTCGATACCGAGAAGCACAGGAAGCGCCGGATCAGCACTGATCGCTTGCGTTTGCGCGAGCAGGGCGCCCGGTGACGACGGAATGTTGTCGCCCATCAGGATCAGCCCGCCCAGCCCGTATTGGTCGACGAAGGCGCGCAGCGCTGCGGCGTCTGTGCCGGGCGCGTGCAGCATCAGCAGGCTGGCCACCTTTTGCGGCAGAGTCATGTTCGCCAAGCGTTCCTCGGCCGCCTCCGCGATCGGATCGCGCGGCGCAGGGGTCACGGTCGGGCTCGCCGTCGGGGTGGGCGAGACTGCGCTGTGCTCAGTCGACTTGGCAACTCCGCCGCAGCCGGCCAACAGGCCGAGTAGCACAACAGAGGCTGCCAGCCGCAGCGCTGGTGCCGTGCCCGTTCGGGGAGTGCGCATGACGCAAATCGTATCCCGTTGCCGTGTTACCCCTTGACGGCGCCGCCTAAGCCGCCTCCGCTCAGGAAGGTGCGTTGGAAGATCAGGAAGATGACAACCGGGATGAGTGTAGCGATCGCCAGGGCAGCCAGGTAGACGCCGAGATCGGTGCTCGATTGGATCTGCGGCAATCGCACAGACAACGGCTGCACGGAGATGTCGGTGAGCACCAGATTCGGCCACAGAAAATCCGCCCAGGCCGCCGTGATCGCAAAAACGGAAACGACACCGAGGATCGGCTTCGACATCGGCAGCACGACCGAGAAGAAGAGCCGGAAGGTGCCTGCCCCGTCGGTCTGGGCGGCCTCGAACACCTCCCGCGGCAAACTGTCGAAGAACCGCATCACCAACAGCACATTGAAGGCGCTCGCCCCCGCAGGCAGCCAGACTGCCCAGTAGGTGTTGATCATCGAGACGCCGATCACCGGTGGGTGCAGAATCGTCAGATAGAGCGGCACGAGTAATACGACAGCGGGAACAAACAGGGTGGCAAGCACCAGCCCGCTGACGAACTTCGCATATTTTGGCCTCAGCACAGACAGCACGAAGCCGCCGGTCGTTGCGACCAGCAATTGCACGGCCCACTCTCCTGCTGCCATCGCGATCGTGTTGAAGAAGAAATCACCGATGTGCACATCGTTCCAGGCCTTCGAGAGGTTGGACCAATCGATCCCGTGCGGGAACAAGGCAAGCGGCTGCGTCAGTGTGTCCTGCGTTGGAGTCACAGCTGATTTCAGCAGCCACAGCAGCGGGAGCAGGCCGGCGATGATCAGCAGGATCAGCAGCACGACGTGCAGACCGCCGCCGAGTACGCGGATCGGCGGCCGGCGCCAGTCCGTGGTCGACAGGATGCCGCGATCCGGCTCCGGCGCGCCGGCCCCGCTCCTGCGCCGGTCGACGCGCCGATGCGTGCGCCCGCGCCCGTTCGCGATGCTTGGGCCGCCGGGCGGTTCTGCGTTCAGAAAGCTGGTGGTCAATTGTCACTCCATCTTGCCGTGACTCGGAAGTACACGATCGACAGCACGGCGAGGAAGATCGCCAGCATCAGGCTCAGCGCGGTCGCCTCTCCGTAGGCTCCCCCGAGACTGTTGGTGAACGCATACTGATAGATCAACAGCAGAATCGTCGTCGTCGAATTGACCGGCCCGCCCGAGGTGAATAGATACGGCTGAAGGAACACCTGTGTGGTTGCGATGATCTGCAGAATCAACGTGATGAACAAGATGCCGCGCAACTGCGGCAACGTGACATGCCAGATCTTCGTCCAGATGCCGGCGCCGTCGGCCTCGGCCGCGTCATGGAGTTCCGGTGAGACGGAGGTCAGCGCCGCAAGATAGATGATGATGGCGCCACCGGCTCCTGCCCACGTCGCCTGCAGCACGAGGGAGGGCATTGCTGTCGTCACAGACTGGATCCAGGGCTGCGGGGGGATGCCGAACAGGCCGAGAATACTATTGAAGACGCCGGTCGGGCCTGCGTCATAGAAAACCTTCCACAGCAGCACGGCGACGACCGGTGGGATGATCACCGGCAAATATGCCAGCGCACTGTACAGTCCCTTCATCCGTTTGACTTCGCTCATCAGCACGGCGACGACCAGCGGGAGCGGATAGCCGAACAAGAGCGCCAGGAGCGCGAAATAGCCGGTGTTGCGCACCGCGAGCCAGAACACGGGATCGTTGAAGACCGCGACGAAGTTGTCCCAGCCGACGAACACCGCGGGCGTCACCAGGTTGGTCTTCTGGAAGCTCATGATCACCGACTGCACGATCGGGTTCCATGAGAAGACACCGAAGATGATCAGCAGTGGCAACAGGAACAGCAGCGTGGTCAGCCCGCCGCGTTGTACCCACGTGATCGGGTTGTGGTGCCGCGTCGCTCGCGTCACCGGCGCACCCGTTCGAGGGGCGGCATCGGGATCGCTTGCCCCGAAGCGTGTGGGGGAAGTCGTCGAGACAGCCATTGTGTCGTCGTCCTTCGGTCGGGATGCGGCCACGGGCCGCCGGAGGTGTGCTCCAGCGGCCCGAATGCCGCAGCCGGGCTACTACTTGCTGTCTGCGTCGATCAGCGCCTGGATCTTAGTATCGACGCCCTTCAGCAGGGTGTCGACGTTCGGATTCTGCTGGGTGAGAACGGCTTGAACGACCGAATCCAGCGCTGCGTACAGATCCTGCGTGTGTGCGGAGGGCTCCGGAACGATCTTCTGATTCCAGATTCCATCGGTGAACGGCTTCACGTTGCTCACCGGCACGTTCACGTATGGCGCGATCCACTGCTGATTCTGCTGCCAGGTGGCCTTGTCGAACACCGGCAGGGTCGGAGCACCAACAGCCTGCTTGCCTGCGGCAAGGGTCTTCGCGTTCGACACGGCGGCCGACTTGTCCACGCTCGGCTGGGTGCGGTAAAAGTCGATCCACTTGACGGAGGCGGCGATTTGCGCAGGCGTGTCCTTCACGTTGACGACGTCGACGTTGCCGCCGGAGAGGATTCCGGCATTCGCGTTCGACGAGTCGACCGGGAAGGTGGTCACCCCATACGTGCTCGGATCGACACCGTTGGCCTGCATGAGCGAACCGACGACATCCGAACCGCTCATGTACATCGCGATCTTGCCTGAGGCGAAGCCCTGGTTGATTCCACTCCAATCCCACAGGAAGTTACTGCCCATCGAGTTGTCGTTCCAGCGCAGGTCATGCAACCAGCTCAGCGCCTGCTTGGTCTGAGCATTGTCGGTGTTGACCGTCACCTTGCCGCCCGAACCGACCGTCTCCAGCCGCCCGCCGAGCGAGTAGGTGTTCGTCGAAAGCTCCCACCCGCCGGTGTTGCCCGTCGTCATCTGCATGTAGCCTGCGACGCCTGGAAGCTTCTGCGAGATGATCTTGGCATCCTGCCGGATCTCGTCAAGAGTCGTCGGAGGCTTGTTCGGGTCGAGGCCGGCCTTGGTGAACAGGTCCCGGTTGTATGACAACGCCATGGCGTACGGACCCCAGGGGATGCCGTAGATCTTGCCGTTGTTGCCGGTGGCAACGGTGAGCACATTCGGATTCCACTTCTTCGCCGTGCTGGTCTCGTTGAATGGCTTGGTGATGTCTGCCAGCTGGCCGTTGTTCGCGAGGGTCTTGGAATCTGTGAACGGCACGTTGAACACATCAGGCAGGGTTCCACCCGCGAGCTCAGCCGCAAAAGTCGTGCCGGTCCACTGATATTCGATCGCCTTCACCTTGATCGTCGGATTCAGCTTCTCGAATTCCTTGACCCGTGCCGCGAGCGCGGTCAGGGCGTCAGCGGTCGATCCAGGCAGCACAGGGGCGACGACAAGATTGACCGTTCCACTGCTGTCGCTGCCGCCGCTACTGCACCCGCTGAGGAGTGCGGCGCTAGCGAGCGCAACGGTTGCGATCGCTATGGCCTTTCTGCGTGACGTCATCGTCATATTCCTTTCGATGTTCTACAGGGATTTGTACAGGGTTTTTTCGTATCGGGTTTTTTCGTATCGGGATTATTGGTGGGGCGTTCGCGACTGAGTGGTGCGTTCGTCGCGGTTCTCCGGCGGCTCCTGCTGTGTTCGTAGCCATGCCGTGGAGTCTGGGGGCAGTAATCCGTTCTCGAGTGGATTGCTGCAAAGGAGGATGCTGACATGTTCGGGCAGCGCCACGCCGTGCGCTGAAAGGTTGGTCACGTTGAGAAATCGAGGCCCGCGCCGAAACTGGAGCACGTCGGTGTCGCTGTCGATCCACGCGAATGGGCCGTCACCGAGCGCCGGATTCTGTCGCCGGATTCGGAGCGCCTCCCGGTACAGCCACAACATCGATGAGGTGTTGCTCAGTTGCGCCTCAGCCGTGAGACGCGCCCATGCGGCCGGCTGTGGCAGCCACGGTGCGCTCTCGGCGCCCATCGGGCTGAAACCATACGGGGGGTGGATGCCCCGCCACGGCAGCGGAACGCGGCATCCGTCTCGGCCGGGGTCGATGCCGCCTGACCGAAAGTGCATCGGATCCTGCAGGCGATCCAGGGGAATGTCCTCAACCTCAGGCAGACCGAGTTCGTCGCCCTGGTAGATGTAGAGCGATCCGGGCAGTGCCGCGGTCAGCAGAGCTGCCGCACGCGCCCGGCGCTGCCCGATGGTCAGGTTGGTCGGCGTGCCTCTGCGCTTTTTCGCGAACGAGAACGACGTGTCGTCGCGCCCGTAACGGGTCACCGGCCGGGTCACGTCGTGATTGGACAGCACCCAGGTCGACGGTGCCCCGACCGGGGCGTGCGCGCGCAGAGTCTCGTCGATGGAATCGCGGAACTCGCGCGCATCCCAGGGTCTGGATAAGAAGTCGAAGTTGAATGCCGTGTGCAGTTCGTCTGTTCGCAGATACTTGGCGAACCGGTCGATATCCGGCAACCAGATTTCGCCGACCAGCACCCGAGCACCGGGGTAGCTGTCTGCAACGGCCCGCCAGCCACGATAGATATCGTGGAGTTCGTCGCGATCCTGGTTGGGGTGTTCCCCTGGACCAGGTGTGTCTGACAGCTCCGGCAACGCGGCGTCTTTGACAAGAAGGGCCGCCGAATCGATGCGGACGCCGGCGACACCACGGTCGAACCAGAATCGCAGAATGTCCTCGTGTTCTCGTCGTACATCCGGATGATTCCAGTTGAGGTCGGGCTGCTGCGGCGTGAACAGGTGCAGGTACCATTCTCCCGGTGTTCCATCGGGGTTCGTGGTCCGCGTCCAGGTGTCGCCCGAGAAGTTCGACACCCAGTGGTTCGGCATCTCATTGCCGTCTGGGCCGAGCCCCTGGCGAAACCAGAAGCGTTGTCGTGCCGGCGAACCCGGTCCGGCCGCGAGCGCCTCGCGGAACCACGGGTGTTCGGCTGACACGTGATTCGGAACGACGTCGATGATGGTGCGGATGCCGAGCTCGAGCGCGTCTGTGATCAGCGCCTCTGCCTCTTCCAGGGTTCCGAACGCTGGATTGATCTGCCGATAGTCTGCGACGTCGTATCCGCCGTCGGCCAGGGGCGACACATACCACGGGTTGAACCAGATTGCGTCGACTCCGAGGTCTTTGAGGTAGCCCAGTCGACTGCGCACTCCGGCGAGGTCTCCGGTGCCGTCTCCGTTGGCATCCGCGAAGCTGCGGATGTAGATCTGGTAGATCACCGCGTCGCGCCACCACAACGGGTCAGCGCGGCTCGGCGACGGCAGTGCTTTCAGCATCGAGAGGCTCACACAGCGAAAGTACAGTTCTCGACGAAATGACGCAAGAACTAAACAAAGAGTAATTCTCTTGCGTTAAATTGCGCAATCGAGCATCGAGTTGCGCTGCACTTATGCGCGCAACGGCGCCGTCGATCCGCGTACGACCAACTCGGGTTCGAACAGAAACTCGTCTGCGCTCGCCGAGTCGCTTGAGATTTGCCGGATCAGCAGTTCAATGATCATCTTGCCCATGGTCTCGATCGGCTGCCGCACGGTCGTCAGCGGCGGTTCCGTGCAATTCATCAGGGCGGAGTCGTCGTAGCCGATGATCGAGACGTCTCGCGGAACACTCAGGCCTGCCCGCCGTGCTGCACGGATCGCGCCGAGCGCCATCGGATCGCTCGCACAGACGATCGCCGTGACCCCTGCCGCGAGCAGCCGCGACGCCGCCACCTGGGCGGCCTCGAGCGAATACAGCGAGGTCGTGATCTGGTCGTCGTCCAGCACGACACCCCAGCCCGCCGCGATACTGCGTGCGGCTGCGAGTTTGCGCAGAGACGGCTCGTGGTCGCGCGGGCCAAGCAGGAATCCGAGCCGTGTGTGTCCCAGCTGGCGTAGGTGATTCATCGCCTGTTCCGTTGCCACGGCGTCGTCGCACGACACTGTGGCGAACCGAAGACTCCTCACCGGTGCGTTCACCAGCACGGTCGGGAGCTTCAGTTCGGACAAGCGCCGATAGTGGTCGTGCGACGCATCGCGTTGCGCGTATGCACCACCGACGAACACCACCCCGGAAACTTGCTGTTGCAATAGCAGCTCGACGTAGTCCGCCTCGGTGATTCCTCCTGCGGTTTGGGTGCAGAGCACCGGGGTGTAGCCGTTCTGCGCGAGTGCGCCGCCGATCACCTCGGCGAATGCCGGGAAGATCGGATTCTGCAGCTCCGGAAGCACCAGGCCGACCAACCGGGCGCGGCCACCGCGCAACTTGGTGGGCCGCTCGTAGCCGAGCACGTCCAGCGCCGTCAGAACGGCCTTGCGGGTGGCGTCGGAAACGCCAGGCTTCTCGTTGAGCACGCGGCTGACCGTTGCTTCACTGACGCCGACCTTGCGCGCAACTTCTGCGAGGCGTTTTGACATGAGACCATGCTACGCAACTTCTTGCGGCCGTGTGCAACTTCTTGACAACCGCGGTGTGGTCCGACTCGAATACGATAATGAACATGCCGAAAAGGGTCAGAGCGCTGTTGCTCGCATGCCACCCTGGCCCGAGTGCCGTCGTCACCGCCGTTGCAATCGTGCTCGGTATTGCGCTCGGATACCCACCGGCCCGGCTCGTTCTGCTGGCAGCTGCTGTTGGCGCCGGGCAACTGTCGATCGGCTGGTCGAACGACTGGATCGACAGCGCGCGTGACGTCGCGGTGCACCGAACGGACAAGCCCGTCGCCAGCGGCGCGATCTCTGCCGGTGCGGTCCGTGCGGCCGCATTCACCGCGCTCGCAGTCGCCATCGTGCTCTCGCTGCTGCTCGGCCCCCTGGCGGCGACCGCGAACTTGCTCGGCGTTGTCGCCGGCTGGAGCTACAACCTCGGGCTGAAGTCGACCGTGTACTCCGTGCTTCCTTACATCGTCTGTTTCGGGCTGTTGCCTGCCGTTGCCACGCTCGGCCAGGAGCGTCCCGCGTTCGCTGCACCGTGGGTGATGATCGTCGGCGCGTTGCTGGGCGTCGCCGCGCACTTCACCAACGTGCTGCCCGACCTCGACGATGATCGCCGCACCGGCGTGCGCGGTCTCCCCCATCGGCTTGGCCGAGCAACTTCGGGTGTACTCGCGTTCGCGGCGCTGGCCGCCGCCGGCATCCTGCTCGGGTTGGCGCCGGGACTACCGCCTCGGCTGATCGGCTGGATCGGCATGGCTGCCACATTTGCCATCGCCGTGTGGGGAATCGTTCTCATTGCGCGTGCTAGAAGTTCGCGGACGCTGATGCGGTTGGTGATGGCGGGTGCGCTGATCGATGTCGCGATGCTTGCGCTCTCCGGTCAGTCGCTGACGGCCTGAACCGACTGCGGGTTGCGGATGCCGATGGCCGAGATCGCCGACCCTGCAAACATCAGGATCGCGGTGGCGAGCATCGCGCGTTGCATGCCGGCGTGATCCAGTGCACCCCCGATGAGGATGCCCGCGAACGCCACTGTCACGAGCCCGGCCACGCGAGCCACCGCGTTGTTGACCGCGGAGCCGATTCCAGCATCCGCCGGATCGATTGCACCGAGAATTGCGGAGGTCAGCGGTGCGACGGTGAGCGAGAGCCCGAACCCGAACAGCAGCACCCCCGGCAGAAGCTGCGTCCAGTACACGACGGATTGGCCCATCGTCATCATCCAGAGGAAGCCGAGCGCGGCAACCGCCGGTCCAACCGCCATGAAGAACCGTGGGCCATGTTTGCCGGCGAGGGAGCCGAACAGACCCGAAAACGCCAGCATCAGCAGTGTGGCGGGGATCATTGCGATCCCGGCCTCCGTCGCGCTGAAGCCGGCCACCTGCTGCAGATAGAGCACCAGAATGAATGGGCCGAATGACAACGCGCCGTAGATCACTGCGGTCGACAGGTTGCCGACCCAGAAGTTGTGCACGCGGAAGATCGAGAACGAGAGCATCGGATGCGATGAGCGCGCCTCCACGACGAAGAACGCGGCCATCGCCAGAATGCCGAGCGTGAGGCTGATCCACACGTGGGGCGCGCTCCAGCCGTACTGGCCCTGTTCGATCAGGGCGAAGACAACCGCTCCGAGCCCGAGCGCGCCGAGCACAGCACCGGGGTAGTCGACGCGACCGCCCGGCCGCGTTTCATCGTGCCCGGTCCCGACCATCAGCCACAGGGTGACGGCGATGGGCAGCAGGTTGATGGCGAACACGAAGCGCCACGACAACAGGTCGACGAACAGTCCACCGACGATCGGCCCGGCGATTGCCGCCATTCCGGTCCACGCGGTCCAGCGCCCGATCGCCTTCGACTGTTCGGCGCCATGGAACGTCGAGATGATGATCGCGAGCGAACTCGGCACGAGCAGGGCGCCCGCGATGCCCTGTGCCGCGCGTGCGGCGATGAGGAACACGCCACTCGGCGCCAGGGCACAGGCAAGGGAGGTGACGGCGAAACCGATCAATCCGGCGCGCAGCACGCGTCGCCTGCCGAACACGTCGGATAGCGACCCCGCAACAAGAATCAGCGAACCGAGGGTCACAAGATACGCGTCCACAACCCACTGCTGAAGCGCGAGCCCACCACCGAGGTCCCTGTCGATCGCCGGCAACGCCACGTTGATGACCGAACCATCAAGAAAGGCGACGAACGAAGCCAGAATGGCGACAAGCAGGATACGGAACTGGAGCGGAGTCACTCGCTCAGTCAACGCGACACGGCCGAGCTTGGCAATCGAATCCTTAGATCTTCAATTTATTGAATCTTCGATTCAAGCGATCTCCGATTCGCCGGATGCGAGTGTCGCCCCCGGCAGGGGGGCGTCGTCTGCTTATCCTGAAGAACGTCCACAATCGTGCTGAGGAGCTTTATCGTGCGGCGACGAACCGGCTGGATCGCGCTAGCCAGCGCCATCGCGCTCATCCTGACGCTTGCTGTGCCTGCCCACGCCGACGATTATCCGAGCTGGAACGACGTGCAGGCCGCGAAAGCCAACGCCGCGGCCGCCCAGGCAGAAGTCGCCAGGATCACAGCCTTGGTCGCCCAACTTCAATCCTCCGCCGATGCGGCGGCAGCCACCGAATTGCAGAAGGCCGCGGAGTACTCCGTTGCAAAGAACGCCCTCGATGCGGCCACCGTGCGCGCGGACAACCTGCAGGCACAGTCGACGGGCGCCGCGCAAGCCGCAACCATGGCTCGCAAGCGATTCGGCCAATACGTGTCGCAGCTCTACATCTCCGGCGGCACCGACTACACGACCCAACTCCTGTTGAGCGGGCCGACAGCGCAAGACCTGCTGGGCAAACTCGGCGCGATGGATCAACTCTCCGGCCAGAGTTCCCAGCTGCGATCGCGCGCCGCCCAGCAGCAGAACGTGGCGGATGCGACGGCCAAGCAGGCACGGATCGCCAAGCAACTGCGTGACCAGCTCGCGGTGGCCGCTGCACAGAAGCTCGCGGCGGCCCAGGCTGCGCAGGCCGCCGCCGACGCTGAACTGGCGAAACAGCAGACGATCAGCGCCACCCTGTATGCGCAGGCCGCGGCGTTGAACAACACGGAGGCCAGTGTGGAGAAGAGCTATTACGCCGGCGTTGCAAAGCAGGCTGCGCTCGCCGCACAATCGAGCAGTTCGTCTGACGGCACGGTCTACATCGACACGACCGGTGTTGTCGTCGACCCTGCGGCTGCGCAGGCGTATGCGCGTGGCGCCATCGGCGCGTACGGCTGGGGCGGCGACCAGTTCAGCTGCCTGGTCAGCCTCTGGACTGGTGAGTCAGGCTGGCGGGCGAACGCTTACAACCCGTCAAGCGGCGCGTACGGCATTCCGCAGTCATGGCCTGGCTACAAGATGGCCACAGCGGGCGCCGACTGGCGTACAAACGCGAACACGCAGATCAACTGGGGCCTCGCATACATCTCCTCGGCCTACGGATCGCCGTGCAACGCCTGGGACCAGTGGCAGGCCAGAAGCCCGCATTGGTACTAGGCCGCGTGCCTGCCACGGCTCAGGCCGCGTATGCGGTTTCGGTCCAGAGCTGGAAGAGCGCATATGCACGAACGGGCGACCAGGCTGCGGATGCGATCTCCGCCTGTTTCGCCGTGATGCCGCCGAGTGCCTTGCGCAACACGAGATCCCCCGGAACGAAGGCGTCACGATCGCCGAGCGCGCGCACTGCCAGATAGTCGACGCTCCATGCACCGATGCCGCGCAGGGCGAGCAATCGCCGGCGCACTTCGGCCTGGTCGCTGTCGGGACCGATGACGAGGCCGCCCGCGCAGGCTTCGGCCACAGCGTGCAGTGTCTTGGCTCGCGAGCCCGTCAAGCCGACTGCAGTTCGCAACTGGTCCGGCGTCCGGGCGGCAAGGGCATCCGGGGTCGGAAAAACACTCAGCCCCGCCGGCCCCGGCGTGCCGAAGGCTGCGGTCAGCCGGCCTGCGAAGGTGCGACAGGCAGCAACGGACACCTGCTGGCCGAGCACCGTTGTGGCTGCGGCTTCGAAGCCATCCGGGTAGCCGATCACGCGCAGCCCGGGGCGCTTCTCGATGAGAGGGCCGATCACCGGGTCCTCGTGCAGCACGGCGTACACCCGCTGCGGGTCCGCATCCAGGTCGAGCCAGCCGCGCAACAACGGAGTCAGCCGCTCCGCGCCTGCTGAATCTGTTTCGGCGTTCACGCTGATGTGGTCGACCTCGAACGTGACGGTTGCAGCGATCGAGCCGCAGACATCCGGGAACAGCCGGGTGTGCGACCGGGTGGCGATGTCCGTGCGTTCTGCGCCGGGAATAGCGTGGGCTGCCAGGGTTGCCAGGGCGGGCAGCGCTTCGTATGGCGGCGCGAACGGCAGCGTGAACTCCGTGTGGGGTGCTTGGGGCTGCGCAATCATGGCTGAGAGCCATGTTACCGACGCGCGCAGACTGGCGACTGAACGCGACACCAGTGCCCGCCGGAAGCTGCCGCGTCAACGTAGCGATCGCAGATTCCCGCCGTCCCCCAAGGCTGTCAGCAGGGTGCACGGATTCGATGCGATCCCCATGTAATGTCAGTGCTAGATATCACGTGCTGTCCTTCTGGCACGTCTGACGGAAGGACGCTGCTGTGCGTGAACCGCGTCTATCGAACCCCGCCGATCGACGGCACGGCACGCGTGGGCGATCGTGGAGCGCGCTGGCATTCCTCACCGTTGGTCTGCTCGCGTTGACAGGGTGTGGCGCCGATGGCGCCACATCGGCCGCTTCCACGCACCCGCCGTCTTCGAATGCGACCTCGACAACGAATGCCTCAGCGTGCGTCCCGAACCCGCAGGCCGTGGCCGTACGCAAACCGGGCAAGACATCCACTGGGAAACTGCCCGCCGAGTTGTCCGCAACCCTGAATGCTGCCGCGTCGGCCGCATTCGCCGCAACGGCGGTGCCCGGCGCTGTCGTTGGGGTGCGCACCCCGAAGGGCACCTGGACCAAGGCATACGGTGTTGCCGACATCACGACGAACGAACCACTCACCACTGATGTCCACCATCGCGTTGGATCTGTCACAAAGACGTTCACCGGCACGGTGATCATGCAGTTGGTCTCGGAAAAGAAGATCTCATTGACGGATGCCATCAGCAAGTACGTGCCGAACGTGCCGAACGGATCCAACATCACGATCCTCGAGCTGGCGAACATGACAAGCGGCCTCGCCGATTACACCCATGACCCCGCGTTTCAGAAGCTATACTTCGGCGGCGATTACAGCATCGTCTGGACAGTCGACCAGGTGCTGGCCACGGCATACGCAATGCAGCCTGCCTTCGCCCCTGGCGCAGGGTTCCACTACTCCAACACCAACACAGTCCTCCTCGGGCAGGTCATCGAGAAAGTAACCGGCCACCGGCTCGCCGACGAACTAAAACGACGGATCTTCACTCCTCTTCGGCTGACCGCAACCTCCTATCCAGGTGGATCGGCAATCATCCCAACTCCGCACGCGCACGGGTACACGAACCTCGGAATCGTCGATGGTGTTGCGAGCGCGAACGCACCGCGAGTTGATGCGACCGCGTGGAACGTTTCCCAGGCGGGTGCGTCCGGGGAGATCATCAGCCGCGTGGACGATTTGCTCACGTACGGCCGCGCACTGGGAACAGGGCAGGGCCTGCTCCCGGAAGCCGCTCAAATCAAACGGTTGTCCTCTTTTCCTGAGCCGGCCGGCTACGGCATCGGCCTCAACTGCGTACAAGGCTGGGTCGGGCACAACGGTTTGGTGCCGGGATACAACACCGAGCTGGAGTATGACACCCGCACGGATACAACCGTCGTCGTCGAGGTCAATGGCGACCTCGCCGCCGGCACACCTGAGGCGCTCCCGGCGGGGGCGCTGTTCACAGCCGTCGCGGCCGCACTCGGTCAGCCGATCGTTGGCGCCGACCCGCGCAGCGACGACCAAGAATGACGCCGTCAGCCGGATGCGCGCCGAACCCGGCCACACCTTGACCGGGCTTCGCCCAGCCCGTCTGGCGTTTTGAGTAGTCCCATTCGCATACCTTGGTGGAGCTGAGGGGATTCGAACCCCTGACCCCCTGCATGCCATGCAGGTGCGCTACCAGCTGCGCCACAGCCCCAGTCGGTGCTTCCGTTCGCCGAAAGCAACCTGTTCAGATTACTACATCTTTTGTCGGCTCAAGAACCGCAGCTCGAACCGTTCACGAAGTCACGTCTTGCTTGACCGGGAGTTCAATCGGCACGACCGGGCAGTCCTTCCAAAGCCGTTCGAGCGAGTAGTATGAGCGGTCTTCCTGGTGGAACACGTGCACGACCAGATCACCGAAATCGAGCAAGATCCAGTGCGCCTCACCTCGGCCCTCGCGGCGCAGTGCCCTCACACCGCTTTCGGCCAACGCGTCCTCGATCTCATCCGCGATCGCTAACACCTGACGTTCGCTGCGACCGGAAACGAGCAAGAACACGTCCGCCAGGGGCAGCGGTCCGGATACGTCCAACGCGACGAGGTCTTCGCCGGCCTTCGAATCTGCGGCTGCGGCGGCGCGCTGAGTGAGTTCACGGGCATACGAAGACGCGGTCATAAAGCTCCCATCTGAAGCGGGGTTGTGCGCGAGAGGACGATCAGAACACCTTGAAGACGTAGCCGGCGACGAGCAGGCCGACAACTCCGAGTGCCAGCACTGCAGCGGTGATGGCCAGGAACGTCGGAAGTTTGTTGCCACGATTGCGCGGCGGAGTGATGACGTCGCGGGTCGACGTGTGCGAGCTGACGGCCCGGCTGGCACGAATCGGCGCAACGGACGATGGTGTGTGCTCTCCGGCTTCCGGCTGCTCGAATAGCCTGTCGATGGCCGAGGTGTCCATGCGGTCGCTGTGCTGGCCCGTTGCTGCAAGGCTGCGCGGCAGATCGATCGAACCGGTAACGAGAATCTCTCCGGTGCTGGTCAGTGGGCCGAGTGCATCCGCCGCAGACGGGACCGTGGGAATGATCAGCGCGTTGGACGTGGTGACACTACCCGTTGTCACCGCGCTGCGGGAGTAGCTCGGTGCAGCCGGATCTCCCGCGGTGGACCCCTCGGCCGCGGCGAGCGACCACGGGTCGTTCGTCGGCGCGTATGGACGCGGCGCCGAAGCGGCATGGTGTGTGGTTACGGTGACTTCTGCGGTGGCTGGTGGGGTGGCGACTGGAGCGTAATCGGCTGCAGGCACCTCCGCGGCAGGCGCTTGCGTAACAGGCGCCGGCGCGACGGGCTGCACCTGGGCAACGGGCTGCGGGGCGGCGGGTTGCGGAGACACGGGTTGCGGGAACACAGTTTGTGTGGTTGGCACCGGGAGTGCAGCGATCGGAATCACGCTGGGCTCGGGCGCAATTGGAGGGGTAACGGGCGTCGGTGCAGCTTGAATCGGTGCAGCTTGAATCGGAGCGGCTTGAATTGTGGCCGCCGGCGACGGAAGGTTTTGCGCGGCCGAACTCGGTGATGACGCCTGCTGGTTTGCCTCTTGCGCCTGCAGCATTGCGCGCAACTCGCGCCGGGTCAGCGTGTGCTCCGGTGTTGACGCCGGCACAGCAGAGGCCGGCACAGCAGAGGCCGGCACAGCAGAGGCCGGCACAACGGGCGCCGGCGCAACGGGCGGGTTCACTACCGCGAGCGGGGAGGTCACCGGTTCAGTTCGGCCAGGAGGCGGCGCCGCGCGATACAGGTCGCTGGGCGCGGGATCGGCGGATACCAGGGTGTCGAAAGCAAGCCCGTCATACCGCGGCGGCACGGGACGTACCACTGCGGGAGCAGTGGGCCCGGCTCCACCATGCATGGCGGCCGTAGACCCGTAGGGCGTACTGACATCGGGAACTTCCCCAGCGGCGGTCGGCGCGATGGTTGCAGCGCGACGTGAGCGACCGGCGTTTTCGGCTTGCTGAGCAGCGGCGCGCTCGTTTTCACGAGCCTGTCGCCGCGATTGTGGCGGCGGGTCTTGCCACAAAGTCATGCCACGCTCCGATAAAGATGATGTTTGGAGATGTACTGCACTACGCCGTCCGGCACCAGGTACCAGACCGGGTATCCCCTCTTCACCCGACTCCGGCAATCTGTTGACGAAATCGCCAACGCCGGAACCTCCAACAAGCTTACGTCCTGGTGTGGCAATCCAGAAATACTCAAGTCATGTCCCGGACGACTCACAGCAACAAAGTGTGCAAGCGCCCACAACTCGCCGACGTCTCGCCAGCTGAGGATCTGCGCGAGCGCATCCGCACCGGTTATGAAGAACAATTCGGCGTCTGGACGTTCTGCCCGGATGTCTCGGAGCGTGTCGATGGTGAAGGTGGGACCCTTACGGTCGATATCGACCCTGCTCACCGTGAACCGCGGATTGGATGCCGTCGCAATGACCGTCATCAGGTAACGATGCTCGCTCCAGCTGACCGTACCCTTCTGCCACGGCTGGCCGGTGGGAACGAAGATGACCTCGTCAAGCTCGAATGACTGGACGACCTCGCTGGCCGCCACAAGGTGGCCGTGATGGATCGGGTCGAAGGTGCCGCCCATGATGCCGATTCGAGGGCGCCTTTGCTCCGGCGAACTCATCGGTGCCGAAGGCTCACTCGTGCGTTGACCCAGGATGACCCGCCCCATGGTGCGTCGCGCCCGGCGCGCCCGCGTGAGCAGCGGCATCCGGCGCAGCCTTGTGCGGGTGACGGTTTGCAACATCGCGGTATGCGAAGAGCGCAAAAGCAAGTGCCGCAAAGACGCAGAGCGCGATCACGCCGAAAACCCAGGGCTCCATAATGAGCGGAGCGGTCGCACCCTCTGCGAGCACTGCTGCTGCGAATGACATTCGACGAATCCTTTCGTTGCAATCGGTTCGTTCGGTGGAACCGGTTCGCGTTAGCCAGTCTAGCCGCGCACCTGGCCTGAACCGCGCACGATCCACTTCGTGCTTGTCAATTCCGGCAGCCCCATGGGCCCGCGCGCGTGCAGCTTCTGCGTGGAGATTCCGACCTCGGCGCCGAACCCGAACTCGCCTCCGTCTGTGAACCGTGTCGATGCATTCACCATGACGACGGCCGAATCGACCTCTGCAAGAAAACGGTCAGCATTGCCCAGGTCATTGGTGATGATGGACTCCGTGTGCCCGGTTGAGTAGCGCCGGATGTGCGCCATCGCTTCATCGAGCGAGTCGACCACGGCGACGGCGATGTCCAGACTCATGTATTCAGTTGCCCAGTCCTCCTCGGTCGCAGGCACACTGTCCGGAAAGATCGTGCGCGCACGTTCGTCTGCGTGGATCGTGACGTCGTCCGCGCGCAAAGCGGCGAGCACCGGAGGCAGCAGCCGCTGTGCTGCCGCTGAGTGCACGAGCACCGTCTCGACCGCATTGCAGACGCTTGGGCGTTGAACCTTGGCGTTTCGCACGATCTCGACCGCCCAGTCCTCCCGGGCGCTCTCGTCGAGCACGATGTGCACGACGCCGGCGCCGGTCTCAATCACGGGGACGGTCGACTCTGCCACGACCGTGGCGATCAATTCGGCACTGCCCCGCGGGATCAACACGTCAACGTAGCCGCGTGCACGCATCAGTTGCCCAGCACCCTCTCGGCCGAATCGGTCGATCGTCTGCACCGCATCTTCGGGCAGGCCCGCCTCATGAAGCGCGCGCCGGATGATCTCCACCAGCACACGGTTGGTGTTCAGGGCAGCGCTGCCACCACGAAGCACGACAGCATTTCCGCTCTTGATGGCCAAAGAGGCTATATCGATCGTGACATTCGGCCTGGCCTCGTAGATGGTGCCGACAACACCGAACGGAACGCGCACCTGCTGAATGGCGACGCCGTTCGGCAAGGTGCTCGCCCGCACCCCTGTGCCGACCGGATCGGCCAGGGCGATGACCTCGGTGACCGCATCCGCGAGGGCCGAAAGCCGCGGAATGCCTAGCGTGAGCCGATCGAGCAGGCCGGTCGACAGTCCGTTCTCGCGGCCGTTGGCGAGATCCAACTCGTTGGCAGCGACGATCGCTTCGCCTCCATCGCGAATTCCGGATGCGATCGCGGCCAGGGCATGATTCTTCTGGTCGGTCGTGGCAATCGCCAACGCGTGAGAGGCTGCCTTCGCCGCGGCCACAGTCTGCTCGAACGAGCGATCCGCATCCGAGCCGCTCACGACAGGCCTCTGCCGCGCGGCGTCATCTAAAGCAGCGTCGTGCAATACAGCGTCGTGCAAAACAGCGTCGTGCAAAACAGAATTGGGCATGGGTCAAGCTTATCGAGCGAGCCTGGTCAGCGGCTCAGTCTCGCGGCACGGATGGTTCGAACCAGGTGCCGACGGCATCCCCGCGCAATGCTGAGGTAACAAGCGCGGTCGAAGTGAGCAGCACGGCGGTGCCCGCTTCAGCAGCGTGGCGAGCGGCGGACACTTTGGTCAGTGCGCCACCGGTGCCCACACCAGCCGCCCCTGTCGAACCGATTTCAACGTTTTCCAGCGGGTCATCCGCAGGGACCCTGAAGATCGGCTCCGCACCGGGTTCGCCGGGTGGGCGGGTGTAAAGCGCGTCGACATCCGAAAGAAGTACGAGCAGATCGGCGTGCACGAGGGTGGCGACGAGCGCGGCCAGGCGGTCGTTGTCGCCGAATCGGATCTCGTGGGTGGCGACGGTGTCGTTCTCGTTGACGATCGGCAGGATGTGCAGGTCGAGCAGGCGCTCCATTGCGCGTTGTGCGTTGCTTCGGTGTGACGGATTCTCCAAATCCCCCGCAGTCAGAAGGACCTGACCGGCCACAATGCCGTACCGGTCCAATGTGTCTTGATACCGGTAGATCAAGACGTTCTGGCCAACGGCCGCGGCCGCTTGCTGGGTCGCCAGGTCGTCGGGCCGCCCGTTCAGCGACAGGTAGCGAACACCGATCGCAATCGCACCGGACGAAACGAGGATGACCTCCACGCCACGCCCGTGGGCCTCCGCCAACGCGTCGACGAGCGGAACGATCTGGCCGGCGTTCTCACCGCTGATCGACGACGACCCGACTTTGACGACGACTCGTTTGGCCGACGGGATCAAATTGCGCTCGGCGATCATCATTCGTCGACGGACTCCTCTTCGCTCCGCTCGACATCAACCTGCCACAGCCCCGCTCGGCGCTCGCGCTCGAGTTCGGCGCGGGCCTCTGCCTTCGCGTCCATCCGTTCGAAGTACTCCTCGCGACGCTGATTGCGCGTCGCACGCGGATTGGCGTCGATGCGTGCATCGGTGCCGCGCGGTGCCGTCATCAGTTCCGCAGTCGAGGTCAGCGTCGGCTCCCAGTCGAAGATCACTCCCCTGCCCGGGCCGATCACGACTGTCGACCCGGCGACAGCACCGGCTTTGAAGAGCTGATCTTCAATGCCGATCTTCGCAAGCCTGTCGGCCAGGAATCCGATGGCTTCGTCATTCGTGAAGTCGGTCTGTGCAACCCAGCGTTCCGGTTTGGATCCGAGAATTCGATATATGTTGCCGAACGAGCCGCCCTCGACCTTGACGACGAACTTCGCCTCATCAACGCTCTTGGGGCGGATGACGATACGCGGCTTGGTCTCCGCCGCCGCACGTGCTTCGCGGCGTGCATCATCGACAAGGGCTGCGAGGGCAAAGGAAAGCGGCTTGAGCCCTTCGTGACTGACCGTCGAAATCTCGAAGACGCGAAAACCGCGGGCCTCGAGTTCAGGACGCACGAGAGCGGCGAGGTCGCGAGCATCCGGAACGTCGATTTTGTTGAGGGCGATCAGCTGCGGACGCTCAAGAAGCGGCTTCTGGCCTTCCGGAACCGGATAAGCAGCCAGCTCGGCGAGGATGACGTCGAGGTCGGTGAGCGGATCGCGGTCGGACTCAAGCGTGGCGCAGTCCAACACGTGCAGCAGCGCGCTGCAGCGCTCGACGTGACGCAGAAATTCGAGACCGAGCCCTTTGCCCTCGCTGGCGCCTTCGATCAGGCCTGGGACATCCGCAATCGTGTAGCGGGTCTCACCGGCCTGCACCACGCCGAGATTCGGGTGCAGCGTTGTGAACGGGTAATCCGCGATCTTCGGTTTTGCAGCAGACAACGCCGCCACGAGACTGGACTTGCCCGCAGACGGGTAGCCGACCAGGGCAATATCGGCCACCGTCTTCAGTTCGAGAAGAACGTCGCCTTCCCAGCCAGGCGTGCCGAGTAGTGCGAACCCCGGCGCCTTTCGCTTCGTGCTCGCCAGCGACGCGTTCCCGAGCCCGCCGAGCCCGCCAGCGGCCACGACGAAGCGCATGTCCGGCTCGTCGAGATCGATCAGCTCGAGACCGTCGGCGTCCTTCACCACGGTGCCGACGGGAACCGCGAGCTCCAGGTCCGGGCCGTTATACCCGTTGCGATGATCGCCCATGCCGAATCCGCCGTTGTCTGACGCGCGATGCGGATTGCGGTGGAATCCGAGCAGCGTGGTCACCTGGGCGTCGGAGACGAGCACGATGTCACCGCCGTGGCCGCCATTACCGCCGTCCGGCCCGGCAAGCGGCTTGAATTTCTCACGGCGAACGGAAACGCATCCGTTGCCCCCGTTTCCGGCACGCAGGTGAAGCGTGACGTGGTCGACGAACGTGGCCATGTGCGCTCCTCCTGGTTTCGTGTGGTTGTGCTGCGCTTCGTGCTTGTGGCGTAAACACGGATGGGCGAGCCGAAGCTCGCCCATCCGAAAGCCACGTGAGGTGTGCCGGTCGGCTACGCCTGTACCACGATGTTGACGACCTTGCGGCCGCCCTTGTTGCCGAATTCGACAGCGCCCGCCTCGAGTGCGAACAGCGTGTCGTCACCGCCACGGCCGACGTTCACGCCGGGGTGGAAGTGGGTGCCGCGTTGGCGGACGATGATCTCCCCCGCGCCGACAACCTGGCCTCCGAAGCGCTTGACGCCGAGGCGCTGAGCGTTCGAATCGCGGCCGTTACGAGTGGAGCTCGCTCCCTTTTTGTGTGCCATGAGATTCTCTCCCTCGCCTTACTACTTGATACCCGTGACCTTGACGCGCGTCAGATCCTGACGGTGCCCTTGGCGCTTCTTGTACCCGGTCTTGTTCTTGAACTTCTGGATCACGATCTTCGGGCCGCGGAGGTCTTCGAGCACCTCAGCGGTGACGGTGACCTTGGCGAGCGACGTGGCGTCGCTGGTGACCTTTGCACCGTCAACAAGCAGCACTGCGGCCAACTCGACGTTGCCGTTTTTGTCGGCTTTGATCCGATCCATCGTCACGATGGTGCCGACCTCGACCTTTTCCTGCCGGCCACCGGCGCGCACTACTGCGTAAACCACTCTAGGTACCTACTTCTCTGGGGAGCCTGACGGCTCCGGTTGCTGCACTATTTTCGGAAAGTCACTGCTTGAATTGCACTGCTTGATTCACACTGCTGATTGAGTCGCCGCCTGCGATCCGTCATCGCTCGCGACTCACCGTCGCTTGCCATGAATCACCGGCAGAGGCCAGCCGCCTCAGGCGACAGCCGATCGTGCTCAGAAAACCGTGGATGATCGTGCGGGCGTCGCCCAACACACACCAACAGTCGACTTTACTCGATGCTTCGCCGCTGGTCAAACGCAGCCACGCCATGACGGGCCAGATCCGCACGGGTGACAGTCACCGTCAAAAAATACCCTGGCCGTTCCTAGAATCGAGTCATGACCGTGCTCATCGATCAGCCGGCGTGGCCAGCCCATGGCACGTTCTGGTCGCATCTGGTCAGTGACGAATCGCTGGCGGAACTTCACGCGTTTGCAGCCGTGAACGGCATCCCGGCACGCAGTTTCGATCGTGACCATTACGACGTGCCGCAACGACTCTATGCCGACCTGGTGGCCGCGGGGGCGCATCCGGTCGGGATGCGCGAACTTGTCGAGCGACTGCGCGCCAGCGGTCTGCGCATCACCGCCGCACAACGCAGGGCGGATCCGCTCGGGCGCTAACCCACGAGGCCGAGACCGTGCCCGAACGGATGCCGTCGACTGGCTCAGTCAGCTGACCGTTGCGAGTCGGGGTTGATTCCTGGTTGCGGTGTAATGACGCCGCCCGTAAGGGAGGCAGTGGTGACACGGCGACGTCTGTTACGACCCTGACCGGGTTGCTTCGGCTCCGGCAGAGCCTCGAGCACAGTCTCCAAGAGGTGCTCGGCCTCTTCGCTTGCCAAGCGCGGCTTGGCAGGCGCACCGATCGCAACGGGTATGTCCAGGATGGCGACGGGCTCAACGATCGGTGCAGGAATGTCTGCGTCAGAGTCCGCGACGTGTTTTGCACGTGGTGTCTCGGCCGTAGAAGTCTGGACCTCGGCGGTTTCCGCGGCGCCAACGTCCGCGGAGCGCGCCGGCGCTAGGGACGCTTCGGCATCAGCTGAAGTCGTGGTCGCGGCTGTGGTCGCAGTTGCAGTCGCACTGTCGTCATGCACGTGCGCGATCGTGCTCGCCGCGATCTGGGCGAGGGCATTCTTCGCATCGTCCGTGATTGCGTGCGTGACAGGGGCAGTCTGCTGCTGGCCGACGCCAGAGCTGCTCGACATGCTGCCCTTGCCTCGCCTGCGATCGCTTTGCGGTTGCGGCGCGGTGCGGTGCTTGACAACCGGGTCGTGATGCACAACGACGCCGCGTCCCGCGCACACCTCGCACGCTTCGCTGAACGTCTCAAGCAGACCGAGGCCGAGCTTCTTCCGCGTCATCTGGATCAAGCCGAGCGAGGTGACCTCCGCAACCTGATGCTTCGTGCGGTCGCGGCTGAGGCACTCGACCAGTCGACGCAGCACCAGATCGCGGTTGGTCTCCAGCACCATGTCGATGAAGTCGACAACGATGATGCCACCAATGTCACGCAACCGCAGCTGCCGCACGATCTCCTCAGCGGCTTCCAGGTTGTTCTTCGTTACGGTTTCTTCGAGGTTTCCGCCTGAACCGACGAACTTGCCGGTGTTGACGTCGATGACCGTCATGGCTTCTGTGCGATCGATCACCAGCGAGCCACCCGACGGCAACCACACCTTGCGTTCGAGCGCCTTCTCAATCTGCTCCGTGATGCGGTATTGGTCGAACGGGTCGCGATCGCCTTCGTACTTCTCGACGCGATCGAGAAGATCAGGCGCCACCTGCGCGAGGTAGCCCTCAATGGTCTCGCGGGCATCCTCACCGGAGATGATCAGCTTGTGGAAGTCCTCGTTGAAGACGTCACGCACGATCTTGATCAAAAGGTCGGGTTCGCTGTGCAACAGCGCAGGGGCGGACGCCGATTCCACCTTTGTGGAGATCGCCGCCCACTGCGCGGTCAGACGATTGACGTCGACCGTCAGCTGGTCTTCTGTGGCGCCTTCTGCCGCGGTTCGCACGATGACGCCCACGTTCTCGGGCAGCACGGCCTTCAAGATCTTCTTCAAGCGCGAACGTTCCGTGTCCGGCAACTTACGGCTGATCCCGTTCATCGAACCGTTCGGCACGTACACCAAATAGCGGCCGGGAAGCGAGACCTGGCTCGTGAGCCGCGCACCCTTGTGGCCAACCGGGTCCTTCGTGACTTGAACGAGCACCTTGTCCCCGGGTTTCAGGGCGAGTTCGATGCGGCGAGCCTGCTGCTTGCCGTCCGCGGAGTTCTCGGCCGCGGCATCCCAGTCGACTTCGCCCGAGTACAAGACGGCATTGCGGCCACGGCCGATATCGACGAATGCCGCTTCCATGCTCGGGAGCACGTTCTGCACCCGACCGAGATACACATTCCCGATCAGGGATGCTTCTTGCGACTTCGCGACGTAGTGCTCGACGAGCACCTTGTCTTCGAGCACTCCAAGTTGGATGCGACCGTCTTTCGACCGCACGATCATCTGCCGGTCGACGGACTCGCGGCGCGCCAAGAACTCGGCTTCTGTGATCACGGGGCGTCTGCGACCGGCGTCACGCCCATCGCGGCGGCGCTGCTTTTTTGCCTCGAGACGTGTTGAGCCTTTGATTCTCTGCGGTTCTGTGATCAGCTCCGGTTCGCGTGGAGTTCGTACCTTGACCACGGTGTTGGCCGGATCGTTCGCCCCGGTTCGAGTGCCCTCACCGGACCGGCGGCGAGAACGCCGGCGCAGCGTCGGCGCTTCGTCATCATCACGATCGCCGTTGCCGAGGTCGTGTGCCCCACGATCGGCAAGCGCAGGCAGGAACGCGATGTCAGGTGCTTTGAACAGAATGGCTGCGCTGGGCAGGCCGGGGCCGGCGATTTCCGGTGCAGCAGGGGCGACCACCGCCGCCGGCAGTGCAGGGTTCGTAATGGCGTCGTTGGGCGCCTGCGCGCCAGGAGTCGTTCCACCATTCGCGGTCGCGATCGCCGCCGCAGTTGCAGCGGGTGCTGCGCCAGCGGGTGCGGCGACTGCCGACGGTGCTGCCACCGGTGCAGGCGGAACGGAATCGACAGCCGGTGCGGCTTGGGGCTGCGTCACAACCGGGTCGGCGCGCTTGTGCGATTTGCGCCCGCCGAACAATCGGCTGCGCTTCCTGGTACCGCCCTCCGCCTCTGATTCGTTCCTTGGATTCGTCGTGTTTTCGTCTTTATCCACCATCTCTGGTGCAACTCCTTGACCGGAACCGCGGCCGCGCCGCCGTCTCCGGGTTACTTTCCTGAAAGCGGGATTCTCGCGCTTGGCGATCCCCCCGCCAATCCTTGGGTTACAGCAGCCGGCTGTTCGCTCGGGCTGCCTGTCTGTCTGTTTCAGGTGATCTGCCGGTTCCGACCCATCGGTTCGACCCGTCGGCCGTGCAACTCAATCCTGCGTTTTCGTACATAACCTGCGTACTGGTTTTCCTGCTGGGCACCGAGGGCGCCCACTAAGCCTTTTTGGTGGTGTCTGCCTGAGCGCGGCCCAGGCAACGATCTATTATCGCATGCCGCGTATGCTCGGGGCGTCATTGAGCGCGCGCGGTGACGCGGGTCAGGGCTCCAACGGTCGCCACGGCGCCTCCCGTGTCAAAGGTCGCTGTGCCATAATCCGAGAGTGTCGATCACCGAGCCCGCCAAACGTCCAACCGTCCTCGCCGTCTCGCTGATCGTTATGGGATTGATCGGCTTTTTCGCCGCATTCATCCTGACCCTGGAGAAGTTCCAGCAACTGGAGAATCCGGCCGCTCAACTCAGTTGCAATATCAACCCGCTGATCGGTTGCGGCAAGAACCTGGCATCGTGGCAGGGCAGCATTCTTGGCTTCCCCAACCCGCTGATCGGCATTGCCGGATGGACTGCGGCCATCGCCGTCGGAGTTTCGATTCTGGCCGGGGCACGATTCGCGCGATGGTTCTGGATGTTATTCAACCTCGGCGTGGTCGGGGCGATGGCTCTGGTCGTCTTTCTCATCTCGGAGAGCCTGTATTCCCTGTTTGTGCTCTGCCCGTATTGCATGGTGACCTGGCTCGTGACCATTCCCACCTTCTGGCTGGTGACGTTCTACAACCTCAAAGAGGGGAATATTCCCGTTCCGGCATCTGTCCAGCGGTTCTTCGCAGCCGCCTACTCGTGGGTGCCGCTGATCACCCTCGTCTGCTATGCGATCGTCGCGGTGCTCGCACAAATCCAGGTCAGCTGGATCCCGAATGCGTTCCGCTAGCCGACGCTAGAACAGGCAACCGACGCCCAGAACCACAGCGCACGTTAGAACCACAGCGCACGTTAGAACCACAGCGCAAGTTAGAACCACAGCGCAAGTTAGAACCACAGCGCCAGTTCGCGCGCCGCCGACTCCTGCGAGTCACTGCCGTGCACGAGATTCTGCTGCACTCGCAATCCCCAGTCGCGGGCAAGGTCGCCACGAATTGTGCCAGGCAACGCTGCCGTCGGATCCGTCGCGCCCGCCAGTGACCGAAATCCTTCGATGACGCGGTTGCCCGCCACGCGCAGCGCAACGATCGGGCCGGACTCCATGAACTCGATGAGCGGTTCGTAGAACGGCTTGCCCTCATGTTCGGCGTAGTGCTTGGCCAGTAGATCACGATCGGCCTGCACCATCTTCAGGTCGACAAGTGAGTAGCCTTTGGCCTCGATCCGGCGCAGAATCTCACCGGTCAGACCGCGTGCGACGCCGTCGGGTTTGACAAGGACCAGGGTCTCTTCGACGATTGTGCTCATTCGGGATTCTCCGTTTCTTTGCTGCTGTCGTCGTTAGTTGGGGCGTGATCAGCTGCCGCTGACGCGGCTTGCGCCGCCGGCGTCGCATTCGTGCGATCGAGCCGCTCGCCCGTGATCATCGCATACGCCCACATACCGGTGAAGATCGCGCCGACGATGAACATCATGCTGACGAGAAATCCCGACGCGATCACAATGACCTGCAAAGCCCAGCCCAGCGCGAAGCCCCAGCGGTAGCGGAGAAGTCCGACCGTCGCAAGCATTATGACGACGAGCGCTCCTCCCCCGCCGAGCGCGATCGCCGGAGGCACCGCTTTCAACCCGAAGGCGACGAGCGCGCCGAGGAAGACCACGACGAATTCAAACCCGAGCACGATCTGGCCAAGGCTCTGCCGTGCGGAGCGCCTCTGAGGTCTCACGGTGCCGCCTTCCACGCGCGATCTTCGGCGAGTGCCATCGCATCGCCGATCAGCGTGATCGACCCGGTGATCACGACGGCGCGGCGCGGCGCAAGCGCCGCCCATTCTCGTGCCGCTTCGATCGCTTCGCCGAGGTCATCATAGGAGGTCACGGATTCATGCGTCCACCCCTCGATGTTCTCTGCGAGCTCGTCGAACGGCGTGGAGCGCTCGGAGTGGGATTGCGTCACGAAAATGCGTGTGGCAAGCGGCGAAAGTGCATCCATGATGCCCTTGGCGTCTTTGTCGCGCAGGATGCCCACCACGAAACCGATTTCGTCAAAGTCGAAGTAGCGCGGCAGAGCGGCGGCCAACGTCTGCGCGCCGGCCGGGTTATGCGCCGCATCGACCAGAACCGTCGGCTCGACCCCCACCAGCTGAAGCCGACCGGGAGAGGTCGCCGTTGCGAGGCCCTCTTCGATCAGCTCGTGCTTCAGCTCCTGCGTGCCATCGCCGAGAAAAGACTCGACGGCAGCAATCGCCACCGCAGCGTTCTGCGCCTGATGCGCGCCGTAAAGCGGCAGGAACAAGTCTTCGTACACACCGGCCCGCCCGCGAACACTGATCAGCTGCCCACCGACGGCAACCGCCGTTGACAGCACGTCGAAACCGTCGGGTTGAACCGTGAGAGACGCCTCACGTAATGCCGCCGCTTTCTCCAGCTCGCCGAGCGCCTCGGTCGGTTGTGCCGAACTGACAACAATCGCAGCCGGCTTGATGATGCCGGACTTGGTTCGCGCGATCTCGCCAATTGTGTTGCCGAGTCGATTCTGATGATCCAGCGAGATCGGAGTGAAAACCGCAACATCGCCGTCGCCGACATTTGTAGAGTCCCATTCCCCACCCATGCCGACCTCGATGACCGCGACATCCACCGGCGCATCCGCGAAACACGCGAAAGCGAGGATCGTGAGCACTTCGAAGAAGGTCAATCGCACGTCATCGGCGCCGACCAATTCGTCGTCCACCATCTGCACGTAAGGCAGCACGTCCTCCCAATTGCGCACGAGCGCCTCATCGCTGATCGGCTCGCCGTCGATCACGATGCGCTCGTTGAAGCGCACCAGGTGCGGACTCGTGAACAGCCCAGTGCGCAACCCGTACGCTCGGAGGATGCTCTCGGCGATCCGGCTGGTGCTGGTCTTGCCGTTGGTGCCGGTCACATGGATGATCGGGAAGGCTCGCTGCGGGTCGCCGAGAAGCTCAAGCGCCCGTCGGGTCGGGGCAAGACGCGGCTGCGGGGATGCCTCCCCCAGCCGTTCGAGGATCGTCTCATAGACGGCGTCGCCGGCTTCGCGGAACTGATCGTCGCCTGTCGTATCTCCGAGGCTCATACTTTCTCCAGTGTGACAATCAGCGCGGATGCGTCGCCGACGTTGATCGCGGAACCTTCGTCCGCGATCATCGGTGCTTCGGTGACCTGCAACTGTACCGCGAGCGTTTCGGCAGCGATCAACTCGTCGAAGGCACGAGCCGCAGCTGCCCCTTCCCGGTCCAACTGCAGTTGCAGCCGGATGCGGTCGCTCACCTCGAGCCCGGCGCCCTTGCGGGCATCCTGCACAGCCCGCACGACGTCGCGGGCAAGGCCCTCCGCTTCCAAGATCGGACTCGTGCGCGTCTCCAGCAGCACGAAGCCGCCCTCCGGCAGCAGCGCCAAAGCTGTGTCTGCGGATTCTCCGGCGGAGGCGACCTCGAGCACGAGGTCGAACTCGCCGTCCACAAGTTCGAGACCTCCTGCCGTCACAACACCGTCGTTGTCGCTCCAGTCGCCGGCACGAGCGGCCTGGATGGCGGTCTGCACGGCTTTGCCCAGGCGCGGGCCGGCGGCACGCGCATTGACGGTGAGCCGACGTGTGATGCCGTAGGCAGCAGCACTGCCCTCTTCCAGCTGCACGAACTCGACCTGCTTGACGTTGAGTTCTTCGCGCAGGATCGCCTCGAACTCGGCCAGTATTCTCGCATCCGCCGTAACGACCGTCAGCTTCGCAAGTGGCAGGCGCACGCGCAGTCCGGCCTGCTTGCGCAGCGAAAGTGCGCTGGAGGAGATCTGCCTGATCTGGTCCATCGCGGCCACCAGTGCCGCATCGGCGGGGAACTCGTTCGGGTCAGGCCAATCGGTCAGGTGAACGCTCCGACCGCCGGTCAGGCCCTTCCAGATCTGCTCGGTGACAAGCGGAAGCAACGGAGCGGCGACGCGGGTCACGGTCTCCAACACCGTGTACAGCGTGTCGAACGCCTCTGCGTTGCGGCCGTCGGCGCTCGCCCCTTGCCAGAACCGGTCGCGTGAACGGCGCACATACCAATTGGTGAGCACGTCGGCGAAGTCGCGGAGTTTCGCCGCCGCGAGCGTCGCATCGAGCGCTTCCAGGTCGTCTGTGACGGCCTCAATCAACTCGTGGGTCTTCGCCAGCAGGTACCGGTCGAGCACGTCGGTCGAGTCGGTGCGACGACGCGCGTGATAACCGCCTTCGCCCGAGGCGTTTGCGTACAGCGAGAAGAAGTACCACGTGCTCCACAGTGGCAGCAGCAGTTGGCGCACGCCTTCGCGGATGCCTTCTTCCGTGACGACGAGGTTGCCCCCGCGCAGAACGGGACTTGACATCAGGAACCAGCGCATCGCATCCGAACCGTCGCGATCGAAGACCTCGTTGACGTTGGGATAGTTGCGCAGCGACTTCGACATCTTTTGCCCGTCGCTGCCGAGCACGATGCCGTGACTGATCACCCGGCTGAACGCAGGCCGATCGAACAGGGCAGTGGACAGGGTGTGCAACAGGTAGAACCAGCCGCGAGTCTGCCCGATGTACTCCACGATGAAGTCTGCGGGGCTGTGCGTATCGAACCAGTCCTGGTTCTCGAACGGATAGTGCACCTGCGCGAACGGCATCGACCCCGAGTCGAACCACACGTCGAGCACGTCCGGGATGCGGCGCATCGTTGACGCGCCAGACGGATCGTCCGGGTTGGGTCTGGTGAGCTCGTCGATGTATGGCCGATGCAGGTCTGGCGCCCCATCTGCGTTCAGCGGCAGCGTGCCGAAGTCCGCTTCGAGTTCTGCGAGCGACCCGTACACATCGACGCGCGGAAAATCGGGATTGTCGCTCTTCCACACCGGGATCGGAGACCCCCAGTAACGATTGCGGCTCACCGACCAGTCGCGCGCGTTCGCCAGCCACTTGCCGAATTGGCCGTCTTTGACGTTCTCCGGCACCCATTCGATCTGCTGATTGAGTTCGGACATGCGGTCACGGAACTCCGTCACGGCCACGAACCAGCTGGAAACCGCCTTGTAGATCAGCGGGTTGCGGCAGCGCCAGCAATGCGGATACGAGTGCTCGTAGCTCGCCTGACGCAGCAGGCGACCACCGGTCTTCAGCAGTTGCGTCAACGGCTTGTTCGCCTCGAACACCTGCAGGCCGGCCACCTCGGGCACGCTCGGCAGAAAGCGACCGCCCTCATCAACCGACAGGATCACCGGGATGCCGTTGGCCTCGCAGACGCGCTGGTCATCTTCGCCGTACGCCGGTGCCTGATGCACGATGCCGGTGCCGTCCGTCGTGGTCACGTAGTCGTCTACCAGGATCCGCCAGGCGTTCTGCGTGCCGTATTCCGACGCATCCGCGTAGTAGTCCCAGAGTCGGTCGTAGCCGATGTCCTCGAGTTCAGCCCCTCGGATGCTTCGGCTCACCGCCGCGACGGCGGCCTCGGCGGAACCGTAGCCCAGGTCTTTCGCGTAGCTCCCGACGAGGTCCGCGGCGAGCAGATACTCGGCGCCGCTACCCTCGGCGCGCGTTCCGTCCCGATCCGCCGTGCCGTTCGGCCCGGCGGGTACGATCGCGTACTCGATGGCGGGGCCGACGACCAGCGCGAGATTGGTCGGAAGCGTCCACGGAGTGGTCGTCCAGGCCAGCGCACGCACAGCGGTCAGACCCAGCGCCTCGGCTTTTGCGCCGGTCAGAGGAAACGTGACCGTGACAGTCTGATCCTGACGCATCTTGTAGACATCGTCGTCCATGCGCAACTCGTGGTTCGACAGAGGCGTCTGATCGCGCCAGCAGTATGGCAAAACCCGATAGCCCTCGTAGGCGAGCCCTTTGTCGTACAACTGCTTGAATGCCCAGATCACCGACTCCATGTAGCTGATGTCGAGGGTCTTGTAATCGTGGTCGAAGTCGACCCAGCGCGCCTGACGGGTGACATACTCCCGCCATTCACGGGTGTAACGCAGCACGGACTCGCGCGCAGCCGCGTTGAACGCGGCGATCCCCATCTCCTCGATCTGGCTCTTGTCCGTAATGCCCAACTGCCGCTCGGCCTCCAGCTCGGCGGGCAGGCCGTGCGTGTCCCAGCCGAATCGGCGCTCGACCTTCTTGCCGCGCATCGTCTGGAATCGCGGGAACAAGTCCTTGGCGTAGCCGGTCAGCAGGTGCCCATAGTGCGGAAGGCCGTTCGCAAAGGGCGGGCCGTCGTAGAAGACCCACTCATCGGCATCCGCTCGGTTGTCGATGGATGCCCGAAAAGTGCCGTCTGCCTTCCAAAAGGCGAGGATTCCGGTCTCGATTTCCGGAAACCTCGGGGAAGGGTTGACGAGATCGTGCGGGTTGGACAGTGGGTACGGCATTCTTCTCCTGGCAGTTCGACACTCTGCACGAGGACGCCGCCCGCCGTTTCCGGCCAAACGTCGCGGTACCACCCCGCTTGCCGTACGCCGTCTGAACGTGACGTTGCACGACCGCTTCTTCATTGGCTGTGACGGGCCAGCCCCGTTCGGTTCTAGTGAGCGGTGCCCTGGTCGAACAAGGCGCCACAGTTCTGCCGAAGACTCCCCGGTGATGGCCGGATCACAGTCGATTTAGAAAGTCTACCCACTCCGGCGGCGTCACACACACGGATCGCGGGTGCCGCCCCACGCGTCTGGCAGTCAAGCGAAACCGCGACAGATCGGGGTGATCGCCTCAGCCACGTACTCAGAGAGCGGATGCCGGCCGGTGCCGGCCCGCGCCCATCCGTCAGCCGCCGCGGCGAGCGCAGCGGCGACCGCGAAAGCGATGACCCGCGCGCGCGGCCGGGCATCCGCCCCCAGCCGGCTCGTCAAGAACCCTTCGACATCGCCGGCAACCCTCAGAAAGCGGGTCAGGCCCGAGGTCGTCAACTCCGCCTGTGTGCCCATCACCTCGTATTGCGTGACAGCCAGCGGCAGCCGATCGGGCCCGAACCTGGTAGACGCCGCGATCAGGGCGGCACGTACGGCGGTCAGCGGCCGCGTCGATGCCGACACGCGGGCGAAATCTTCCGGCAACGAGGCGATCGCTTCGTCGACGCTTGCCCACAGCACGTCGCTCTTGGCCTGAAAGTAGTTGAAGAACGTGTTACGGCTGACGCCGGCCCGCTGGGTGATCTGCTCGATCGTGGTGCCGTCATAGGTATTCTCAAGAAACAACTCGCTTGCCGCCTCTTCGAGGATGCCGCGCGAGGAGGCACGCCTGCGCCCTGCCCTGATGCCGTCTTCTTGACGCACAACGCCCCTCACCCTCTATTATTGGTCTCAGTACAACAATGTACCTGTGCGCCGCCCCCGCTGCCCCCGCATCCGGCCGCCCTCACAGTATCCAGACTTACACCTTGACGAGGATTCATGTCTTCTCCCCTGCCTTCCCCCGCTGCCGTACTACCAGCCCGCAAAGCCACACGCGTCGCACTCGCGTCGTTTGTGGGCACCTCGCTCGAGTCATACGACTTCTACGTATTCGCGTACTTCAGTGCGATCTTCAGTGCCCAACTGTTCTTTCCAGAGCAAGACAGAGTGGCGGGCACGATCTCGGCCTTCCTGGTGCTGGCCACCAGCTATCTCGTGCGCCCGATCGGCGCGATCATCTTCGGGCATCTCGGGGACCGGATCGGCCGCAAGCGTACGCTGCTGCTGACCATCTCCATCATGGGCGTCTCCACCGGTGCGATCGGCCTGCTCCCGAGCTACGCGACGATCGGGTTGGCTGCGCCGTTCTTGCTCACGCTGTTGCGCGTCATCCAGGGGCTCTCCCTCGGCGGCGAGTGGGGAGGCTCCATCCTCGTCGCGGTGGAGCATTCCTCGCCGAAGCGTCGCGGCTTCTACGCGGCTCTGCCCCAGCTCGGCTCACCTGTCGGCACGATCATCACCGGTGCGCTCTTTCTGATTCTGAGCGTCACTCTCAACCCGGCGGACATGCTCGCCTGGGGCTGGCGACTGCCCTTCCTGCTGGCTTTCCCACTGCTGGCCGTCTCGCTCTACCTGCGTCTGACAATCGACGAGACGCCCGTTTTCGAGCACCTCGTCGACACGAAGCAGCGCACGAAGTCGCCCGTTCTCGAGGTATTCCGTCGCCAGCCCGGCACCCTGCTGCTCGCCGTCGGCGCGGCGATGCTCGGCATCGGGTCATACTCGCTGATGAACACGTACACGATCAGTTACGGCGTGACGATCCTCAAGTTCTCGTATCAAGACCTGTTCACCGCGACCCTCATCGGTAGCCTGCTGCAGCTGATCACGATTCCGCTGTTCGGGCTGCTCGCCACCCGGATCGGGTCGGCGCGAGTGGTCTGGATCGGGGCGCTCGGCACCCTGCTCATCGCATTCCCGATGTACTACCTGCTGCAGTTCGCCACCTTCCCGATCCTGGTCGGAACGATGATCATTGGCGGAATTCTGCCGACGCTCAGCTGGGCCGGACTCGGTGGCCTGATGGCGGATGTCTTCGGCAGTTCGATCCGCTACAGCGCACTGTCGATCGCCTACGGCATCGCCGCGGCGCTGTCCGGCCTGATTCCGCTCGCGACGGCCGGTCTCGCTGCGGCGACGAATGCCGCCTGGTGGCACCCCGGCATCGTGCTGGCTCTTCTGTCTGTGATCACGCTGGTCTGCGCTCTGATCGCAGTGCCGCTGACCCGGCGGCGGGCAGAGGCGGCAGCAGATCAGGAAGCAGCGCTTGCGGAACTCTCGGAGCAGCTCGACGCGGCGTCGGCATCCGCTTGAATGCAGGGTTTGTGCGGCAAGAAGCGCCACAGAAACCCCGCAGCCCAGGGTCTGTAGCATAGGAGGACACCCCACACTGAGGCATCCCTGACGCGATGCCGCCTATAGCGAGAGCCGGACACCGCAATGAACGATGCACAGAACCCCGCGACCGAAACACGATCAGGATCGGGATCAGGGTCAGGTGTTCCGGACAAGCCGGCGCTGGAAGGTCTCGAGGCGAAGTGGGGTTCGCGCTGGCAGCACGACGGCACGTACCTGTTCGACCGGGCTGCCGCACTGGCCGCCGAGGATCGCAGCGCGATCTACTCGATCGACACACCGCCGCCGACCGCATCCGGTTCGCTGCACATCGGGCACGTCTTCAGTTACACGCACACCGACCTGATCGCGCGCTACCAGCGGATGCGCGGCAAGAACGTGTTCTACCCGATGGGCTGGGACGACAACGGCCTCCCGACCGAGCGCCGCGTTCAGAACTACTTCGGGGTGCGCTGTGACCCGTCTCTGCCGTATGACGCCGACTTCGCGCCGCCATTCGAGGGCGGAGACAATAAGAGCACGAAGGCAGCAGATCAGAAGCCGATCTCGCGGCGCAACTTCATCGAACTGTGCGAGCGTCTGACCGTCGAAGACGAGAAGCAGTTCGAGGCGGTCTGGCGTGCGCTCGGCCTCTCTGTCGACTGGAGCCAGACCTACCGCACAATCGGGCACGAGGCACTGCTCGCCTCTCAGCTCGGATTCCTGAGGAACATCGAGCGAGGCGAGGCCTATCAGGCGATGGCGCCGACGCTGTGGGACATCACCTTCCGCACCGCCGTCGCCCAGGCGGAGCTCGAAGACAAGGATCAGCCCGGCGCCTACCACCGCGTCGCCTTCCACGGAGCCGACGGCCCGGTCTACATCGAGACGACCCGCCCGGAACTGCTGCCTGCCTGCGTTGCCCTCGTCGCGCATCCGGATGATGAACGCTACCAAGCGCTGTTCGGCACGAGTGTGCGCACTCCCCTGTTCGACGTCGAAGTGCCGGTGCTTTCGCACCATCTCGCCCAGCAGGACAAGGGCAGCGGTATCGCCATGATCTGCACGTTCGGCGACATCACCGACGTCGTCTGGTGGCGGGAGTTGAATCTGCCGAACCGCGCGATCATCGGGTTCGACGGCCGCATTCTGCCCGACCCGCCCGAGGCGATCACCTCGAACGCGGGGCGCGCTGCGTATGCACAGCTCGCAGGCAAGACCGTGTTCTCAGCAAAGCAGTCCGTCGTTGAACTGCTACGCGAGTCCGGCGACTTGATCGGCGACCCGAAGCCCATCATCCATCCCGTGAAGTTCTTCGAGAAGGGCGACAAACCGCTCGAGATCGTCTCAACTCGTCAGTGGTACGTCAAGAACGGCGCACGCGACGAAGCCTTGAAAGCCCGTCTGCTCGAACTGGGCGCGCAGCTGAACTGGCACCCCGACTTCATGCGCGTGCGCTACGAGAACTGGGTCGGCGGGCTCTCCGGTGATTGGCTGATCTCTCGCCAGCGCTTTTTCGGCGTTCCCCTGCCGGTCTGGTATCCACTCGATGCCGACGGCAACCCGGTCTTCGACGAGCCGATTCTGCCGACACGCGACCTGCTGCCGGTCGACCCGTCATCGGATGCCGCACCGGGCTTCGAGGAAAGCCAGCGCGGTCAAGCGGGCGGCTTCGTCGGCGAGGTCGATGTGATGGACACCTGGATGACCTCTTCCCTCACGCCGCAGTTGGCGGGCGGCTGGGAGCGCGACGGCGCATTGTTCGACGCTGTGTTCCCGTTCGACCTGCGTCCGCAAGGCCAGGACATCATCCGCACCTGGCTGTTCTCAACGATGTTGCGCTCGCAACTCGAACACGGCATGGCGCCGTGGGCGAACGCTGCGCTGTCCGGGTTCATCGTCGACCCTGATCGCAAGAAGATGTCGAAATCGAAGGGCAATGTCATCACTCCGGCCGACATCCTCGAGAAACATGGCTCCGACGCGGTGCGATACTGGGCGGCCACCAGCCGGCTCGGCACCGATTCGGCCTTCGACCCCCAGAACCCGACGCAGATCAAGATCGGCCGCCGATTGGCCATCAAGGTATTGAATGCGGCGAAGTTCATCCTCGGGTTCCCGGATACCCCCGGTGCCCTGGTCAGCGAACCAATCGATCTCAGCATGCTGAGCGCGCTCGATACTGTCGTCGCGGAGGCGAGCGCCGCATTCGAGAACTACGACCATGCACGCGCACTCGAGACAACCGAGACGTTTTTCTGGACTTTCTGCGACGACTACCTCGAACTGGTCAAAGAACGCGCCTATGGACAGGACTCCGGCGACGCCGGCGACGTCTCTGCACCGCAGGCTGCTGAACGGCAATCCTCGGCGGTGGCCGCACTCCGCGAGGCGCTGTCGACGCTGCTCAGGCTGTTCGCGCCCGCCTTGCCGTTCGCGACCGCAGAGGCCTGGTCGTGGTTCAATGACAGCTCGGTGCACCGTGCGTCCTGGCCTGGACCAAGCGGTGCAGCATCCGCCTCGAGCTCAGGAGACATACTGTCACTGGCGAGTGCCGCGCTGACCGGCATCCGCCGAGCAAAGACCGACGCCAAGGTCTCTCAGAAGACACCGGTCGTCTCTGCGACACTGACCGGCAATGAGGTCGAACTTGCCGGTCTGCGGCTCGTAGCCGAGGATCTCAAGGCCGTGGGCCGCATCTCCCAGTTGTCCTTCCTGCCCGGCGACGAGCTGGCCGTCACCGACGTGGTGCTGGAGCACGCCGCGGAGTGATCTACCGGACGGGATCGGCGGCATTGCGGCCAGTGGAGGCCAGGTTCGCGCCGTGTCTGTCTTTCCCAGGATTGCGCTGGCGCGGTATGGTCATTGAGCACCACAACAATGAGCCTTCCGCGGGGGCGGGCTGAAGGAGACGGTGATGTCGATCACGATACGCACACCCGGCGACGGTGATTTCTTTGACTGGCTCGGCCTCTACGAGGGATACGCGCAGTTCTACGAGGAGCCGCTGACCGACCAGAGAGCACTGCAGTTGTGGAGTTGGCTGACGGATGCCTCGCACGAGGAGAACGCGCTTGTCGCCGTCGACGACGGCTCGCTGGTGGGCTTGGTGCACTTCCGGGAGTTCACTCGCCCGCTCGAAGCCGACCAAGGCAGCTACATCGATGACCTGTTCGTGAAGGACGATGCCCGGCACAGCGGCGTCGGCCGCGCGCTCATCGATGCGGTCAGCGATCGTGCCCGGGCGGCAGGGCATGGCGTCGTGCAGTGGATCACTGCGGCGGACAATGCCGAGGCGCAAGCTCTTTACGACGATGTCGCCACCCGTACCCCGTGGGTCACCTACGAAATAGATCTCGCGAAGTAGCGGACCTCGACCATGCAACTCGGCACCCGGTGGGCCGTCGGAGCCCCGGTGCCGGACGGTCTTCCCGAGGTCGTGCGCTATGCCGTCGCAGCCGTCGAAGAGGAACTCGACGCACTCGACACCGACACTCGGGCATGGCGTTGGACGCTGACCTGGCTCGAGAAGGACCCCGAAATCGAACTCGACGATGGCACGCGCATTCAGTACAACCGCGCCGAGGACTCAGCGACGATCACTCAGCCTGCCGAGTCGCTGCCCAATGCATTCGACGACGAGTTCGGCGAGGCCGGCGACGAGTAGTCACGTGTTCGCCGATCGATGGAAAGCAGCAGTTTCGATCCGAGCAGCACGACGATCACGATGCCGACCCCGCCGATCAGGAACGGCAACCGCAAATCGATCCGCGCGACGGCACCGCCGAGGATGGTCGCCACCGGAATGATGCCCCAGGTGAGGCTGCGGATGAATCCGATCGTGCGTCCGAGCATCGCCTGCGGGATCAATTGCTGCCGCAGCGCGCTCCACGGCACGTTCCACACCGAGATCGCGTATGCGCTGATGGCCCACGAGACGATCGCGAGCGGAAGGGTTGGCGCCAACCCGACGAGACCAAGACCGATGCCGCCGAACGCAGTCGCCAGCAACATCACCTTTCCTCTGGCGAAACGCGCCACCAATCGGCTGGCCGTCAACGCCCCGGCGAGAGCGCCGACGCCCACTCCAGCGAGCACGAAGCCGAGCAGACCAGGAGGCACCGCCATCGTGTACAGCAGGTACAAGATCTCGGATGCCTGGCCGAATGCCAGCAGGCCGCCGGCCAGAGTTGTGAACACCAGCAGTCCGCGCAAGAGTCGATGCCGCCACAGAAATGACAACGACTCGACCGCCTCGTGCGCGAGTCGCCGCACGCCGTGACGCTGCGATTGCTGCTCCTCCGGGGCGGCTGCGGCCCGTGCGACCGACAACGGCAGGAACAGCACAAGCAGCGCACTCACCGCGAATCCGCCTGCGGTGGACCAGACGGGCACTGCGATTGCAAGTGCGAACAGCGCACCGGAAAGCGGTGTGCCAATGAACGTGTCGACCACGAGTTGTGCGGCCTGGATTCGGCCGTTGGCGGGCTCGAGTTGCGTCACGCGCACCGTGCTCGGTAGCACGGCATTGGTTGCCGTGTCGAACACCGTCTCGCCCATCCCCCAGATCAGGATGCAGGCGTACAGCAACCAGATGGTCAGCACACCGGTCGTGATCGCCACGGCGACGACAAGCGCCATCGCCACGCGAACGCCGTTCGCCACGGCCATCGCACGACGGCGATCGACCCGATCGACAAGCATTCCGGCGGGCAATCCGAAGAGCAGCCATGGCACGAACGCGACGGCCGTGACGGCGGAGATCAGCAGCGGATCTTTCGTGAGCGTCGTTGCTATCAGCGGGATCGCTGTACGCCCGATGCCGTCAGCGAGGTTGCTGGCGATCGCGGCCGCCCAAAGCCGCCCGAACGCCGGACCGAGTCCACGATCGGCTCGATCGAGGATTGCGGTCGTAGAGCGCGCACTCACTTTTCGTGATCTTGCGGACGCGGTCAGGGCAGGAGTCGCTGCTGTGTGACTGCGGACGCGGTGCGCACGCGCTCGACATAGTCGGCGCGTGCGCGACCGGCTGTGTCGAATTCGAGACCGCGCTGGGCACGGCGGCGCCCCCACGCGATCAACATTGCGCCGATGCGGATCGCAGCCCGGTCGATGATCGGCAGTTGATGGTGATCCAATGCCGACGTGCCCATGCCTGCTTTGCCAACGAGAATCGTGCTCATGATGGAATCTCCTCACCATCAATCAAGGGGAACGCATTGAATTGCACTTGCACCGGGCGAGATCCCGGCGCCGTGCTGGTTCGATAGTTGGTGACGAATTCGTCGATCACGGCCGTGACCTGCGTGGTGAAATCGACGAGTTGTTCCTTGGTCAGGCGCAGGTTCGCGACACTCACTTCACCGCGCATGACCCACTCTTTCTCAAGCACGTCGAGTCCATGCGTCAAATAGTCGGAGAGCGCGCTTTCGCTGTTCTGTTGCCACTGGCGCATCACCATGTCCGACGCCGTACGTGCCGCCACGCTGCCCGAGAACGCAGCCGGCTCCAAATTGATGCCGCCCGGCTTCCGCTCCCACCAGCGCTCGCGCTTAGTGCCCCGACCGGGCACCTCGCGCACGAAGTCAGCCTTCGCCAATTGGCGCAGATGATAGCTGGTCGCGCCACTTGACTCGCCGAGTCGCGCGGCCAACCCCGTCGCCGTATCTGGGCCGTACTTGGAGAGCACGTCAAGAAGCTGCACACGCAGCGGGTGCGCCAGAACCTTCAGCGAAGCCAAATCGAGGTTTCTAGAATCCCGGCCCGCAAGCGCCTCCGGTTGCGCGCTCTCATTCAGAGCGGATGCTTGGTCGTCATTCTCACCGATTGCCATGCTGCAAAGATATCATTGCATTCGACTCGTTGCAATAATTTCTTTGCAATGATTTGATTGCAACGATTTGATTGCAGAGACTCCATTGTCTATTTTGTAGCGATGATCTCCGCATGCGGCATCGCGAACCACCCGGCCTTCTCGCCCACCCAGTCGCGCCAGGCATCCGCAATCGCGTGCAGATCGTCGAGTGTCGCGACTCCGATCTCGATGGCGCGCGGCGCGAAGTCCGATTCAACCGCGCGCACGGCCCACGACCCACCCCACCATTCGCGCTCCGCATCTGAGGCGAAACACCAGATCGACGCGGAACTCACGACCTCTTCGTAGCCTGCGGCCATCACCCAGCTCTTCAACGAGCGGCCTGCATGCGGATCGCCCCCGTTCGAGCGATGCACGGCCTCATAAGTGCTCAACCACTGCGACAGACCAGGCGATGCGGGTGCCCAAATCGTGCCACCGTAGTCGACCTCGCGCACGGCCAGGATCCCGCCGGGCTTGAGCACGCGCCGCGCCTCAGCCAGCGTGGCCACCGGGTCTGCGACGTGTTGTAGCACTTGGTGGGCGTGCACGATGTCGAAGGTGTCGTCTTCGAAGTCCAGTGCATAGGCGTTGCCGACGGCGAACGACACATTGCCGAGCGCGTTATCGACGGCAAGCCCGTTGGCCTGTGCGACGATCTCGGCGGAGGCATCGATGCCGATCACGCTCCCCGGTGCCACGCGGCGCGCCAGATCTATCGTGATGGTGCCAGGTCCGCTTCCGACGTCCAGCACCCGCGCGCCACGAAAAAGCCGTGGAATCAGGTATGCGGCCGAGTTCTCAACCGTGCGCCAGGTGTGCGAGCGCAGCACGCTCTCGTGATGACCGTGGGTGTACTGCTCATGCGTAGCCATGACGCAATCGTAGGCTTCTGTGCGGCGGCCTAGGCTAGAACGCATGGCCGAATCGTCTAATCCGTTCTTTCAACCCAGCGCACTGCCCTATCAACTCCCGCCGTTCGCGGAGATCCGCGATGAGCACTACAAGCCGGCGTTCGAACGCGGCTTCGAGCAGCAGTTGGCCGAAGTGCGCGACATCACACAGAATGCGGATGCCGCGACGTTCGAGAACACCTTTCTGCCTCTCGAACGGTCCGGCCAGATCCTGTCGCGCGTTTCCGAGGTCTTCTTCACGAAAAGTTCAGCGGATTCGAGCGACTTCACGAACGCGCTCGAGGAGGAACTCGCGCCGTTGCTCGCAGCGCACAGCGACGCCATCCGCCTGGATCCCGAGCTGTACGCGCGGATCAAAACGGTGCACGACTCGCTCGACTCGCCTCAGCGCGCCGGCGACGCCCTCGACGCAGAATCCCGTTATCTGGTCGAGCGCTACTACACGGAGTTCACGCTCGCCGGTGCCGGGCTGACCGAAGCACAGAAAGTGCAGCTGCGGGACCATAACCGACAGCTGGCGACCCTGACCACCCGATTCGAGAAGAACCTGCTCTCAGACACCAACGATCTCGCCGTCGTGGTCGACGACGTCGCAGAACTTGACGGCCTGTCGCCTGCGGAGGTCTCGGCCGCCGCGCAGGCAGCCTGTGAACGCGGGCTGGAGGGCCAGTACCTCATCACGCTGGTTCTGCCGACGGGCCACCCCTACCTCGCAAGCCTGACTTCACGCGCCCTGCGCGAACGGATCATGACCGCGTCACGCTCCCGAGGCATCCGCGGCGGCGATCACGACAATCGCAAGGTCGTACTCGAGATCACTCGTCTGCGCGCCGAGCGGGCAGAGCTGCTCGGTTTCGACAGTCACGCCGCATACGTGACCGCCGACGAAACCGCAAAGACTCCGGATGCCGTCGCCGCGATGCTCGAACGCCTCGCGCCCGCGGCAGCACGCAATGCGCACGCGGAGGAAGCCGCACTGCAGGCACAGGTCGGCGACCAGTTCGAGCTCGCGGCGTCCGATTGGGCGTTTTACACGGAGAAGGTGCGCAGGTCGACGTACGACGTCGACACGGCGGCGATGCGGCCCTACTTCGAGGCGGAGCGCGTGCTGCGCGACGGCGTGTTCTTCGCCGCACAGAGGCTGTATGGCATCACCTTCAGCGAGCGTACTGACCTCGTGGCCTACCACCCGGACGCACGCGTTTTCGAGGTCTTCAATGAAGACGGCTCGCCGCTCGGGCTGTATGTGCTCGACCTCTACACGCGCGACTCCAAGCGCGGGGGCGCCTGGATGAACCCCCTCATCTCCCAGTCGAGACTGCTCGACAACCCGACCGTCGTGCTCAACAACCTCAACGTGCCGAAGCCTGCCGGCGACGAACCCACGCTCTTGACCTACGACGAGGTCGGCACGCTGTTTCACGAGTTCGGGCACGCCTTGCACGGCCTGTTCGCGCAGGTCACGTATCCGAAGTTCGCCGGAACGAACGTCTTCCGCGACTTCGTTGAATTCCCGAGTCAGGTGAACGAGATGTGGCTGCTCTGGCCCGAGGTGCTCGCCAACTACGCGCAGCACGTCGAGACCGGCGAGCGAATGCCGCAAGAGCTCGTCGACAAACTTGAAGCCTCGAAGGCGTTCAACGAGGGCTTCAAGACCAGCGAATACCTAGCTGCAGCACTGCTGGACCAGGCTTGGCATCGGATCACGACTGAAACCCAGGTGACGGATGTTGCCGCGTTCGAGGCCGCGGCCCTCGCGGAGGCAGGACTCGACAATCCCGCCGTGCCGCCGCGCTATTCCAGCACCTACTTTGCGCACGCGTTCTCGGTGGGCTACGACGCGGGATACTACTCATACATCTGGAGCGAAGTGCTCGACGCCGACACCGTCGAGTGGTTCACCGAGAACGGCGGACTCACGCGGGAAAACGGCGACCGTTTCCGCAGCAGACTGCTCGGGATCGGCGGGGCGAAGGATCCGCTCGAAGCCTATCGCGACTTCCGGGGCAGGGATGCCGTCATCGAGCCGCTCTTGAAGCGCAGAGGCCTCGACGTCTGACCTTCGCCGGTCTCGATACGCGTACTCGCTGCGCTCGTGCGCTACTCGACCACCGACCCCGGTGGTCGAGTAATCCGCGAGCGCAGCGAGCAGACGTATCGAGCATGGGGGGCGCTTCGCGCCGTTGTGGTGGTCGGAAGCGTCTTGTGGCTGGTTTTCGTGGGTCGCACAATGGTGTTGTCGCGGTCGACGCCGGAAGGTCTTAGTGTCTTCAGCCTGATATCGAGCATGGTGTGGAGGGTTTCCACGGGAACCGTGGATTGGTGCTTCGAGCCCGTCTAGGAGAATCCTGCTTTTGCTTTTCCTACCCTCTCCGCGGCAACCGGCGCCGGCCGGCGCCGTCACGCTGCTGGTGTTGGAGGTGGCGATTATGGGTATCGATGCGGGGATGGATGTTGTGCATCCTCGGTGCGCGGGAATGGATATTTCCAAGAATGATGCGAAGGTGTGCGTGCGTAGCCCGCTAGGTGGCAATGGGCGGTTCCGTTCGGTTGTGACAACGTATGGTGCTACCACGAACGAGGTGAAGCGATTGCGGGCCGATCTTGAGGCGGCCGAGGTGTCCCTGGTGGTGATGGAGGCGACCGGCGATTATTGGAAACCGTTCTTCTTCCCGCTGGAGCAGTCGCTGAATGTGCAGTTGGTCAACGCGAAGCAGGCCAAGAACATCCCGGGGCGTAAAACGGATGTGTCGGATGCGACGTGGCTTGCGAAGCTGGCCGCGTATGACCTCCTGAATGACTCGTTCGTTCCGCCGGAGCCGATCCGGCGGTTGCGGGATCTGACTCGAACGCGCACGCATTACGTGCAAGAGGCCAATCGTGAGTTCGCCCGGATCGAGAAGTGTTTGGAAGACGCCGGGATCAAACTCTCCTCGGTGGCCAGTTCCCTAACGACCAAGTCGTGTCGCACAATTTTGGACGCGATGGTGGCCGGGCAACGGGACCCGCACGTGCTTGCCGAGCTGGTCGAGCCCGGGATGCGAGTCAAGAACGCGGCGCTGGTGGAGGCTCTGACCGGCCGGTTCACCACCCACCACGAGTTCCTGATCGGTGAGCACCTGGCGACCATCGATGAGATTAACACGCATATCCACAAATTCGATGCGCAGATCGATCAGGTGATGCGCCCCTTTCGTGACGTCCGGGACCTGCTGACGACGATTCCCGGGTTCTCTGTCACGGTCGCTGACATCATCATCGCCGAGATCGGTGTTGACATGAACGTGTTTCCCACCGCGGAGAACCTGGCGTCCTGGGCGGGCGTGTGTCCCGGGCAGAATCAGTCCGCGGGACGGGTCAAACCGGCCAGGACCAGGCCGGGGAACCGATACCTCAAAGGCGCCCTGGGTATCGCCGCGATGTCGGCGTCCAGATCGAAGACCACTTACCTCTCCGTCAAATACCAGCGAATAGCGGCCCGCAACAGCAAGGCACGTCTGAAAGCTCTCGTCACGATCGAACACACCATGCTCGTGATCGTCTGGAACATGATCCGAAACGGCGTCGTCTACAACGAGCTCGGCCCTGACTACTACACCCGGCGCAACCCCAACAAGACCAAGAACGCCGCGATCCGACAACTCCAAGCCCTCGGATACCACGTGGAACTCAACCACGCCACCGCCGCATAGACACTCCGCTTCCCTAGGTGCGAGGGTCAGTAGTGGTTTGGGGTTGGGAGTTGGCGGCGGTTTCCGGCCGCTGGCTGTCGTGGCGGGCAGGCGTGCCATGTGTGATCGGTGGGGTCTTCTGGTGTTGCAGAGACCGTGGAGCGACGGCGGCAGCTTGACTGGTCCTGGTGGGGCGGCCCGATCCTGACGGGTTAGGTTCCCAGTCCGTTCATTGACCGTGCGGTTGTGGCGCTGAAAAGTTTGAGTAGGTTGTGGCAGCCGGCGATCAGGTCCCACTCGTGTTTGGCTTGATCAAGCCCGCGCAGGAGCACGTGTTTGCCTTGCCTGGTGTGTATCTGTCCGAACACCGGTTCCACGATCGCTTTGCGCCTGGCATAAATATCGTGGCCGTGTTTGGATCGCAGCCTTTGCACCATTCGTAGTTTTGCGGTCGCCGCGGCCGCCTGTTGCTGACCCGTCCCCATGATCGCTTCCTCTGCAGCGTTGAGTCGGCGGGTTGCGATGAAGAACTCTGTCTTGCCCGCACTGGCTTCCTCGATGCCCTCCGCGAATTCGAGGTTCTTCACCGAGCAGAAGCCGGCATCGACCAGAACCTGACCGGGCAGTACCCCCAGAGTCGCTTCGGCTTTCTGAATCATCGGGGCCAACTGTTCGAAATCATTCGGGGTGTTCGTCATATCGTTGCTGACGATCACTTGATGGTCCTTATCCACCAGGCAGAAACCGTTATAGCAGTAGTGGAAGGACCCGTCCGCGGTCTTCATGATCCTCGAGTCCGGGTCGGTGAAGTTGCGTTGCGTCTTCGGTCCCACCACAGCTTTGGCTGCCGCGTCCTGACCCTTCTCCTTGACCGCACCGTCCTCATCGCCGTGCTCGCGTGCTTTCTGTTCGGCATCTTTACGGGCTTTGGCCGCCGCGTCGGCCTCGAGCGCAGCCCGCGCCTGGGCAAGCTTGCCCAAACGCGTTTCACGCCGGGCAAGCTCGGCCGGTAACTCGTCACCGCGTTTGTCCTTGCCGAACCGGGTGTCTTCCGCAGTGTCGATCGCCTCGGCCTCCGCGAGGAGATCGGAGACCTCCTCGGCCAGGACCTTCTGCCTTTGGGTCAGACGGGCGTAACTCATCGCCTTGCGGCGGGACGCGTTGGCCCGCACCTTCGTGCCGTCCAACGCGACCTGCCCCAGCGAGACCATCCCCGCCGCCCGACACAACTCCAACGCTTGCAAGAACACGTTGCCCAAGGCCGACAGGTGACGTTTGCGGAACCGGGCAATCGAACGAAAATCGGGTGCTTGCTGCGCGGTCAACCAACGAAAAGCGACCACATCCACACACGCACGCTCGAGTTCCCGCGAGGAACGCACGCCCACGCAATACCCGTAGAGCAGCACACGAACCATCAGGCGCGGGTCATACGGCGGCTGGCCCTTCGCCTTGGCATACGACGCATAAAACTTCGACAAGTCCAGCTGACTGTCCACGACGTCAGCAATGAACCGGGAAAGATGAACCTCCGGCAGCCACTCGTCCAACGACGGCGGCACCATCATCACCAGATCCGGATCGAACGGTTTGAACCGTTTATGGATCCCGGCGCCAGCCTGGATCACCGACAGATCAGGCATCACCCGTTCAATCAGCGACTCATCGAAAAGACCATCAGGAGTATCCGATCCCATACCAAATTATCCCACACTGGGACCCAAAATCCCTGATCAAACATCCAAACCACACCAACACCACTACTGACCCACGCACCTAGGAGACCCCCCTCCCCTCCTTCCGGCACCGGTGGTCGAGTAATCCGCGAACGCAGCGAGCAGATGTATCGAGACCCCCTCCCAACCTTCCGGCACCGGTGGTCGAGTAATCCGCGAGCGCAGCGAGCAGATGTATCGAGACCCCCTCGGCGAATGTTGCACTGTGTGACACGCGCAGATGCGTGACCGCAAATCATTTCGTACTGTGAATGCCATGACCATTCACACGCACTCCCCCGCCGCAGTCGCTCACGCGTGCGAGCAGGGTCAGATGTGCGCAACGGAGCGCCCAGGTCACGCTCTCAGCAGAATTCAGTTGAGCATCGCATCCGCGACGCCCAGCCGGTGGCTGGACGCGATTGTCGGTTCGGTTTCGGACGACGGTCGAGCCGAACTGATACCGGTGTTCGGCGAGGAAACCGTAGCGCTGTGGCACCACGCCGACCTTTCCGGCGTGCTGGCAGTCGGAGAACCCGTGTCCGTCCACACCAGCTACGGCGTGTTGGCGGCGGGATGCCAGAGGTTCAACGTACTGATCGGTTAGCTGGACGCGCCGGCTAGTTCGCGGTCGCCCGCATCATCGACATCATGGCGTCGCAGGCTTTGGCGCATGCTTGGCAGGCCTGGGCGCACATTCGGCACGTTTCGCTCATCTCGGCGTGATCCATGCATTCGTCTGCGCAGGCGATGCACATGCTCATGCACGCTTCGAGTGTGGCCATCATGCTCGTCATGTCGAAGCCGGTCGGGCGCATCATCATCCGCATCGTGGTGTTGCAGAGGTCTGCGCAGTTCATGCACATGCTCATGCACTTGACCATGCCGCCCGCCACTCCGGCGTCGGCACAGATGGTGCAGGCTTGCTCGCAGGCCGAACAGGCCTCAATACAGTCCTGCATCACCATCATGTCCATCTCCGACGGCATCCCCGCCATCTCCTTGGACATGCTCTGCATCATCTGCGCTGTCATATTCATGGCCCGTACCCCTGTCCGTAGCTGTCGCCGAAGAGACTCACGCCCTTCGAACAGAAACGACAGCGCACACCTGACGCCATGCTACGACCGGCGGGCGATCGCTGCTAGTGATTCGCAGCAGACGCTCGCACAAATTCCGGCAACACGCATGCGCACGGGATCAGGCTGATTTTTCCTCGCGGCGAGCCCGATGCGGCACGATCGTCGGAGCAGCATTGTCCAACACCGATTCACGGGTCACGACGACGCGCGCAACTTCGGAACTGGATGGCACTTCGAACATGATCGGGCCGAGGACTTCCTCCAGAATTGCCCGTAGTCCGCGGGCGCCCGTCTGGCGCAACACGGCGAGGTCGGCGATCGCCTCGAGCGCGCCGTGGTCGAACTCAAGCTCGACACCGTCGATCTCGAACATTCGCTGGTATTGGCGCACAAGCGCGTTTCTGGGCTCGGTCAGAATCTGCATCAAAGCTTCCTGATCGAGTTGCGTCACGGTGGTGACCACGGGCAAGCGCCCGATGAACTCGGGAATCAGACCGAACTTGTGCAAGTCTTCCGGCAGAACTTCGCCGAACAGGTTCACATCATCGCCCTTGCTGTGCAGCGGTGCGCCGAAGCCGATGCCCTTTTTGCCGGCGCGCTGGCTGATAATGTCTTCAAGGCCCGCGAACGCGCCGGCAACGATGAACAACACGTTCGTGGTGTCGATTTGGATGAATTCCTGGTGCGGATGCTTGCGCCCGCCCTGCGGCGGAACGGACGCGACCGTTCCCTCGAGGATCTTCAGCAGCGCCTGCTGAACGCCTTCACCCGACACGTCTCGAGTGATCGACGGATTCTCTGCCTTGCGGGCGATCTTGTCGATCTCGTCGATATAGATGATGCCGGTCTCGGCCTTCTTGACGTCATAGTCAGCAGCCTGGATCAACTTGAGCAGAATGTTTTCGACGTCTTCGCCGACGTAGCCGGCCTCGGTCAAGGCCGTCGCGTCCGCGACCGCGAAGGGCACATTCAGCTGCTTGGCCAACGTCTGGGCGAGATACGTCTTGCCGCACCCGGTCGGCCCGATCAGCAGAATGTTCGACTTGGCGATCTCGACATCGTCTGCGACCTTGTCGGCCGGGCCGATCACGCCGTGCGCACGCACGCGCTTGTAATGGTTGTACACGGCGACCGCCAGGGCGCGTTTGGCCGGCTCCTGCCCGATCACGTACTCCTCGAGGAACGCGAAGATCTCTTTCGGCTTCGGCAATTCGAAGTCACCGGATGCGTCATCGCCGGCTTCGGCGAGGCGCTCCTCGATGATCTCGTTGCACAACTCGACACACTCGTCGCAGATGTACACGCCTGGTCCCGCAATGAGTTGCTGGACCTGCTTCTGGCTCTTCCCACAGAAGGAGCACTTGAGCAGGTCGGCGCTTTCTCCGATGCGTGCCATCTGTCACTCTCCTCGATGGGTTACTTGCTATGAGCCTAACCTGTGCCACCGACATTCAGGCGTAACGCCGTCACAAACCGGCCGCGGCTCCAACCTGTGAAATCCCGTCGACACAGTCGGAGCACGAAGGGGTGGCGACATCACTGCCGCCACCCCTGTGCTGTTGCGATCGGCGCGCCGATCTGCTCTATTTGACCAGCGCGGCCGGAACGTTCTTACGGCTGGTGAGCACCTGGTCGATGAGACCGTATTCCATGGCTTCCTCCGCAGACAGGATCTTGTCGCGATCGATGTCTTTGTTGACCTGCTCTTGGCTGCGGTTGGAGTGCTTGGCGAGGGTCTCCTCCAACCAGACACGCATCCGCTGAATCTCGCGAGCCTGGATCTCGATGTCAGATGCCTGGCTGGAACCCTCCGACCCGCCCGCCGGTTGGTGAATCAGGATGCGTGCGTTCGGCAATGCGAGCCGCTTGCCGGGTGTCCCCGCCGCGGTGATCACTGCCGCGGCTGATGCAGCCTGGCCGAGAACAACGGTCTGGATGTGCGGCCGGATGTACTGCATCGTGTCGTAGATCGCCGTCATCGCCGTGAACGATCCGCCCGGTGAGTTGATGTACATGACGATGTCGCGATCGGGGTCTTGGCTTTCCAATACCAGCAATTGCGCCATCACATCATCTGCTGACGCGTCGTCGATCTGCACGCCGAGGAAGATGATGCGATCCTCGAACAGCTTCGCGTACGGGTCCTGCCGCTTGTAACCGTATGCCGTGCGCTCCTCGAAGGTCGGCAGGATATAACGGGCCGAGCCGCCCGGTGCAACGGGAGGCAGGTTGTGCCCGGCTGAACCGAACGCCGGTGTGTTGAAGGACGGGGTGTTGAAGTTTGTGAAGTCCATGTCTCTCATTCCCTACTTCGCAACCACGGAGTCGTCTGTTCCGCCACCGCCGACGACCTCAGCGGCGAATTCCCGCAGGTGGTCGACGAAGCCGTATTCAAGCGCTTCCTGAGCCGTGAACCAGTTATCGCGGTCATTGTCGATCAGAATCTGCTCGACAGTCTTGCCGGTCTGCTCGGCCGTCAGTTCGGCCATCCGCTTCTTCATATCGAGGATGACGCCGGCCTGCGTCTGGATGTCGGCTGCGGTTCCGCCGAATCCGCCGGACGGCTGGTGGAGAAGCACGCGGGCGTTCGGCGTGATGTATCGCTTGCCCTTTGTGCCGGAGGACAGCAGGAACTGCCCCATCGAGGCGGCCAGCCCGATGCCGACCGTCACAATGTCGTTCGGCACGAACTTCATCGTGTCGTAGATCGCCATCCCCGCGGTGATGGAACCGCCGGGTGAGTTGATGTAAAGGAAGATGTCCTTCTTCGAATCTCCCGCGGCGAGGAGGAGAATCTTTGCGCAGATCTCGTTTGCGTTCTCATCGCGCACCTCTGAGCCGAGCCAAATAATGCGGTCCTTGAGAAGTTGGTCGAAAATGCTTGACACCAGTGCCGGTTCGGCCATGTCACGCTCCGTTTCGTTATCGTCTGGAATCGAATCTATCGGAGCCAACGCTCGCGCACGGGCCTGTTCGCCCTAGGCAGATATGCGCGCAAAAGCATACGGCCCGGGTGTCCTCAGACACCCGGGCCGCATACACGCTTGCGCGTCAGTCCTTCTTAGCAGCGTCCTTCTTGGCAGCCGACTTCTTCGCCGACTTCTTCTTCGGCTTCTCGTCGGCTTCCTCGTCGTTTTCGGCAGCGGATGCAGAAGCTGCCGCTTCAGCCGCTTCGGCCTCGGCCGCTTCGTCGACAACCGGTACTTCAACGGGGATGCTGGTGATGCCATCCGACGCATCGCTGGTGTCATCGACGGCGGTGAATTCACCCAGGTCGACGGTCGCGCCGTTGCTGTCTGTCACAACGGCGCGGCCGAGCACGATGGCAAGGGCCTTGTTGCGTGCGACCTCACCGACCATCTGCTGGATCTGGTTGTTTTCGCTCAGCACCTTGATGAACTCGTTCGGCTCCATGCCGTACTGCGCTGCGCCCTGAACCAGGTACTGCGTGAGCTCGTCCTGGCTGACCTTGACCTTCTCCGCTTCGGCGATATCGTCGAGCAGGATCTGGATGCGGAACGTCTTCTCGCTGGACTCTGCGACCTCGGCGCGATGTACATCGTCGTCGAGGCGGTTCTCGTTCTCGAGATGCCTGTGCACCTCGTCCTCGACCAGCTGGGCGGGGATGGGGATCTCGACGAGCTCAAGAAGCCGATCGATCAGAAGGTTGCGTGCCTCGTTGCCCTGCCCGAAGGTCTTGGCACGGGCCGCTTCGCCGCGCAGGCTTTCCTTGAGCTCGTCGACGGTGTCGAATTCGCTTGCGATCTGCGCGAAATCGTCGTCGGCATCCGGAAGCTCGCGCTCCTTGACGGCGATGACGGTCACCGTGATCTCTGCCTCTTCGCCCTCGTGGTCGCCGCCGAGCAGCGGTGCGTTGAAGGTGGTGGTCTCACCGGCGGTGAGAGAGTCGAGTGCCTCGTCGATGCCTTCGATCAGGTCGCCGGAGCCGAGTTCGTACGAAATGCTGCTGGCCGTGTCGACCTCTTCGCCGCCGATCGTCGCGACGAGGTCGATCTGCACGAAGTCACCGGTCTTGGCCGGTCGGTCTACCGTGATGAGGGTGCCGAAGCGCTCACGAAGACGATCCAGCTCGGCGGTGACGTCCTCGTCTGTGACCTCCGCTGCATCCACGGTGAGCGCGATCTTGTTGTAGTCGGGCACCGTGAACTCGGGGCGCACGTCGACCTCGATGGTCAGCAGGAGGTCGCCGGAGTAGTCCTTGTCGCTCGGCCACTCTGTGATATCGGCCTCCGGGCGGCCAAGCGGGCGAACCGAGTTCTCTTCGACGGCCGCGCGGTAGAAGCCGTCGAGGCCCTCGTTGACGGCGTGCTCGAGCACTGCTGCCTTGCCAACGCGTTGATCGATGATGGGCGGCGGCACCTTGCCCTTACGGAAGCCGGGAATGTTCACCTGTTCGGCGATGTGTCCGTAAGCATGGGTGATGGCTGGCTTCAGCTCTTCCGGCGTCACCGAGATGGTGAGCTTGGCGCGCGTGGGGCTCAGCTTTTCGACCGTGGTCTTCACGTTGGGGGATCTCCTGTTTTTTCAAAGTTCACTGCAAGTGGACGGATGCGATCTGGTCGGGGCGACAGGATTCGAACCTGCGACCTCCCGCTCCCAAAGCGGGCGCTCTACCAAGCTGAGCTACGCCCCGGATCGCTTTTGTCAACCCACGAGTGTCACCTAACCGGGCATGCGTGAACGCATGGCAAGCCAAATGACCTCCCACAGTCTAGCGAATGTTCTCGCGCCCAATCGCCGTGCCAGGTGCGCGTGGTCTGCGTGCAGCGCGATGCGCTGCGAGGTATTCGCTGTGTTGGCGTGCGGCGAGCGATGGTCGAATGGACGAACGTGGCCCGTTCTGACGAGAGTGCATGCCTGGGCAGCATCTCTCGTCCGTTTGGGGCACGCTCGACTGTTTGATGCACGCTGGCCAAGCGACGCGTGCGAATCCACGGACGGGTGCAGCGGATTCGTCGCCGGAGCGACTCACGGATGCTGGGGCGCGGTTTCGCGGGCGGCGCATTCGATGCATTAGGCTTGCACAGCGCGAAACGGATCGCTCCGTTGTCGGGGATGTAGCTCAATGGTAGAGCCTCAGTCTTCCAAACTGATTACGCGGGTTCGATTCCCGTCATCCCCTCTCCTTACAAGCACCGCGATCGCGGCCTGCTGGCGCAAGAAGCCCTCAGAGCAGATCCCCGTGTAAACCCCGTCCTAACCTTTTGCGCGGACCTCCAGGATGTCGAGCGCAACCAGTTCGGAGAAGAGAGCGCCTAGCTCAGCGACAAGCTGGTCTTTCTCAAACTCGATGTACCCCAAGTCGCTAAAATCGCTCGGGAATGACACGCCCTTCTCCTTGAAGATGACAATACGCGTGTCATATAAAATAGATGCGGCGCCCAGCTCAAATACCACATTCTCGCTCGGGCGCCACACCTCCTGCTGGTTGTCAGCGTCCCCTTTGAAGAACTGCTCGTCGGCCGTGAAGATGAATATCCCAGACGAGCAATCAAGCTCCATGAGATCAGCGACCTTCTTACTGATCGGACGGCCCTTGTTCGGTTCGTCAACTGCCACGGCGTACTGTACTTTGAACTGGTCAAGCGCCTTCTTCAATTGATCGAGAGGCGTCCGATTCTTTCCATGGGCGATAAAGACCTTCTTCGCAGTGCCAAGACTGCGGTCTTTGAGCCGAGGCTGCAGGTTAGTGATACCGCTTGTCGAAGTATCCGCCGGGGCATCGTATTCGGTCTGACCATCGCCTTCCGACTCGAAGTTATCGCCTGCCTCAGCTTCACCCTGAGCTGACGACGATGCGGCTAGGCCAATCGCGGCCGCTGATCCAGAAGTATTGACCCACTTTCCACCCTTCATATCCACAATGAAGCCTGCCGTTTCCAGATCGGCCAGCAAGAACTGAGTCGCCTCATCTACACGGTCTACTTCAACGCCTCCTTCCCCAGTCATAAAGTCTTTCAGAGGAGCAGCTGCCGGAATCTTCTTGGAAACGTATGCGTCGATAAATCGCTTGTACGGTGTAACGTTCTGAACCGCCCGCTTGAGCGCTGTGTCTCTCGCAACTTCGTCTCCACCAACTGACTTCTCGCCCAGAGCAGTAACGGTGAACGAGTCACTGTTGATACCACCGCTTGTTAACCCATAGAGTCTTGACGCCGCAACTAAATCGCGAAATGCACTGGACGTTGGCGTAGTGTCGAGCAACCCGGCGAGGGTAAGTTTCGAAACGGCCTGTGAAGAGGCTTCGTCTACTATGACTCTTGCTACAGCAAGGGCACGGGAAAGTTCAATGGCCGGATAGTTGCGCTGTTTGCCTCTTGGCACGCTCGCCTCCCAAAGATGAGTTGCCATCAGTATGGCAATTGTCAGCAGAATCATCCACGGCAACGCCGGTGTGTCACAGGACATCAAGGCGTGGTCGGAATTCCTAATCAGATTGTGCCTGAACTGCGAACGCCTCGAACGCGGCGATGTCGGCCGCGTAGTCGCTCGGGCACAGGGTGCCGTACACGGTGTCGGTAGTGACCAGCAATGCGTGCCCATCCACTGGCTCAGCTTGTGTGGCGCGGCGGCAGTGGCCAGCATCAAAGATGCGTAGGTGTGTCGGAGGTCGTGCCAGAACGTCTCGGGTAGTAACCCCAGGCCGACGGCCTGGGAGCCGTAGTACTGCAAAACCAATCCGCAATCGATGTTCCGCTAGAAGTCGAGCTCACGAAATCCGCTACTACGAGCAGGCCAGATCAGCGCGTCAGGGTCGGCTGAGCGTCGGTGCGCCAGAGGGTAGATCTTCAGGTCCGCTATCGACGTCCCTTCGAGAAGTGGCAGATCGCAGGACGAATGCTTCGACTTCGGCGTGCTGACCGTCCAGGCCCTGTTTATGCGTTTGATGCATGGCGAACCTCGATGTGGGCGCCCGTCGCCGACAGGAGAACGTCCCGATTCGCCATTCCCTGCACCTCAGCCGTACGCAGGGTTGCCAACGCACAGAGCAGCATCACAACGTGACACGCCGGAAAGTTATCGAGCACTATGGCGAGCGGTGTTCACCTGCACCTCGGCGCGTGCGGCCGTGCGCACCGAGGACGGCGCCGACGAGGACAGTGTGCAGGAGCTCGAATGGTTCGCCGCAATATCATGTTGCAATCCGGCTCTTGCACTACTTGCAAGTACGTCCTAGAATCGTTACAATGAAGCGCAGGGACCTCCTCAAGAAGATCGCCGCAGAAGCCAAACGCCAAGGCATCACGTGGGAACTCGTCCGCAACGGCGCAAACCACGACGTTTATACCCTCGGTGACACGATCATCCCCATAGCGCGACACAACGAGATCGGCGATCGGTTCGCGATCGAGATCTTCAAAGAATGTCAAGCCCAGTTAGGACAAAGGTGGTGGAAGTGATGTACGAAGTCACAGCTGAACTCGACGGCCGATTCTGGCTTGTTCGCGTGCCCGCGATCGACCGCGTCACACAGGCGCGCAATGTCGGTGAAATTCAGACCATGGCGGCCGACCTGATTACGGTCATGACGGGAGAGGAAGCTCCTGAGGTTCATGTGGAGCTAAAACTACCCGAGGCGATCACCGAACGCCTGCAGCGGCTGGCCGAGGCGCGTGCGGCCGAGGCCGAGGCTCGACGGGTGGCTGCGGAAGAGAACCGTGCCGTTGCCCGCATGCTACGTGCTCAGAACCTCACGCTCGCTGACGTCGGGTCGGTTCTCGGCGTCTCTCATCAGCGCGCTGCCCAACTCGTCAGCGCGTAGCTAACACAGAAATGACCCAATCATCGCCCATCTCTTCCGTAGAGTTGGGCGCATGAGACACGGAATCGTCATCCTGCCGCAGGCACAGTGGAGTGAGGCCCGGCGCACGTGGCAGAGCGCGGAAGGGCTCGGTTTCGATCATGCCTGGACCTACGATCACCTGTCGTGGCAAAGTTTGGCGGATCAGCGCTGGGGCGCGACGATTCCGACGCTGACGGCCGCGGCATCCGTCACCTCGACGATCCGGCTCGGCACGTTCGTGACGTCGCCGAACTTTCGGCATCCGGTGCCGTTCGCCAAGGATCTCGCGACCGTTGATGACGTGTCAGGCGGTCGGTTTCTGCTCGGTGTCGGCTCGGGCGGCACCGGCTTCGACGCATACGTGCTCGGCTATCCGCAACTGACACCACGGCAACGCCACGAGCGATTCGTCGAATTCGTGCGCGGGTTGGATGCTCTGCTGCGATTCGAAGAGCCCGGAAGCGGCGGAATCAGCTTCGACGGCGACTGGTTCACCGCACGCAAAGCACGCATGGTCGGCGAACCTGCACAGCCGCCGCGGCTGCCGTTCATCATCGCCGCCGACGGGCCGAAAGGCTTGCAACTCGTCGCGGAACTCGGCGACGGCTGGGTGACGCTTGGCCGGCAATCCGATTCCCTCGACACCTGGTGGCGGAGCGTTGCGGAACTGTCCGCCCGGCTCGACGAGACGCTCGCCAATGCCGGCCGCGCACCACAGAGCATCGACCGCTATCTCAGCCTGGATGCGTCACCGCAATTCGCCCTCGAAAGCGTGAACAGCTTCACGGATGCCGTCGGCCGGGCCGCCGAGTTCGGCTTCACCGATGTGATCACTCACTGGCCGCGCGCCGACGGGGTGTACGCCGGGCGAGAAGAGACGCTGTTCGAGGTGGCATCCCAGTTCTCCACAGATCGGCCGAAATAGCTCGACACGCTGCCGACCTCTGCCAGAGTGTTCGCATGACCGACGCACCGCACAATGCCGGCCAACCCCGCGAGCCGCGCGAATGGCCTGCTGACCCGAACTGGCTGACAGACACGACGCGCTGCCCCGCGTGCTTCAGTCGCCTCGCTGGTCCATACTGCACGGCGTGCGGGCTGGACCTGCGCGGGCCACGCGCTGCCGAGTTGCTTGCAGCGTCGACACAGCTGATTGTCGCAGAAGACGCGCGACAGAGGCTCATTGCTACGATGCGGCGGGAACAGGCGGCGGCAGCGGCCGCTTACGCAGCGCAAGCGGCCGCGTACGCCGCGCAGCGAGCAGAGGCTCGCTATCCCCCGCCAATCCAGATCGCACCAACAACCACCTCCACACCCACATCCGCATCCATAGCTCCGATCCAGACCAGCTCGACTCCGCCCCTGCCACCGCCACCAACACCAACATCCCCGCACCCACTCGCTCCCGAGCCTCCCTCGCGGCGCCCTCGCAGGAACTCAACGGTGCAAATCGCACTGTTGATCGTCGGCGTGTCACTCGTGTCAATCGCCGCGATCTTCTTTCTGACCGTCGCCTGGCTGGTCACCGGCCTCGAAGTACGCTCCGCAATTGTGGGCGCGCTCACCGCGACCGCACTCATCGTCGGCGGAGTGCTGCGGCGCAAACGGCTGACCGCGACGGCGGAAGGCATCGCCGTCTTCGCGGTTGTGCTCGTGCTGCTTGACGCCTGGGCGATCCGCAGCAACGACATGTTCGGCGCCGGCCAGCTCGACGGATTGCTCTACTGGGGCGCAGCCCTGATGGACTGTACAGCGATTTTTCTCGTGTGGCACATCATGTCCAACCTGCGGGTAGCGAGCGTTGCAGGCTTCACCCTGCTGGCACCCGCGAGCGGACTGCTCGTCGCCGCACTCACGAACCGACTCGACGGTGCCACCAGCACGCTGCTCGCCTGCCTCGCGGCCGCGCTCGCGACGATGGCGTATCGGGCGACGCTCCAGACGCGCAGTTCGTGGTGGCCGTCTCACAATCGGGCAGCAGAGCGAGTAGTCCTGTTCGTAATCTTGGTCGCGTCGCTTGCGCTGGCGGGCTTAGCAAGCTGGCTCGCGCAACCCCAATACACTTGGGCTCCCGCCTGGTGGGTGCCGTTGATCGTCGCTGTCGGCCTGCTGCACATTGCCGTTCTCCTGCGGATGCGCCGAGAGTCGCAGCCTGCGCCTGCCACCGCTATCCCGGCGACCATCGCCTGCCTTGTCGTGCTCAACCTGGTCATGCTCGTTCCGCAATTCGCTTCACGGCTCAACAGCCCCACGCTCGCGGTGACCGTCTCCACCCTTGCCGCTCTTGCAATTGCGCTGGCAGTGGAGGCGGCACGGCGCCGGTTTCCAACGCTGCAACAGCGCCCGGCTCCGGCTCGCTCCATCGTGACCGCTGCCGCAGTGACCGCGCTGGTCCTCGCCGCCGGCTCACTCCTGGCCACCGTCGTCGCAGCAGCCGTCCCAACGATCGAGGCGTTGAGCTACGGCGTCAGCGGCGGTATCCGCACCGGCATCGATGCCGTAGTCGACCCGTTCAGCTTCCCTCCACCGATCAACGGGTGGGCCCTGCTGACCCTGCCGGGTGTTGCGGTGTTGGCCGCTGCGGCTTGGGCGGCCCAGAAACTCCTCCGCACCCGGATGCTCTCGCTCGCGTGGTGCGCCGCCGGCACCCTGCTTCTCGCGGTCGCGTTTGCAACCGCGCTCCTGCCGATCGTGCTCAGCTACCTCGTGATCGCAGCGGCAAGTTGTGTCGTTCTGCTGCTCGACACGCGAGGAACACTGCGCGTCGGGCGGCTCCGAGCGGTGCTGCTCACCACGATGATCGTCGCGGCCGTTTTGGGCTACTTCGTCAGCTGGGCGACATCGGGCACCTGGTGGATCGGATCCGTCGGTGCGATCCTCATCGCCTTCTTTTCCCGCTACCTGGTGCGCGGAAGCTCGCGAGCAGTCGCACGCGCCGTGCTCCTGCCTGTCGCTGCGGCTCTGGCCGTCATCGCAAGCGGAATCGCACCCTGGGCGCTGACGTTGGGCCGCTCCCCCAGCATCACGACCACGACCTTCAACGTCCTCGGCGGCATCGCGCTGAGTACTGCAGTGTTGCAACTAGTGGTCGCACTGCCGTGGCGTCGAGCGCTGCGCCCGCTCGAGCGGCGTACCACGTTCTGGCTCCTGTTGCTACCGACCAGCACGTTCGCAATCCTGTTGCTTCCCGCCTTTGCGCACCTCACGTCTCGCGGCGACGCAGGTCTGCTGTTTCCCGAACCTCTCGGCAGTCTCGGCCGCGCGACCATCTTGCTGATCGCACCGATCGTGTGGCTGGTCGCGCGCGGCAACCCTGCTGGCCTCCGGCGTGAGCGGCTGCTCGGAATCGCCGGCCTCGCGCCTGTCGTCGCCCTCGCCGCGTCCGCGATCGTAACGCTCACGGAAACCAATGCCTGGACGACCGGGGCCGCCACCGGCACAACAGTCCGGGTGGTCGTCATCGCGGCGGCGGCACTGCTCGGGTGCGCAATTGCGCTCGTCATCGGAATCTCGCCACCGCGAACGCGCACGGATTCACTGCGGCGCGGACGATCACCTGCCCGTGATCGCGTCGCCCTCGAGCTCGGGGCAGCGCTCACGTTCTGCTGGGCGGGCGGCATCGCCGCTTTCGCTGCACCGGATGCGACGTGGCTCGTGCTGCTGCTCGTCGCGCTGGCCTTCCTGCTCGCTGCGATCGACGCCGACGGCCTGTTCGCGTCGCGGTCCGTGCGTCGCCACGCCGGTTGGATCGCCCTCGCGGTCGGCACTGCGGCCCTCTGGATCGGTCTGGGCCGTAGCGGCGTGGATGCGCTCGAACTCTACGTGCTCCCGGTCGCGGCGGCGTTGCTCGTCCTGGCCATGCTCGTGTGGCGATTTGGCCCGAGCGCTCACGCCGCGCACGCCAGCGCGGGCGCGGCAGTTCTTCTGCTGGCCGCGCTGTCCGTAGCAATAATTCCATTGGCGGTCATTCCGCTGACACCCGCATCATCCGATGGCGGCATCCTGCGCCCGATCATCGTCGGCGGCGTCAGCGCGACCCTCCTCATTGTCGCCAGTGCAGCCCGATGGACCTCGGGCGCCGTCGCTTACTGTGCCGCGATCGGACTCCCGGGTGCTCTCGGTGTCGTGCTCATCGCATCCGGTCGTATCGTTCATGCATACGGTTCCACGCGGGGCGCACCGTGGATTATCGAGGTCTGGGCGCTCACCGCCTGCGCTGTTCTGGTTGTAGCGGCGTTTCTCCTCGTTCGCCGCGGGGACGGCGCTGCCGTCGCGTTGCGCCGCCGCGCCAGTATCGCGCTGATGGTCGCGGCACTGCTTCTGATCACCTTCGGCGAGCACGCGGCCTCCGGGCGGGGACAACCGGTGCTGCACATCGTGCTGCTGACGTGCTTGATGTCCGCAGTGCACGCCCTGACATACTGGCTGCGGACGCCTCCGCTTACCCCGACCGTCGGCTGGCTTGCGATCACGATTGCTGCGATCACAATCGTCGTCGATGCCTCTCGCCTGGCGCCGACGCCGATCGAAATCGTGACCGTACCGGTGGCGATTGCACTGTTGCTGTCCGGGGCGATTCAATTGGACCGCGTTCCGACGGCTCGGAGCTGGCCGTGGCTCGGCCCTGGCGTGGCCGTACTGCTCGTGCCCTCGCTGGTGATCGGGTTCACCGACGATGCTCTCTGGCGCCTCGTCGCCCTCGGGGTCGTCGCCATTGCCGTGTTCGTGGCCGGGTTGGTCCTGAAGCTTCAGGCTCCGTTCCTGCTGGGCGGTGTCGTCGTATTGGTGCATGCACTGGTGCAGCTGTGGCCGTGGATCGCCGACGCGTACGCGGCGACGCAATGGTGGATGTGGCTTGGCGCGGGCGGCATCATCCTGATTGTGCTCGCGGCACGCTACGAACAGCGGATCCGCAACATCCGCTCGGTGGTGCTGAAGATTTCCGCGCTGCGGTGAGCGCCGGTTCGGCATGAGGTAAGCCGAGCCTCAGCTTGCTTGAGGAATTATGCAGGCCGCGTAGCGTTGACACGGAAGACAAGCAAAGCAAAGGGGAAGACCAATGACGAACACCGTCACCGTTCCGCAGAGTGTTTCGAATCCTGACGTTGCAGCAGGCGTCGCGCAGTTTCTGAGCCCCATCGTGGTGGAGTTGACCGCGCTCGTTGTCAACGGCAAACAGGCGCACTGGCATGTGCGCGGAGCAAACTTCGTCGGCGTGCACGAACTGCTCGACACAATCGTTGCGCATGCGCAAGAGTGGGCCGACCTGGCCGCCGAGCGGATCATCGCACTTGGTCTGCCGGTCGACGCGCGCCTGGAGACCGTGGCGGCCAAGACGGCGACCGCGCCGCTGACCGCCGGATTTCAACAATCGAACCAGTCGATCGCCGAGATCATCGGTCACATCGATGTCGCTCTCGCGGCCGTGAACACCGCCGTCGCCGAGCTCGACGAGTTGGACCAGACGAGTCAGGATGTCGCCGTCGAGATCGCCCGCGGTCTGGACAAGGACCGCTGGTTCCTCTTCGCACACATCAGCGAGTAGAAATCAGCGTTCGGCACGGGCTGCGCGCATCCGTTCGTGCGTTCGTCGCATCTGGGCGGCGAGCGCCTCGGTTGCATACGGGCCGTCGCCGTCGAGTTCGCGGATAACCGTGTCGACAGTCTCCGCGGGCTTGTTCTGACTCATCTTGTTCTTCGCGACAATTGTTGTCGGTGTGAGCCGAAAACCGACTGTGCCCGTCATAATGCGCTTTGCATAGTCCGCATTCTCGGGGGTGCCAGCCATCCGCCGGGGGTGCGGCATCCGATCCTCGAAGTGATCGACGAGCGCCGCCAGAACGGCATAGTTCTCCTCATCGGTCAGAATCTCCGGCACCCCGGTCAGGTGTGCGACAGTGAAGTTCCAGGTGGGCACGGCCGGTTTCCCGTCGTACCAGCCCGGTGATATGTAGCCGTGGGGCCCTTGGATGATCACCAGCAATTCGTGCTGACCGAGCTCGAGCACCTGCTCGTCCGGCTTGCCGACGTGGCTGACGATCGAGATCTCCTCGCGGGTGTCGTCGAGCAAAACCGGGTAGTGCGACGCGACCAATCCAGCATCCGTCTGGCTCACCAGAACCGCCCAGGGGTTCTCCCGAATCAGGCGCCTGATCTCGATCGGATCGGTCAATGTGAAGCTCGGATTCTGTCGCATGGATGCACCTTACCTGCGAGTCTGTCGATTGGTCGGGTTGATACGGGTCTCGATACGGGTCTCGATACGCTCGCTGGCGCTCGCTACTCGACCACCGTCTTTGGCGCTCGCTACTCGACCACCGTCTTTTCCTCGCTACTCCGCCATCGGAATAGCGCTAGGCCTGATCCTTCGGACACCAATACAGCTTGCGCGAGGCCATCAGCTCCAGGACGATGTTCGTCCCGCAGACGCGGCAGGGCAGACCTTCGCGCTTGTACACCCAGTGCCGGTCGTCTCGGCTTGCCATCGCCTTCAGATATGCGGCGTCGTCGAGGTCATCCATCGTCATCATCTGACCGGTTGCGACGCCGAGCTTCAGCAGATAGACCCAGTCCTGCCAAAGTGCGCGCACGGTCTCTTCCGGCACGTGCGCGCCGGGGGTGTGCGGGTTCAGCCGGGCGCGAAAGAGCATTTCGGCACGATAGACGTTGCCGATGCCACTGACGATCGACTGATCCATTAGAAGTAGTCCGATCGGCGACTGCTTCTTGCGCACCGCGGTGACGAACCGCTGCTCTGCCTCTGCAGACGAGTCGTTGATCGGGTCGGGGCCAAGCCTGTCGATCACGGCCTGAACCCCAGCAGACTCCAGCACTTCGCACGCGGTCGGACCGCGCAGATCGGCTACTGCCTTCTCGGTCAGCAGGCGCACCCGCACCGCGCCGACCGGTTCCGGCGGGAACACGAAATCGCTGTCGTCTTCCTTTTCGGACTCCGACATCCGCAGCCGCGCTTTGCGTGGCGCGCCGATCGAACGTATGGAATCTTCGCCCGCCTTGTCATTCAGCGCTGTGTTGTTCAGCGCTGTGTTGTTCAGCGCTGCATCGTCAAGCACGGTGCCACGCTGGTTCGTCTGTCCCATCCTGCCGCCCGCAGAGCGGATGGTCGCATCCGTCGAGATCTCGCCGGCGAAGTCCCACGCGCCGTAGATCCCCAGGTGCACGCGCAGCCACAGTTCGTTGTCGAACTCGAGGAACATCTGCTTTCCGACCGCACGCGCATCCACCATGGTGCGCCCGTTCAGCTGCGCCGCACCCGAGGCGAAACGGCCCTGTGGGGACGAGACGGCAACCTGATCCCCCACGAAGTTGCGCGCGAATTGCCGGGCGATTCGATGGACGGAGTGCCCCTCAGGCATCGACGTTCTTGCCCGCAATGTCGCCGGTCGCCTCGAATTCGGCAAGCTGCCCGATCCGGCGAACGTGGCGCTCCTCGAACGAGAACGGTTCCGCTAGAAACGCGTCGATGAAGCTCGTGGCTTCTTCGACGGTGTGCTGCCGTGCGCCGATCGAAATTACGTTGGCATCGTTGTGCTGGCGGGCCAGCAACGCCGTGGGCAGGCTCCAGACCAAGGCCGCGCGGATGCCGTGAACCTTGTTCGCCGAAATCTGCTCGCCATTTCCAGACCCGCCGAACACGATGCCGAGAGCCTCGACTCCGGCTTGCTGGTCGGCCGCGACACCCTTGGCCGCGTTGATGCAGAACGCCGGGTAGTCGTCGATCGGGTCATAGTTGGACGGGCCATGATCGATCACTTCGTGTCCCGCAGAGCGCAGGTGCTCCTGCAGATCGCGACTGAATTCGAGGCCGGCGTGGTCCGTGGCGATATGGATGCGCATGGCATCCATCCTATTGAGGGGCAGCTGCACTCAGTCGAAAATGGGCTCGCGGGTGCGGCTGCGCTTGAGCTCGAAGAAACCGTCGTATGCCGCCGCCGCAACAACGCCGTCCCACAACCTCAGCGCCTGCTCTCCGCGCGGTGTCGGCGAAATGACCGGCCCGAAAAATGCCGTGCCGTTCACCGCGATGACCGGCGTACCGACATCCTGGCCGACGCGATTGATCCCGTCGAAATGGCTCGCGCGCATCTGCTCGTCATACTCGTCGCTGTCCGCATAACGGGCGAGGTCTGCCGGGAGACCGACATCGGCCAGCGCTGCCGGGATCACCTCGTCAGCGTTCTTGCTGCCGCCCGGGTGGATGCGAGATCCGAGCGCGTCATAGAGAGGCTTCACGAATTGTTGACCGTGCAGCTCCTGCACGGCGGCAACCAGCCGCGTATAGCGGAGGGCACGCGGGAAGAACGCGCGATAGTCATCCGTGACGTCCTTGTCCTCGTTGAGAACGGCCAGGCTCATAATGTGCCAGGTGACGTCGAGTGCACGGTGTTTCGCCACCTCGTCCACCCAACGTGACGCCATCCACGCCCACGGGCATGAGGGGTCGAACCAAAAATCTACGGCAGTCTTTTCATCAGAGGTCATACTTCTATCTAACCGCGCACCCCGCGAGTTGTTCCCGAGTGCGCTGTCGAGTAGCCCGCGAGCTTCGGTCCCTGAGCAGAAGGGCGAGCAGGGGTATCCCTCCGCTGGTCGAGTAGCCCGCGAGCGCAGCGAGCAGGCATATCGAGACCCCGTGGCCCACACAGCCGGGTCTCGATACACGACCTCGCTGGCGCTCGGCCGCTACTCGACCACCGGAGTGCTGGCGCTCGGCCGCTACTCGACCACCGTGAGCGCCGACTACGCTTGATCGTTGGACACAATCCACATCGATCAGGAGGCACTGTTGCCCGGAGAAAACCTCACCCGCGTCGAAGCCGCTACTCGCGCCGGTATCGTCTCAACCCACAGTTATGAGATCGCACTTGATCTCACCACCGGCGACGAGACGTTCCTCAGCACGACGACCGTACGCTTCTCGGCGACACCAGGGGCGTCGACGTTCATCGACGCCATCACCCGCACGGTGCATTCCGTGACTCTCAACGGTGAGCCGCTCGACCCGGCTGCGGTCAGTGACGGCGTGCGCATCCAGTTGCCGAACCTGAAGGCCGAGAACGAGCTCACTGTCGTCGCAGACGCGATCTACACCAACACCGGTGAAGGTTTGCACCGCTTCGTCGACCCGGTCGACGGCGAGGTGTATCTCTACAGTCAGTTCGAGGTGCCAGATTCCCGGCGGATGTTCGCCGTATTCGAGCAGCCCGACCTCAAGGCGACGTTCCAATTCACCGTGACAGCACCGGCGCACTGGCAGGTCGTCAGCAACTCGCCGACACCGGAGCCGGTCGATGCTCCGTCGAACCCTTCGGCAAGCTCAGGGAACGGAGGGACAAAATCCAAAACGTGGACGTTCGCGCCATCCCCCGTGATCTCCTCATACATCACCGCCCTGATCGCAGGCCCGTACGTGAGTGTGCGCAGTGAGCTGACGAGCCGCGACGGTCGCACCATCCCGCTCGGTGTGTTCGCGCGTGCCTCGCTCGCTCAGTATCTCGATGCCGACTACATTTTCGAGAAGACGCGTCAGGGCTTCGCGTTCTACGAGGAGAAATTCGACTACGCGTATCCGTTTGAGAAGTACGACCAGTTGTTCGTTCCCGAGTTCAACGCCGGGGCGATGGAGAATGCGGGCGCGATCACGTTCACAGAGACTTACGTCTTCCGCTCGAAGGTGACCGACGCCATCAAGGAACGCCGCGTGGTCACGATCCTGCACGAGCTGGCGCACATGTGGTTCGGCGACCTCGTCACCATGAAGTGGTGGAACGACCTGTGGCTGAATGAGTCGTTCGCCGAGTACATGTCGACCTTCGCCGTCGCGGAAGCCACAGAGTGGACCGAGGCCTGGACCACCTTTGCCGCGATGGAGAAGAGCTGGGCATACAAGCAGGACCAGCTGCCGTCGACCCACCCGATCGTCGCAACGATCAACGACCTCGAAGACGTGCAGGTCAACTTCGATGGGATCACCTACGCCAAGGGCGCCTCCGTGCTCAAGCAGTTGGTGGCGTGGGTTGGTCAGGACGACTTCCTCGCCGGAGTCGGCCGCTACTTCAAAAAGCACCAGTACGGAAACACCGAACTGCGCGACCTGCTTGTCGAACTCGAGGCGACAAGCGGCCGCGACCTCACCGAATGGTCGAAACTGTGGCTGGAAACCGCCGGAGTCAACACGCTGCGACCCGAGATCTTGACGGATGCCGTCGGCATCGTCACTAGCTTCGCCGTTCTGCAATCCGCGCCCGCCGACTACCCGACGATTCGTCCTCACCGTCTCGCGATCGGTTTCTATAACCTCCGTGACGGCGAGTTGGTTCGTGAGCACCGCGTCGAACTCGACGTCGCCGGCGAGCGAACGGATGTCACCGAGCTCGTCGGGCTCGCCCGTCCCGATCTCGTGCTGCTCAACGACGACGACCTGGCTTACGCCAAGATCCGGCTTGATGAGACGTCCTTGACGGTTGCCATCGAGCACCTCGACAAAATTCAGAGTCCTCTGGCGCGCTCGATCGTCTGGGGATCCGTGTGGGATTCCACTCGCGACGCGGAGACGCGGCCGAGCGATTTCGTGAAGCTGGTGTTGAACAACATCGCCAGCGAGACAGAGTCGACCACGATCCGCACGGTTTTGAACCAGTTGGCGCTCACGGCTTCAACCTATGTGGTGCCCGACGAGCAAGTCCGCACGACGCAGGAGGCGGCATCCGCTCTGTGGGTGTTGGCCCAGCAAGCGCAGGCGGGCAGCGATGCACAGTTCCAGTTCGTCAAGTTCTTCGCGGCACTCGCGTCCACCGATGAGCATCTCGGCGCCATCCGCGCACTACGCGACGGCGAACGGACTCTCGATGGGCTCGACATCGACACCGACCTCAGCTGGGAGCTGTTGATCGCACTCGTGGCAGGAGGCAAGGCCGGCGAAGTCGAGATCGACGCCGCTCTGGCAGATGACAACACGGCGACCGGTGCGCAGTCCGCCGCTCATGCGCGCGCAGCGATCCCGACCGCTGCAGGCAAGCAGGCGGCGTTCGCCAGCGTGTTCGATTCGGACAAGTTGCCGAACACCATCGTGCGCACCACAGGGCTCGGCTTCCAGCGCGCGGCAGACACGAGCCTACTCGAGCCGTTCGTCGCACCGTACTTCGCCGCACTCCAGTCGATCTGGGAGACGCGCAGTTACGCGATAGCATCCGCGCTGATCGTTGGCATGTACCCTGCACCCCTCGCCAACCGGCAATTGGCCGATGCAACGCAGGCGTGGCTGAACGCGAACCCGGAGCCGGCGGCACTGCGCCGACTCGTCGTGGAGAACTTCGCCGGTATCGAGAGGGCGTTGGCCGCGCAACAGCGCGACGCGGAGTAACTCCCGCTGGTCGAGTAGCCCGCGAGCGCAGCGAGCAGGCGTCACCCTCGCTGGTCGAGTAGCCCGCGAGCGCAGCGAGCAGGCGTATCGAGACTCCGCCAGCCGCGATGTGGGTCTCGATACGCTCGCTGGCGCTCGCTACTCGACCACCGGGGGTCGATGTGGGTCTCGATACGCTCGCTAGCGCTCGCTACTCGACCACCAGGGTGGTACCGCAGTATGACTCGTGCACACTGCAAGACCCATCGCTTGGCGGATGCCCGGCAACTCGTGTATGCCTAGTCTGGAATACATGATCAAGATCGAAGGACTTACAAAACGCTATGGCGAGAAGATCGCCGTAGACAATGTCAGCTTCACGGTGCAGCCCGGCCGGGTGACGGGCTTCCTTGGACCGAACGGCGCAGGCAAGTCGACGACGATGCGCATGATCGTCGGGCTCGACCGGCCGACCCACGGCACAGTCACCGTCGGGGGCAAACGTTACGCCGACCTGGTGTCGCCGTTGCGTGAGGTCGGAGCACTGCTCGACGCCAAAGCGATCCACACCGGTCGCAGCGCATACAACCACTTGTTGGCGATGGCCGCAACCCACGGCATACCGAAGTCTCGCGTGCACGAGGTGATCGCGATGACCGGCCTGGAATCCGTTGCCAACAAACGCGTCGGCGGATTCTCGTTGGGCATGGGCCAACGCCTCGGGATCGCGGCAGCGCTGCTCGGAGATCCCGGCACGCTGATCCTCGACGAACCGGTCAATGGCCTGGATCCGGAGGGCGTGGTCTGGGTGCGCAAACTCGCACGGCACTACGCGTCCGAAGGGCGTACAGTGTTCCTCTCCTCGCACCTCATGAGTGAGATGGCGCAGACCGCGGACCACATCGTGGTGCTCGGCCGGGGCCGCGTGCTCGCGGATGCTCCGGTGGCGGAGATTCTGAACGGGGCGACTCACAATTCGGTGAGAGTGCGGACTCCCCAGGCGCAGCTTCTTGCCGAACGCATCGCGGGCCCCGACATCACGGTCTCCAGTACGGAGGCCGGCGTTTTGGAGATTGTGGGCATCACCGCCGCCCAGATCGGCGAGGCGGCCGCGGCATCCGGGGTCGTACTCCACGAACTGACGCCCGTCAGCGCGTCCCTCGAAGAGGCGTACCTCGAACTCACCCACGACGACGTCGAATACCGCACGGAGGTTTCCCGATGAGTGCAACGGCAATGCAGGCAACACACACACCCGACCCAGCGTTCGAGAATGTCCGTCTGCGTTTCAGTGGCATCGTGCGCAGCGAGTGGATCAAGTTGCGCAGCCTTCGCTCCACCGTGTGGTGCTACGGGCTCATCGTTCTGCTGACCATCGGCTTCGGAGCGCTTCTGGCCCTCACCTTCACACACTCCGGCCCGGCACTGACCGCCGATCAAAGCAACGCCGTGATGGTGCAGGTGGCGACACTCGGTGTCAACTTCACGCAGCTGATCGTCGCTGTGCTCGGGGCGCTCGTCATCACCGGCGAGTACTCGACCGGCATGATCCGCTCGACCTTCGCCGCTGTGCCCGGCCGCATCGGAGCATACATCGGCAAGGCGGTCGTGCTGGCGGTGAGCACCTTCGTGATCGGACTCGTCTCGATCGTCGCAACGGCGTTCGTTGCCATTCCTCTGCTGGCAGGCAAGGGAATCGATCCGGCACTGTCGGATTGGTCGGTGTTGTTGCCGCTGATCGGCGGCGCAGGCTACCTAACGCTGATCGCGCTGCTCGCCTTCACGTTCGGCACAATGGTGCGCAGCAGCGCAGGCGCGATCGCGTCGATACTGGGGTTGCTCCTGGTCGTGCCGGCAGTTCTGCGCATCATCGCAAACCTCACGCAGGCGGTCTGGATTCAAAACGTTGCAGCATTCCTGCCGTCCGAGGCCGGCGGCAAAATCTTCGCATACCAGGACAGTGTCGCCAGCTCGCCAACCCAACCCGCGACGCACACTGCAGGCCTCGTCGACCTGACCAGCTGGGAAGGCCTCGCCGTGCTCGTTGGCTGGGTGCTGGTGTTCGGCGTCCTTGCCGCTGTGCTGGTCAAACGACGGGACGCGTAGAGTCCAGTCATGACGGATCGACAGGTGCCGGATCGGCAGACACCGGATCGACGCCGGTCGGCTCACGACAGCTCCCTCGGCCGCGCGGCTTCCGCGGCCGAGGGAGATCTGTCTCTGCCGAAACCACCTGGCGTCATTCGCCGCTTCTGGGCCAGGCATCCGTGGTGGACCGATTCTCTCATCGCAGCCGTATACGTGCTTCCTGCGTTCATCGGGAGTGTCAGCGTCGCGGTCCTGAGCCCGACGGTGAACGGGCACGCTCTCGTGGCCGTCACGGGCCCCATTCTCGCCGCCGGTTCCGGTGCGGCCGTTCTGTTCCGCCGTCGCGCACCGTTGTGGGCCCTCGCAGTCACGACCGTATGCACGTTCGTCACGATGTCATCGCAAAGGGGATACCTGGCGTTCGGTGTCTGTCTCACCCTGTACGCGGTCGCCGTTTACCGATCGAATCGGGCAGCATGGATCGGACTCGCCTGCGCGGCCGCAGCCGTCGCCGCAGGCGCCTTCCTGCCATTCCCTCAACTGCTGGGTTTCAACGAGGCAAGTCAGCCGGTCGCCACCTGGGCGGTGTTCATGCTGCTCGCCGTGCTCATCGGCGTGAACATCGGAAACCGCAAGCGGTACCTTCAGGCCCTGATCGACCGCGCCGCGCAACTCGCCCGTGAGCGTGATCAGCAGGCCCAACTCGCAACGGCAGCCGAACGGGCTCGCATCGCACGTGAGATGCACGACATCGTCTCGCACAGCCTCACCGTGATGGTGAGTTTGGCCGACGGCTCCGCAGCCCTTGCCTCAGTTGATCCCGAACGCGCGACGGATGCCATGCGTCAGGTCGCGGAGACCGGCAGGCACGCGCTGACCGACATGCGGCGGATGCTCGACGTGCTCGCCGAACCCGCACCTGCGTCGAAACCGGCCCTTGCACAGGAGCAGGAGCAGGCGCAGGAGCTCGCGCAGGAGCAACGGCCTGCAGACGTGGAGGCCCCTACGGGGGCAGCCTTGGAGCCTCAGCCGCGCGCATCGGACATCGCGGAACTGATCCAGAGGTTCCGCAGCGCAGGGCTGCCCGCCCGGCTATCGGTCACCGGCGCGGCGCCGGACGACCCCGGCCTGCAACTCACCGTGTATCGCGTCGTGCAGGAGTCGCTCACGAACGTGCTGCGGCACGCAAGCGGCGCTGCTCATGTTGAGGTGACCGTGACCTACCAACCGGATGCCGTGCGCATCCGCATTGATGACAGCGGCGTCGCTCGCGCCCCGGTGAGCGACACCACCTCGCACACGGCGACCCACGGCGCCGGCCGGGGACTTGTCGGCATGCGCGAACGAGTCGCGCTGCATCGCGGCACACTCGAGTCGGGGCCGCGCCCGAGCGGCGGCTGGCGCGTCGCCGTGACCCTCCACCCGCTCGAGAACGGCGAATCAACATGACAGACCCCATTCGCGACGCGCATTCGGCCGCAAGCGTGCCCGGGAACGCGCAAATTCGCATCCTGATCGTTGACGACCAGTCGCTCGTGCGCATGGGCTTCCGCATGGTGCTGGACGCGGAGCCCGATCTCGCGGTCGTCGGCGAGGCATCCGATGGCCGCGAGGCGATCGCGCGCGCAGCGGCTCTTCGCCCAGGGATCGTCTTGATGGACGTGCGGATGCCGGGCCTCGACGGCATCGCCGCGACCCGCCAGATCGTTGCAGAGTTGCCGGAAACGCGGGTGATCGTGCTCACCACCTTCGATCTCGACGAGTACGCGTTCGGCGGGCTCCGTGCGGGCGCAAGCGGCTTTCTACTGAAAGATGCTCGACCTGCCGAACTGCTCTCCGCCATCCGTTCGGTGGCTGCCGGCGACGCGGTCGTGTCTCCCCGCGTCACAAAACGGATGCTGGACCTGTTCGGCGGGGCGCTACCGGCCACGTCCGAACAGGGAGCGCTCGACGCGGTCTCCGTGCTGACGCCGCGCGAGCGCGACATACTCGGTGCCATGGCCGAGGGGCTGTCAAACAACGAGATCGCGGCAAAATACTTCTTGACGGAGTCGACGGTGAAGACACATGTCGGCCGTGTGCTCTCCAAGCTTGAACTGCGCGATCGGGTGCACGCAGTGATCTTCGCCTATGAAAACGGCCTCATCACCAACTGACCACTCTCGATGTGTTGCGCTCAGCGTGCGCCCAGGGACCGCGCAGTTGCGCGCGGATAGACTCGAAACCTATGGCTATGACCGCGCTCCTCGCCGCCGCACGCACTGTTTCTACAGTGCCGACCCCGACGCCGGCCGCGCAAACACCAATCCTGTCCACACAGTCGCCATCTGCGTGGTTGGACAGCTTCTACAACACTCTGCTCGGACGTTCGGTCGCGATCATCGTCATCATCGTGCTCGCGTTCGTGGCCGCGTGGATTCTGCGACTCGTCATCAGACACACGGTGCGCCGCATCGTCAACGGGGTGAAGAAGAACCAACACGTGGAAGACACCCAGGCTCTGCTTGCGTCCCCCCTCGCGGCGGTTCGCGTCGTTCAACGCACCCGCACACTGGGCACAGTGCTCAGCAATATCGTCAACGTCGTCATCGCGATCATCGCGATCATCCTCGTTGTCAACACCATCAACAAAGACATCATCGGCTCCTTCGCGTTGATCACCGCCGCCGTCGGCGCCGGCCTCGGTTTCGGCGCCCAGAACATCGTGAAGGACGTGCTCAACGGTCTTTTCATGGTGATGGAGGACCAGTTAGGCGTCGGTGACGTCGTCGATCTCGGCCCGGCCACCGGTGTAGTCGAGGCGGTCGGCATCCGCATCACTCAGATCCGCGACGTCAACGGCACACTCTGGTTCGTGCGAAACGGCGAAATCCTCAGGGTCGGCAACATGTCGCAGGGCTGGGCGCGGGTCATCATCGACCTTGCCGTGCCGTACAACACAGACGTCGATGCCGTACAGGATCGCATGCTGCAGGTTGCACAGGAACTCGCCTCCACCCCGAAATGGCGCTCACGCATTCTGGAAAAGCCGGAACTCTGGGGAATGGAGTCCGTCTCGCCAGATGCAATCGTGCTCCGAATCGTGATCAAGACCCGCACGACGGCGAAGGATGACGTTTCTCGCGAATTGCGCGCGCGGTTGAAAGCTGCCGTCGACGAGCTCGGCATCCAACTGCCGTCACTGAACACAGTGGTGCTCGCCGGATTCGACGGCGCCGCGAGTGTCACGGGTGCACGCCCGCCACGCACGCGGCCGGTCACCGTGCAGAAGGAGCCCGCCCCGAAGAAGCCACGCGGACGCAAGCCACGACCGACCGAGCCGGGTGCGATCACACTCGGCACAGAGGAGCCGCACCAATGATGAGCAACCAATCCGGCCGCGTGCCGGCGAGCCCGGTTGTATTGCGGACGGCCGAGAACGGCGCAGGGGCGCTCGTCACGTTCTACGATCAAGTAGGCGGGCACGACACCTTCCAGAAGTTGGTCGATGTCTTCTACCGCGAGGTCGGGCTCGATCCTGTGCTGAAGCCCATGTATCCCGAGGAAGATCTCGGCCCCGCCGCCGACCGACTGCGGATGTTCCTCGAGCAGTACTGGGGCGGACCGAATACGTACAGCGAGCGCCGCGGCCATCCTCGACTCCGGATGCGCCACGTTCCGTACAAAGTCAACCCCGACGCGCGCGACCGGTGGTTGCGCTGTATGCGCACAGCGATCGACGCACTCGATCTCTCGCCATTGCACGCAGAAACGCTCTGGGATTACCTGGACCGTGCTGCACACGCCATGGTGAACAGCTTCGACGACTAGCAACAGACGCGGATGCGCAACCGAAGGTGACGAAGGAGCCACAGATGCCCCAGCTATCCAACAGCCAGAACCCGCAACAGCCGGTTGCCAACGCACCGGTCCAGAGCCCGTTCGACGCGATCATCGTCGGGGCCGGGCTGTCCGGCCTCGTTGCCGCTGCAGAACTCGTGGACGCGGGTAAACGGGTTGCGATCGTCGATCAAGAACCGGAAGCATCACTCGGCGGGCAGGCCTGGTGGTCGTTCGGCGGTCTCTTCCTGATCGACTCCCCGGAACAGCGCCTGATGGGGGTGAAGGATTCCCTCGATCTCGCCAGGCAAGACTGGTTCGCCAGCGCCGGCTTCGACCGCGCCGAAGACGATTGGGCTCGCAAATGGGCTGAGGCCTACCTCGAGTTCGCTGCGGGAGAGAAGCGGCAGTGGCTGCGGGACAAGGGCGTGCGGTTCTTCCCCGTCGTCGGCTGGGCCGAACGCGGCGGTTACACCGCAGGCGAGCATGGCAACTCCGTGCCCCGTTTCCACATTGTCTGGGGAACAGGGCCGGGCATCCTGGCGCCGTTCATCGACACGGTGCGCGAAGGGGCGCTGTCCGGCCTCGTGACAATGCACTACCGGCACCGCGTTGACGAGCTGATTACCGACGATGGCGCCGTTGTCGGCGTGCGTGGAACAGTGCTCGCGGTCGATGCTGCCGAACGCGGCGTCGCCAGCAATCGTAAGAAGGCAGGCGCGTTCGAACTCCGCGCGCCCGCCGTGATCGTCGCCAGCGGCGGCATCGGCGGCAACCAGGCTCTCGTGCGCAAGAACTGGCCGAAAAGTATGGGCAAGGCGCCCGAGCGCATGCTGACGGGAGTGCCCGCGCACGTCGACGGACGGATGCTTGCGATCACGAAGAAAGCGGGGGCGCGGCTCATCAACACTGACCGCATGTGGCACTACACAGAAGGCATCACGAACTGGGCACCGGTCTGGGACAAGCACGGCATCCGCATCCTGCCCGGCCCCTCTTCGCTGTGGCTGGACGCAACCGGCCGACGCCTGCCAGCACCGCTCTTTCCCGGGTTCGACACGCTGGGCACGCTTGAGCACATCCTGAAAACCGGCCATGACTACAGCTGGTTTATCCTGACCCAGAGGATCATTGAGAAGGAATTCGCGCTCTCCGGCAGTGAGCAGAACCCGGACCTGACAGGCAAAGATCTCGGCCTGCTCGCCAAGCGGATCACCCCGGGCGCACCCGGACCGGTCGAGGCGTTCAAAGAGAAGGGCGAAGACTTCGTCGTCGCTTCAACGTTGCCAGAACTACTGGCTGGCATGCAGCGGCTCTCGGACCTCCCCCTCGATTTCAACCTGATCGAACGGCAATTGGTCGAACGAGACCGTGAACTCGACAACGACTTCTCGAAAGACGCCCAGATCACCGCCATCCGCGCTGCACGCCACTACCGGGGCGACAAGCTCATTCGCGTGGCAACACCGCACAAACTGCTCGACCCCAAAGCTGGTCCGCTGATCGCGGTCAAATTGCACATCCTGACGCGAAAAACCCTCGGCGGAATCCAGACCGATCTGGACTCGCGCGCATTGAACCCCGCGGGCGTGCCGGTTCCCGGGCTCTACGCGGTCGGCGAGGTAAGCGGATTCGGCGGTGGCGGCATCCACGGTTATCGCTCACTGGAGGGCACCTTTCTTGGCGGATGCCTGTTCACGGGCCGTCAAGCCGGTCGCGCTGTCGCGCGCCTGGGTTCAGTGCGGTCCTAAGACGGCACCGCCGCTGCCAGCGACTGTGGCGGCGGAGGCCTGCTACGCCTTCAACGTCCATGGCGGCCGGCGCACGAGAACATGTCCGCGACGCGTCGTCAAACGCGTCCATGGCCCGGTCTCGAAAATCGGAACGGCGGCGTCGTCGAGGAAGCCGAGGCTGGTCGCCGCGAACGCAGCGCCCGCAGGCACGAAGTCGATTCCGTCGATCGGCCGACCCCACACTTCACCGCGGACACGTTGGACGAGTTGCTCGCCGGTTCCGCTCGGAATCGCGGTCGCCACCTCATCGATCCCCGCCTTCGCAGCGCGTTCGAGCACGGCAGCGCTTGTCTCACCGACGCGAAGCCAGCCGCCGCGTGGCGGCGAGATTCCGGCCCAGGTGACCGTACTGACCTCCAACGGAACGTTGATCCGAATCGGGTCGGCGCCGGATGCCGCACCCTCCACACGTGCTAGCCGATCCAGTAGCGATCGACTCGGCACGACCGCATCAAACAAGACGGAGGGATCGGTTGCGAACGTGCGCAGGCCGAGCACGGTCGGAATGCGGTCCATGAGCCCATGCGGGTACAGAATGGCGGTATACACCGCAAGCACCCCGGCGCCGGCGATCAAGCGCACGGATCCGTCCTCGACGCGCCCTGCGCGCGACAGGTAGACCTGGAGGTCAGAGACCGCGAGGGCATCGACCAAAGAAAATGACTGACTCATCTGCTGTCTAAACTACCTAACAGCGGCTGAGAACTCGACACGGCCTTGCTTGGCCAGACCAGTGTGCATCGGAGGCACCATGACAGACCCGCTGACCGGAATGCTCGCAGCCCTCGATCTGACCGACACCGGAGCACGCACCGATGAGGACATCTTCACCGGTGACAGCCAGTGGATGCCGCACGGGCGGGTGTACGGCGGGCAAGTGTTGGCGCAGGCCCTGGTCGCCGCGATGCGCACAATCCCAGACGAGCGGCGCGTGCACTCGATGCACGGGTACTTTCTCCGCGCCGGCGACATCGGAGTGCCGATCACATTCTCCGTCGATCGCATCCACGACGGACGTTCCTTCTCTGCCCGCCGCACTCAGGCGTACCAGAACGGGATCCCGATTTTATCGATGATCGCGTCGTTCCAAACCGACGCAGACGGACTCGACCACCAGGTCGCGATGCCGACGGATCTACCGTCCCCTGACGAGCTTCCAGACGCCGCTGCGGCACTGATCGACCTGGACCACCCGATCGGCCGCTACTGGGCGACACAGCGAGCGTTCAGCATGCGGCACATTCCGTCCCCGGTGTATCTCTCGGTCGAGGGCGCGCACGTTGCGCATCAAGCGGTGTGGTTCAAGGCGACCGGGCCGCTGCCGGATGACGACGCCCTCCACCGTGCCGCACTCGTGTTCGCGAGCGACTACACGATCCTCGAATCTGTCTTTCGTCGCCACGGGCTCGCGTGGGCGACGCCCGGCCTGAAGGTGGCCAGTCTCGACCACGCGATGTGGTGGCACCGCTCCGGTCGTGTCGACGATTGGCTTCTCTACGCGCAAGAGTCACCGAGCGCCTCCGGGGGGCGGGGGCTTGCCCAGGGGCGGATCTACACGAAGAGCGGTGTTCTGCTTGCCAGTGTGGCGCAGGAGGGCATGATCCGATTGCCGCGGGAGGGGAAGGCATGACTCAGTCGAATTCCGGTGCCGGCGAGGCGCTGACCAGGCGCAGCGTGGTTGCAACGGGTGCGGCAGCCGGAGCTCTGTTGCTCGCCGGCTGCAGCCAGGATGGGGGCACAAGCGGGGTTGGCGCCGGCGGGGCTGGCTCCGGCGGTTCTGGCTCCGGCGGTTCTGGCTCCGGCTCCGCGGCGAATGGTGTGTTCGACCTGTCGACGATCCCGGTTGGCGGCGGCCGGTCTGCCACCTTCAAAGGCTCGCCGATCGTGCTGGAGCAGCCGAAGGCGGGTACGGTCGTCGCGTTCAGTGCGATCTGCCCACATCAGGGTTGCGTCGTTGCTCCGGCCGGTTCCCGGTTCGACTGCCCGTGCCACGGTTCCGTTTTCAACGGTACAACCGGTGCCGTGGAGCACGGACCTGCCGCACGAGGTCTCACCGCGCTCACCGTCACTGTGAGCGGGAGCACGGCGACTGTTTCCTGAGCGTGCGGCAACCGACGCGCGGACGGCTGCGTCAGTGGTGGCGCCGAAAGGTTATTGGCGCGTCCAGATAGGGTTCCCACGCTGCACGCTCGATTGCGCTCATTCGACGCGGCCGCTGGGTGCCCGCAGCCATCAGCACGATCGTCGTGCTCGCCTTCGTGTAGAGCACATCGGGCGTTTCGCCCTCGGGAGAATGAACTTCATAGCAGACCTCGAGACTTGCGCCGCCGAGCTGTGAAAGCCAGATCTGCACGTCCAACGGCGTGCGGTGGTACGGCACGGCCTTCAGATACTCGACCTCCTGGCGAGCGAGAAACGTGAGGGTGTCGGCATCCGGGCCCCCATTGAGCACCGCGGTGGTCGCGCCGGCCGCTCGACCTGCTCCGTCTGCCCAGAACGCTTGAATCCTGGCCTCTTCGAGCAGCCGTAACATCGACACGTTGTTCACATGGCCGTATGCGTCCAGATCGCTCCAGCGCAAGCCGATCGGCACATGCAGTCGCATGTCAGTCCCTGGTGAGCTTGCGGTAGGCAGAACGATGCGGTTTTGCGGCATCTGGGCCGAGGCGCTCGATCTTGTTCTGCTCGTACGCCTCGAAGTTGCCCTCGAACCAGTACCAGCTCGCGGGACTCTCCTCCGTGCCCTCGTAGGCCAAGATGTGCGTCGCAATGCGGTCGAGGAACCATCGATCGTGGGTGATGACCACGGCGCAGCCCGGAAATTCGAGGAGAGCGTTCTCCAGGCTCGAAAGGGTCTCGACATCGAGGTCGTTGGTCGGCTCGTCGAGCAGCAGCAGGTTTCCGCCCTGCTTGAGCGTCAACGCGAGGTTCAAGCGGTTGCGCTCGCCCCCGGAGAGCACACCGGCCTTTTTCTGCTGGTCTGGGCCTTTGAACCCGAATGTCGACACGTACGCCCTCGACGGCACTTCGGTTCGCCCAACCTGGATGTAGTCCAGCCCCTCCGAGACAACCTCCCACAAGGTCTTGTTAGGGTCGATCCCGCCGCGTGACTGGTCGACGTAGGAGATCTCGACGGTCTCACCGACCTTGAGATCGCCGCCGTCGAGCGGCTCGAGCCCGACGATCGTCTTGAACAGGGTGGTCTTGCCGACTCCGTTCGGCCCGATGATGCCTACGATGCCGTTTCGTGGCAGCGTGAAGCTGAGATCGTCGATCAGGGTGCGGTCTCCGAAGCCCTTCTGCAACTTCTTGGCCTCGAGAACGACCTGGCCCAAACGCGGGCCTGGCGGAATCTGGATCTCTTCGAAGTCGAGTTTCTTCGTGCGCTCCGCCTCTGCGGCCATCTCCTCGTAGCGTGAGAGGCGAGCCTTGGATTTCGCCTGGCGGCCCTTGGCGTTGCTGCGCACCCAGTCAAGTTCGTCGGCCAATCTCTTGGCCATCTTCTGGTCTTTCTTGCCTTGAACTTGCAGACGCTCTTGCTTCTTCTCCAGATACGTCGAGTAATTGCCCTCGTAGGGGTAGAGGTGGCCGCGGTCGACTTCTGCGATCCATTCCGCGACGTGGTCGAGGAAATACCGGTCGTGTGTGACGGCGAGCACGGCACCGTGATACTGCGACAAGTGCTGCTCGAGCCACAGCACGCTTTCCGCGTCGAGGTGGTTCGTCGGCTCATCCAGGAGCAACAAGTCCGGCTTCTGCAGCAGGAGCTTGCACAGCGCGACGCGCCGCTTCTCACCGCCGGACAACACAGAAACGGGGGTATCCGATGGGGGGCAGCGCAGGGCATCCATCGCCTGCTCCAGTTGTGAGTCGAGGTCCCAGGCGTCTGCTGCGTCGATCTTTTCTTGGAGTGTGCCCATTTCGGCCAGCAGGGCGTCGAAGTCGGCGTCGGGCTCTGCCATCGCCGCTGAGATCTCGTTGAAACGGTCGACGTGCTGTTTGATCTCGCCGAGCCCTTCCTGCACGTTCTCCAAGACGGTCTTCGTCTCGTCGAGCACCGGTTCCTGCATGAGAATGCCGACGCTGTATCCGGGGCTCAGCTTCGCTTCGCCGTTGCTCGGCGTGTCAAGGCCGGCCATGATCTTCAGGATCGTGGACTTGCCGGCACCGTTCGGGCCGACCACACCGATCTTGGCGCCTGGCAGAAAAGCCATGGTCACGTCGTCGAGGATGAGCTTGTCGCCGACCGCCTTGCGGGCGCGGACCATCGAGTAAATGTATTCGGCCATGCGCATCAGTCTATTCGGGCGCGGTCGGCGGTTTCGTCACCCTCGGAGCCCACCGCCGCGTCGTCGTGTGCATGACCGTGTGCTACCAGTTGATGGGCGACGTGTCGCCGATCAGGCAGTTGCCGGTCGACACCAATTTGGTGACTTCGCTGTGGTACCCAACGCCGTCTGCACCGTATTGCCCGATCAGACACTGGCCGTTGAAGCGCACAGAAAACTGAATCGAGCCCGGCACAAGGTTGATCGTGGTTTTGTCGGCGGTGACCTGCATGTCCGGCTTTGAAAAACCGGCAGCGACCAACGCGTCGATGAAATCGCGACCGACCGGTTGGGGATGCGCCGCAAGGGTTTTCTCATTGACGAAGTCGAAGTATGCCAGGTTCTCCGCCGCGCCCAGGTCGGCACGCAACGTCGGGTCAGGTGTCGGGGTCGTCGACGGTGTCGCCGTTGGAGTGATACTCGTGGTCGGTGAGGCGGGAGGTGTCGTCGGTGCGCCGGTGCATCCACACAGGGCCAGAGCAAGTGCCATGCCGGCGGCTGCCCCAAGGCCGACGCGCGATCCCCCGAGACCAATGGGCGATCCCCCGCGACGATTGCGTGAGAATCGAAGCATTCTTCGAGACACCTTCCCGACACGTCCTCGCCGCGCCGGTACGAGTCTAGGTGCAGCCCGGTGTGAGCCGCCTGCGCCACTGCCCGCTACTCCCCGACCAGCACCGCCGCCCGCCCATCCGAGTCTTGGTGCAATCCCTCACTTTCGCCGGCAGCGTCCGCCCAGCCGCTGCCGACGCTGGCTTCCTGCGCCGGCTCGTCCGGGTCGAAGGCATCACTCACCGTGGGCGTGCTGGTGTCGACGCCGACGGGCGCCGACTTGGTGGTCCTGCTGTAAACCGCTGTGCCCCAGGTGAGGTCGTGACCGACAGAATCCGCAGTGATTTCAACCACCGTTCCTGAGCGTTCCTGCGATGTCCACTCGCGGATGCGCATGCGCCCCATGACGATCACCCGGTCGCCCTTCTTGATCGATTGGATGAGATTCAGAGCCAAGTGCCGAAATGCCGTAACCGTGAACCAGTTGGTCTCGCCGTACTCCCACGTCTTGCTCTCTCGATTGAATTTTCGCGGCGTGGATGCCAGACGGAAGCTCATCAGCGCGACTCCCTCACCGGTCGCGCTGTGGCTCGGCTCCGTTGCCACCAGGCCTGTGGTAGAAAAACTGTCGATCATGAGATTCTCCTTCTCTGTCTGCTCTCCGCGCCGCTGGTTCGCAGCTGCCGGTCGTGCGTATGTTGTTCGAAGCGCGAGACCCGCAACCGGCACTCGTGCCAGATATGTTCGCCGGTGGCGGGTCTCGTGAACACAAGCCTGAACGCCTCGACGGGGGCGTGGGGCGCTGCTCAACGGATCGGTGGGATACGACGTGGGCTGGCCGCTGTTGGGGACGAGTGCGCGCACCGACTCCTACGATGGAGCCATGACCTTTGTGCCGGCGGAAGACCGCTACCAGTCGATGTCCTACCGGCGTGCCGGTCGTAGCGGCCTGAAATTGCCGTCACTATCGCTCGGGCTCTGGCACAATTTCGGTTCGGCGCGAGCAGCGGACACTCAGCGGGCCATTCTGCGCAGGGCGTTCGACCTTGGTGTGACGCACTTCGATCTTGCAAACAACTACGGGCCGCCTCCTGGCAGTGCCGAAACGAATTTCGGGCGGATGTTCGCGGAAGACTTCCGTCCATTTCGCGACGAGCTGATCATCTCAACCAAGGCAGGCTACGAGATGTGGGCTGGGCCGTACGGGGAGTGGGGCTCACGCAAGAATCTGCTCGCGTCGCTGGACGCCAGCCTCGGCCGACTCGGCCTCGACTACGTCGATATCTTCTATTCGCACCGGCCGGATCCGGACACGCCCATCGAGGAGACCATGGGAGCCTTGGCCAGCGCTGTGCAGCAGGGAAAGGCCCTGTACGTCGGGATCTCGAATTACAGCCCCGAGCAAACCATCGCGGCGGCCGCCGCATTGACCGAGCTCAACGTGCCCCTGACGATGCACCAACCCAGTTACTCGATGTTCAACCGGCACATTGAACGCGGGCTGCTGCCGGTGCTGGAGAGGGTTGGGGCGGGCAGCATCGTTTATTCGCCGTTGTCGCAGGGACTGCTGACCGACCGCTATCTCGACGGCACGGTGCCAGCGGATTCCCGTGCCGCGACCAGCAGATTCTTGCCGGGATCGCGCATCACCTCCGTCTATCTCGAACGGGCGGGCGCGCTAGCCGAAATCGCTGCAGCACGCGGGCAGACGTTGGCTCAGCTCGCACTGACGTGGGTGCTGCGGCACTCGCAGGTGACCAGCGCGCTGATCGGTGCGTCCAGCGTCGCCCAGCTCGAGCAGAACATTGCAGCACTGACAGCCGGTCCTCTCACCGTCGACGAACTCGAGGCGATCGAGCGGTACGCGATCGACGGAACCGATCGACTCTGACACCTTCAGCGAGCGAGACCCTGCTCTTCGCGGAGCGCCTCCGTCGAAAACCGACGCAGTGCACGTAGTGTACGGCCCATGCAATGGTGGAATGATTTCGCAAACTGGTTCACGTCGCAGGACAATCGACCGGTGCTGTTCAGCGCCGGCGTGCTCTTCGTTGCAGTCATTATCGGAGGGCTGCTTTCGGCCTGGATTGCACGAGGTGCGATCAAGGGACTGATCTCACGCGGTGATCGCGAGCAGAAGGCATCCGCAATCGCGGCCCTCGTCGACGCAGCGACAGAGGCTTCGGTCTGGAACTCGCTGACACCGCAGGAGCAGGTGCTGTCCGACCGTGCTGTCGGCCAGGCGGACATCCTTGTGCGTCTACTGCCAATCAAGGGTGCTGGAATCGCAGCAAACTGGGCAGACCATCAGTTGGCCGAGATGAAGCGCAATTCTGCGACCTTCGGTTATCAGCTCGACCCTGCGATCGCCGAGTTCCGTGACCGGCTGATCGAGTGGCAGAACAAGCCGAGCCGGGCGCGCAAGATATTCATGAATGACCTTGACCGGTGGCGTTTCGAGGGCGCAACCGAGGAGAAGGTCCTCGCCGTGCAACAGGACGCGTGGGTAGCCCAGCAGCATCACGAGCAGTATGCGGGTTCAGCGGCTGGGGCCGCGACCTCGATGGCTGCCGACGGTGCGAAACCGGGCACCGCCGCTTCGGTCGCCGCGGACACGCTGCCGGAGGACACCGTTCAGACCGCGACCGTCGGCTCACCGTCGTAGCGACGCGTCATTCCCCGCCAGCACCGCATCAACCCCGTCAGCACCGCATCGATTCCAGCCAGCGCGTCAACGCCACCAGTTGTCGAACATCGTCGCAGGCGACGTCCGCTTGTGGGCGGTCACAAGGTATCGCGTTTCGATCGCATCTGCGATTGACTCCGGCACGTCGAGGCCTTCAAGGTAGTCGTCGAGTTGCTCGTATCGAAGCCCGAGGTTGGCCTCGTCGGTCTGGCCTGGCGTGTTGTCGAGCAGGTCAGCGGTCGGTGCCTTCAGGTACAGCCGCGCCGGCGCATTGAGGTGCTCGAGCAGCGCGCGCCCCTGGCGCTTGGTCAATCCGGCCAACGGCAACAGGTCTGCGCCGCCGTCGCCGAACTTCGTGTAGAAACCGGTGACCGCTTCCGCAGCGTGATCGGTACCGACCACGAGCAATCCTCGCTGGCCGGCAATCGCATACTGTGCGATCATGCGTGCTCGAGCCTTCACGTTGCCCTTGTTGAAATCGGTCAACCGCTCACCTGTGGCATCGGCGAACTCGGCCTGAAACCCGTCGACGGCGCGTTGAATATTGAAGGTCACTTCACGCTGCGGTCGGATGAATGACAGCGCGAGTTGCGCATCGTCCTCGTCCTGTTGCACGGCGTATGGAAGTCGCACCGCAATGAACTCCACTCCCGCACCGACGCCGTCGGGCGTTTCGAGCGCGAACTGTTCGACGGCGAGCTGGCAGAGACGACCAGCGAGGGTGGAATCCTGCCCGCCGCTTATGCCGAGAACGAATCCCCTGGCCGAGGTCGCGAGCAAGTAGTCGGTGAGGAAGCGCACTCTCAGCCGGATTTCATCCTCTGGATCGATTGTCGACTTGACGTTCAACTCGCGGATGATCCGCGTTTGCAACTCACGCATGACAGCACCATAGCGGTGCCGTGTTTCCCCCGTGTAACGCCGCTCGACGACGCGCATCAGGTAGGTCGCTCGACCCGCGCATGACAGGAGACACGGCGTCTCGGTTCTACTCTGATGAGATGAGTGCCCCGTTGTCGACCCTATTGCTCGTTCCGCTCGCTGCGGCCGCCGCCCCGTTACTCGGCGCGACGTTGAATCGGTTCGTCAAGATCCCACTTGTCGTCTTCGAAATCCTGTTGGGGCTCATTCTCGGCCCGAGCATCCTGGGCTGGATCAAGGTCGACGACTTCACCTCGATACTCGCGGATCTGGGGCTCGCGATGCTCTTCTTCCTCGCGGGCAACGAGATCAACTTCGCCGCCATCCGTGGTCGAAACCTCAATCGGGCGAGCGTCGGGTGGCTTATATCGCTGGTTGCCGGTGTCGTCGCCGGCATTCTGATCGCACCGAATCCGGTCGCCGGGGTGTTCATCGGCATCGCACTGACATCGACGGCGCTCGGCACGCTCATGCCCGTGTTGCGGGACGCAGGCGAAATGAAAACGCCGTTCGGCAGGGCGGTCACGGCAATCGGTGCTGCAGGCGAATTCGGCCCGTTGCTGGCAATCTCACTGTTCCTCAGCGGTCGCACCCCGCTGATCGCCAGCATCGTGCTCATCGCGTTCGCGCTGATCACCGGACTGAGCATCTTGCTTGCGGCCAAGGGCAGCCACCACGGACTGCACCGTTTGATCGCGGCGACGTTGCACACGAGCGGGCAATTCGCAGTGCGATTCGTGCTGGTAGTGATTGCCGCACTGGCCGTTCTCAGCGTCGTGTTCGGACTGGACATGCTTCTGGGTGCATTCGCGGCCGGCGTGCTCTGCCGAGTGGTGCTGTCTGGCGCAGCGAGCGAGGACCGCGCGGCCGTGGAAACCAAGCTCGAAGCGGTCGGTTTCGGTTTCCTGGTGCCGATCTTCTTCATCAACACAGGCCTCACGTTCGATCTGAAGTCCCTGATCGGTGACCCGCGCCTATTGCTCTTATTGCCGATCATTCTCGTGCTGCTGCTCATCGTGCGCGGACTCCCTGGAATGCTCACCGCACCGGCCGGTGCATCGTGGGCGGATCGAAGAGCCGTCATTCTATTCAGTGCAACGGGGCTGCCGATCATCGTCGCCGTCACCGGTATCGGAGTCGAGCGCCACGTGCTGGATTCCGGCACGGCCGCAGCTCTGATCGGTGCTGGAATGCTGTCGGTTCTGCTGTTTCCGCTCGTCGCGCTCGCGCAGCACCGGCGGGCCTTGGGTGGTGTGCTGCGCCCGCCCGACCGGGAGCACGTCGCTGAAGAAGCGTGAGGGTCGGACGGGCGCCGGACGCATGATTCAGCCGACAGGCACCGTCTCGGGAAGATCCTGATGGGTGGCGATCGCCAGCCGGTTCCACACGTTGATTGCCGCGATCGCCATCAGCAGGGTCACGAGTTCCGACTGGCTGAACACCGCTGACACCGCACCCCACTCGTCGTCGCTGACGCCGCCCTCTCCGATCAGCGTCACTGACTCGGTGAGGGCGATAGCGGCCCGCTCCCGATCGGAATACAGCGACAGCGCTTCGCGCCATCCGGCGAGCACGTCCAAACGGCGGTCGTCGACGCCCGCGGCGCGCGCTTCGCGACCGTGCATGTCGAGGCAGTATGCGCATCCGTTGAGCTGGGACGCTCGAATCTTGACCAATGCAAGCAGATCTTCGCCGAGCGACCCGGCATGGATGTATTTCTCCATCGCATACATCGACTGATATGCGTTGGGATCGACATCGTGAATGGACAATCGTTGCACGTTGGACATAAAACCGCACTTCTTTCACGGGCGAGGCAGGATGCCCGCCCTTTCTTTCCAGCTTTGCCTTACCGCGTTGCAGATGCAAGTAGCCGGCAGTCTCAGCCGCGGTGCGCCACTTGCCGGAGCGTGCGCAACCGCGCTTGCAGGTATTCGCGCACCTCCGGCTCATCGGTCAGCTCCAGCGTCGAGGCATACGACCGCGCCGCTTCGGCCGCCCGGCCGGCACGCCGCAGCAATTCCGCCCGCGCTGCGTGATACGGCTGGAATTCGACGGCCAGCTCGGCGATGCCGTCCAACAGAGCGAGCCCGGCGGATGCCCCCGCAACGTGCCCGATGACCGTTGCGTGCGCTACCTGCGCGCCCAAGCTGGGGGCGACCGACAGTAACGCCGCGTACAGCGTCTCGAGTGCGGCCCAATCGGTCAAGCCGGTGCGGGCACGGTCGCAGTGCACCGCCTGGATCGCCGCTTCCAGCTGGAATCGGCCCGGATTTCCGGGCCTCGTCGCCCGGCGCAGATAGGACTCACCCTCCGCGATCATGCGGGCGTCCCACTGTGTGACGTCTTGCTCCTCCAGGGGCACGAATCCATTCAGCTGGGCGGGCGCGCGGGCAAGCGAGAGCGTGATCAGCGCTGCCAGCGCCCAGGTTTCCGCATCCGATGGGAGCAGCGCCGCGAGCGTAATGGCGAGATATTGTGCTTCGCCTGCGAGGGAATCTTGCCGCGTGGTGATCGCAAAGCAGCCATAAATTGCCTCGAGCACCGGTGGGAGGCGTTCCGGCATCGCCGCCCGATCCGGCACCAGAAATGGGATGCGCGCATTCTTGATGCGCCTCTTCGCACGCACAAGCCGCTGGGCCATCGCAGTCCGCGGGGTCGCGAACGCCCTGGCGATTTGCGTGGCGTCGAATCCCAACACGGCCTGCAGCATCAGCGGTGTGCGAATCGCCGGTTCGATCGCGGGGTGGGCGCAGACGAACAAGAGTGCCAAGCGCTTGTCGGGAATCGCATCCGGATCCAGATTTTCCATCGCCGCTGCCACGGTCCGCGCTGGCATCTCACGTGCTTCGGTGCGCTGTTCCTCGAACGGCATTACGGTGCGATGCGCTGAGGATTTCCACACATCACGCTGATGATTGCGTGCCACAGTTACCAGCCACCCTTCCGGGTTGTCGGGGATGCCGGCGTGCGGCCAGACGGTCAGCGCGCGCTCGAACGCCACGGAGACGGCATCTTCTGCCGATTCGAGGTCACCGGTTGCGGCCGCAAGGATCGCAACGAGGCGCCCGTAGGAGGTGCGGGCGACGTGTTCCGCCGTTGCCCGCACCTCCTGGTCGCTCATTCGTTCGGTCTCCAAACCCCGTCGACGGTATAGGTAGCGCCCGGGCGCACCTCGACGGCGCCCCACGCGATCGATGGCGCCTGCTGCGCCCAGTCAAGCGCGGCATCCAGGTGCGGCACGTCGATGACGAACGTGCCGCCGAGCTGCTCCTTCGTGTCAGCGAACGGGCCGTCTTGCACCCGTAGCGTTCCATCGACTGTCGTCAGTGTCGTCGTGTTCGCTGACTGCTGGAGCACTTCGGCGGAGACCAGCACGCCGGCCTGCCGGAGCGCACCGGCGTAGCTGGCGAACGCCCGCATGCCTTCCTCGATTGCTTCTTTGCCGATTGACTCTTCTGTCGCCTCTGGATAGTGCAGCAACAATGTGTAACGCATCGGACGAATCCCTTCTCGCTTCGGTGGGTCGCGTGCCGCTGGAATTGCGGTACACACAGATGACGACTGGGCAATGGGCTGATCGACATTATCTGTCGAGAAAGTTCGCGTGGCTAGGGTCGCCGAGCGCTCTGACGATAGGTGCCCCCGGCAGGAATCGAACCTGCGACCAAGAGATTAGAAGGCTCCTGCTCTATCCGCTGAGCTACGAGGGCAAACGCGCTTACACGATACCGCAGTGCGCCTCGCCTAGAGCCCTTTGGCCGCGGCGACGAGCACCTGCTGAATGGTCGGAACCCCCTCCGCGCGGAAGACCTCGGCTCCGTCAGCATTGTGCACGATCACCGTTGGAGTCGACCGGATGCCTTCGGCCATCGCTCGCGCTTCGTCCCGAACGATGTCGAACTCGGTGACCTGCACCACAGGAGCGATTCTCGTGACCTCAGCCATCACCGACCGGGTTTGCATGCAGGGCTCACAGAACGCCGACGTGAACAGCAGGAGTTCCATGCCGTAATTCTACGTGTCGGTGCCCCCGATTAGACTTGCCAGCATGCCAACATCCTCGGATCGCCTCGTCTGGATCGACTGTGAAATGACCGGACTCAACCTCGAGGTCGACGAGCTGGTCGAGATCGCGGTCGTCATTACCGATTTCGAACTCAACCTGCTCGATCCGGGGATCGACATCATCATCAAGCCAGACGCATCCGCACTGGACCAGATGGGCGACTTCGTGCGCAACATGCACACCACCTCCGGCCTGATCGAGGAAATCCCGAACGGCGTGAGTCTGGCCCAGGCCGAATACGACGTGATGGAATACATTCTGAAATTCGTCCCCGGCGAGCAGAAGGCACCGTTGGCCGGCAACACCATCGGCACCGACCGAATGTTCATCACCAAATACATGCCTCGGCTCGACGCGCACCTGCACTACCGCAACGTCGACGTGTCCTCGATCAAGGAGCTCGCCCGCCGCTGGTATCCACGGGTGTACTTCAAAGCACCCGAGAAGAACGGCGGGCATCGTGCGCTGGCCGACATCCTCGAGTCGATTCGCGAACTTGACTACTACCGCGGGGCTGTGTTCGTTCCACAGCCGGGGCCGACTTCCGACGAAGCCGCAGCAGTCGCGGCAGCCGTCGTGGAAAACTGGGCGCCGCGAATGTAATAGAATCGTCTGCGTTGCCTGAATCAGTCGAACACAAATCGATCGAACACAAATCGATCGAATGATCGCAAGCAGCACATGGTGGGTATAGCTCAGCTGGTAGAGCGCCTGGTTGTGGTCCAGGAGGTCGCGGGTTCAAGCCCCGTTACTCACCCCAATGAATTCGGGGGTCGGAAATGCCTGAGTCCAACCCGTGGGGTCCGCACGATAGCGGACCGCAAGGCGCACACCTCGTCGGCAGCATCAATCTGCCGGATGCCGAGAGTGTGTTCCGCACCGTAAGCGCCCACCTCGGCGACCGACTACGGCGGATGCCTGACGGCGAGGTCGGCGAACGCTACTACTGGATTCAATTCCAGCGTGATCGCCTGGCAGCGACGAAGGGCCTCAACCGCATCCCCGGCGATCCGGTGTACGTGCGCGGGCAGTTCGACGCGCGACCATTGATGCTCGATTCAGGCATCGACGCGGCCTCGCTCACGTTGGGTTCACTCGGCTACGCGGATGCAGCGATCGCGTCGTACGCGACCTTCGCGGCGCTGCGAGAAGCCGGCGTGATCGCCCCGGGAACCCGCTTTCAGGTTTCCTTGCCGACCCCGGCCGCTGTGATTGCGTCGTTCATCGTTCCAGGCAACCGGGCGGCGCTCGAGCCGGTCTACGCGCACGCCATCTTCGGTGAACTCGCCCGCATTCTCGAAGAGATCCCGCACGAGGATCTCGCCATCCAGTGGGACACCGCCGTCGAGTTCGGCCTGCTGGAGAGTGCACGGCTGCCGTCCGGCTATCCGCTGACACCTTGGTTCGACGATGTGCTCGGCGGTGTCCTCGAGAGAGCGGCAGAGCAGGCATCCGCTGTGCCAGAAGACGTCGAAGTCGGCTATCACCTCTGCTACGGAGACGTCGAAGAGACGCACTTCGTGCAGCCCCAGGACACCGGGCACCTCGCCGCATTCATCACGGGAGTCTTGGCGAAGAATGCCCGCCCGATCAACTGGTTCCATTTGCCTGTGCCGATCGAGCGCGACGACGACGCCTACTTCGCGCCGTTGGCTGACGTGAACCTTCCCGACGAAACCGAGTTGTATCTAGGGCTCGTACACCACGAAGACGGTGTCGACGGCGCGCTGCGCCGACAGCGCGCAGCTCGTCGCGCGCAAAGCCGCTTCGGCGTCGCGACCGAGTGCGGCTTCGGCCGCGGGCTGAGCGAACGAACGGCGCCGCTGCTCGACCTGCATGCTGCGGTTAGTGCCGCCTGGTAGGTCGCTTGCGCGTTGAACGCCGCCGACCTCAGACTTGTCCCAGGTCGTCGTTGTGATGGGAGATCAGATGGTCGACTGGGCCTTGATCGCCAACCTGGGCACGGCGCTCGGCACGACTCTGCTCGCGGTGGCCACGTTCGCCTCGACCCGGTCGGCCAACCGGGCCGCGCGAACGGCCGAGCGTGCTTTACTCGAAGGTCTGCGTCCTATTCTGTTTCCGTCTCGCTGGTCGGATCCGCCGCAAAAGGTCGGCTTCGCTGACGGAAAATGGATTGTAGTCCCGGGCGGGAGGGTGACAATCGAGTTGACACCAGAGGCCATCTACATCGTGCTCTCGGTGCGCAACGCCGGGCGCGGCGTCGCGGTACTGCACGGTTGGCAGATGCCACTCTTGAGCGATGCGGCGCCCGCCGCGCCCGAAGAGTTCCACCGCCTCACGCGCGACATCTATGTGCCCACCGACGACGCCGGGTTCTGCCAGATCGCGATGCGAGACCGCGGCGCCGAGGATGCGATGCGCATCGCCTCACGTGTGGAGCGCCAGACCTCCTTCTGGATCGACGTGCTCTACGGCGACACGGAGGGCGCCCAGCGCATCATTTCACGGTTCGCTGTCGCCAGGGGACCTGCCGAGAATGGCCATGGCGACGAGTGGGCACTCAGTGTCGCGCGGCACTGGAACCTAGACCTACCTGAGCCCCGCGCCCGGGCCTGATTCTCGTCGGCGTGCCGACCCGCGCGCACCGGTCCGCTCATCGAATCCATGACAAGCTGGAACCGTGATGGAGATGTCAGCAGACGAGTTCCAGCAGCTCGTCACCGAGGAGTTCGAGGCCCTGCCGAACGACATGGTCGACGGCGTCGAGAACGTCGCGTTCATGATCGAGGACCGCCCTGAGGACGGCTCGTTGAACCTGCTCGGCCTGTACAGCGGCATCGACAACACGCGTCGTGGCCAATACGGGTACGGGGAGATGCCGGATCGGATCACCCTGTTCCGCGAACCGCTTTTGTCGATCTGTTCCACCGAACGAGAACTGCGCGATCAGGTGCATGTCACACTCGTGCACGAGATCGGGCACTTCTTCGGCATCGACGACGCGGAACTGCACGCGCTCGGCTGGGGTTGAGCGCGAAACTAGTCTTCGTCGATGTCGGGCTCTACCGGATCGCTGTCCGATGCATCGAAGCGGTAACGCACGTGCAATTCGCCCTGAATCTCGCGGCTGTCGACAGCGACGTAGCGGAACAGCGATTCCATTCCTTCGACGGCCGCGACGGCACTGAGCGATTCGTCGTATTTGCCACGGATCAGCACCCGGCGGTCGCTGCCCCCCGCGAGCGGCCCGTCGATGTACTCGACGATGTACTCCACAGTCGTGCGCTCGGTGTCACTCATGTGATAACCGTAGCGCCGCTCGATCGGAATGGGCCAGAGGCGCGCGTTCTCACGGTGTGCCGTTGAGAATCACGTCAGCGAGAGCCACCGGGTCTTCGCGTCTCACAAACGCAACGAACTGGGCATCCCAGATGTCCCAATACGGATCGAAGCCGCCGTGGTCGCGTTCCAGTGCTCGACGCTTACGCACGTCGTCGTCGGCATTCAGCCATACGGTGACGTCTGCCAGCCGTGCGTTGGCGACGCTCAGCGTGCCACAACCCTCCACGATCAACGGGCTCGACGCATCGACCTGATGCCACTCATCGCCGCGCTCGCGGGTCGCCCAGTCATAACTCTGCCACCGAGCTGGCGATCCTCGCCGAAGTGGTGCAAGCACCTTCGAGCGCAAGTATCGACTGCCCGCATCGAGGCCGCGCCAGCCGGGGTAAAGGTCGTCCATCCGAAGCAGTGTCGGCGCCCGCCCGTCCGGCCATAGGGCGACGAGGGCATCCGCCAGGGTCGACTTGCCCGCACCGGCCGGGCCGTCGATCAACACGATCGGGGCTGCAGCTGTCTGCATTGCGACAGTCTCAAGCACGGCGTCCGGTGCGGCGCCGCCTCGATCGGATGGCACCGTTTCAGCCGAGCACAAAGTTCCAACTTCCGGCAGCAATCGAAACAAGTACTGCGGATGCCGCCACCACGCCGCCGAGGCCGATCACGATCCAATCACGGCCGGCGAACACCGACGGCCGAGCCCAGGTGCGTGCGACCGGCGCATCGAATGCGCGCGCCTCCATCGCCGTCGCAAGCTTGCTGCCCCTGCGGATCGACAGCACCAAGAGCGCGAAGGCAACAGACACCAGCCGACGTAGCCTGCCGCGGTCGGCAATCCCCCGCGCGCGTCGCGCGAGTTCAAGTGCGCGCCAGTCTTCGATGAACAATCCGGCAAGACGCAGGGCTGCCAGCGCTCCGAGCACGAATCGCGCTGGGAGATGAACGATTTGCGCGAGCCCATCCGCCAAGTCCGTCGGATCAATCGTGATGAACAACACGATCGCGGGTATCCCGACAGCGAGGATACGCAGCGTCGTCGCGATGCCGAGCGCGATTGAGCCGTCGCTGACCTGAACAGCCCACCATTGCCAATAAGTCTGCCCGCCCGGCTGGCCGTATAAGACAGTTGTGAGCCCGGCCAACGGTGCAGCGATCAGCAGTGGAAGCGTCCGTATGAACACGGATCGCAGCGGCAGCCTGGCCCAGGCGAGCAGCAGGCACTCCAGCGCCAAGGCGACAGCGGCAGATACCCAGTCGATGGTGAGGATCAGCGTCACACTGATGACGAGCACCGCGGCGAGTTTCGCGACTGGATTCACCTGCGCGAGCCGGCCAATCCTCAGCGGTGAGATCACAGTCATGCCGGTTGCCTCTCACCGACAGCGGCCATTCGCCACCGATATGCGCCTGTCGCCGCAGCGAACTCGGGGTCGTGGCTGACCGCGACGAGCGCGTGACCTTCCGCTTGCAGCTCCCGGAACAGCGCGATCAACTCCCGCCAGGTCGTCGCATCCTGGCCGAACGTCGGCTCATCCAAGATCAGCAGCTGCGGCCGGGTCGCAAGCGCCGTCGCAACCGACAGTCGCCGTTTCTGCCCGCCAGATAGCGTGAACGGGTTCGCGTCCGCCAACTCTGCCAGCCGCAGCCTCGCCAAAAGCTCATCGACGCGTTCGGTGAGCTGCGCGAGTGGCAGGCGCAGCGCGCGAGGCCCGACAGCAAGTTCCTCCCGAACGCTCGAAGCGACAAATTGGTGCTCAGGACTTTGGAAGACGCTGCCGATGCGGGTGAGCAATTCCCGAGAACGCCATCGAACCGGTGTGGCACCTGCTGACCCGGCAAGCCCTTCTGCAGCGGTCAGGGTTCCCGCAAGCGGAGGGATCAGCCCACCAAGCGTCAAGGCGAACGTCGACTTGCCCACTCCGTTCGGCCCGCTGATAACAGTTGTCGTACCGGCCGCGACGGCGAGATCCAGCCCGTGCGCGACGGCGGGTCCGCGCCCCCGCCCGACAGCGACACCGCGCGCCTGAAGCAGCGCCGACGGCGGCTCGGCATCCAACACCGGATGCGCGATCGACACCGGATCGGCCCCCGCCCGCTCGCCGGGCAGCCACACTCCACTCCCGTGCAGTCGCGCCGCCTCCTGGCGCAGCACCGTGTCCGGCGCGCCGTCCGCAAGAATACCGTCTGTGCCAAGCACGATGACACGATCGACGAGCCCTTGCCAGATGTCGACCCGATGCTCGACGACGACCAGGGTTGCACCGGTGGTCTGCAGCACGGCGTCAATGGCGGAGCGTACCTGAAGCACGCCGTCTGGGTCGAGGTTTGCGGTCGGCTCGTCCAGAAGCAACAGCCCGGGGCGCATCGCCACGAGGCCGGCCAGCGCGAGCCGTTGCTTCTGGCCTCCGGAAAGCCCGGCCGTCGGGTGATCCAGCGGCAGGCTCAGGCCGACAGCGCCGAGCGACTCACGCACGCGAGACCAGAGTTCAGCACGCGGCACGCCAAGGTTCTCACAACCGAATGCAACGTCGTCGCCGACGCGCGCCAGCACCACCTGAGAGTCCGGGTCCTGCAAGAGAAGGCCGCTGCGACCGCGCTGACGAGCAGGATCTGCCCCGTCGACTCGCAGAATTCCCTGCTCTTCACCCTCGTCCTCACCGCCGAGCACACCGGCCAGCGCTGCCAGCAGCGTGCTCTTACCCGAACCGGATGCCCCGAGCAGCAGTACCCGCTCGCCCGGTTCGATGCTCAGCTGCACCTCACGTAACGCCCACTCACGACGACCGGCGTGCCGCCAACCCCAGCCAGACGCGCGCACGGATGCCGGCCGGAACGTGTGGCCCGTTGTCATCGTCTGGCCCGCTGTCCGCGAGGCACGATTCATTTCTGCCGCCTAGACCGTGACCCGCGATTCTCGGCCGGCGGCGAATCGGTTCAACGCGCCGGTCTTGGCCAGCGCTTTGACGATCAGCCAGGAACCGAGACCCGCAATCAACAACCCTGAGATCGTGGTGGAGATGGCGTACGTGAGGGCGAAGGAGAACTTCGCGCCCGGATACCAGACCAGCAGATCCAGGATGGACTCGGCGATCCCGGCACCGGCACCGGCCAGCAGCGCGACGAACCAATTCCAGTGCGCGTACAGGAAAACTGCGAAGACAAGCTCCGCACCAAGGCCTTGTACCAGGCCGGAGAGCAGAGTCAATGCTCCCCACTGCGTGACCATGAGTGCCGAGACGGTGGCTGCGACCAGTTCGACGTAGAGCGCCGCGCCCGGTTTGCGCACGATCAGGCCGCCGAGCACGCCTGCGAACAGCCACGGGCCGTTGATGATGCCTTGAAGGCCCGGAAGCGCGGCCTGGATCGGAGCGCCGATCGGGTTGGAGGCCTGATCCCAGGCCCAGAAGATAACGCCCGCCGCAACCGCGATGACGCTGGCTATGACGATGTCGACGACTCGCCAGCGCAGCGATCGCGTGCGCTTCGTCGCCGGTAAGCCGGTTGATTCCGTTGTTGTCTGCACTGTTCGTGCCCCTTAATTCGAAATGAAACGAGGGCACGGGTGTGGGGCCCGCCGGATGACGGAACCCGGAGAGATTGATTGCCTCCCTGCGCTGGCATGACCCAGATCAGGTTCGACGGTCGAAGGTTGAGAACCTTCCTCTCAGCCCGGCTCACCGGACTCCCGTGTTCGCCACCGAGTATAGCGCGAGGCACGGATCCATGCGCCGTTCGCCGTAGGATGAGTCTCGTGCGGATCAAGCCAACGTCGCCGAACAGCCCGAAGGAACCACGATGATCTTCTTTCTGCTCGCCGTCGTCGTGATCGCGTTCCTCGTGATGCTGCGTATCGTGCTGATGAGGTGGCGCAAACAGCGCCGCCAGCATCAGATTCGTGTCGCCGAGGCACGTGCTGCTGCGCAGCGGCGCGGTCTTACTTCGTAATGGCACGTTGATGTCGCTCGCGGCGATGGTCCTGACTCTGGTCAGCGGGATCGCCTGGACGGTCGTCTATGTCGACGCTATCCGAATCGGATTCAAGCGCAGAACCTACGCGATCCCGGCTGCCGCACTCGCGTTGAACCTGGCGTGGGAGCTCAGCAACGCCGTGATGAGCGTGGTCGACGGTGTGCCTGCCCAGGGTGCCGTCAGCATGGTGTGGGGTGCCCTGGACATTGTCATCGTCGTCACCTTCTTCCGCTATGGGCGGGCGGAACTACCGAACTTCGTGACGCGACCCATGTTCATCGGATGGGGCATTCTGATCTTCGCGATCGGATTAGCATGCCAGTGGGTGTTCTTCGCGAAGTTCGGCATCGGCCTGGGCGGCGGGTACACGGCATTCCTGCAGAATGTGCTGATGTCCGGCCTGTTCATTGCGATGTTCGTCGTCCGTCGCGGCGCGCGCGGGCAAAGCTTGACCATCGGCATTGCCAAGTGGCTGGGCACGCTCGCACCAACCGTTCAGTTCGAGCGCCCTACTTCTTCAGCGCCCTGATCACCTTCGACAGGGCGCGGCCCGCGACGCAGACGAACGGGATGCCCACGGCAAGCAACGTGATGACGTTCGGTTCGAAATGCATTCCGTTACGATCCCGTACGTATGCACCGATCGGCACACTGTAACCGCCTCCGCCACCCCCGCTGGCCGCCGTGGCCTCGTCGCCGGAATCGCTTCCCCCGCCGAAACCGAACCCCACAAGGGCGACCGGAACAATCGTCACGCCGTCGAGTTCGACCGGGTCACCGTACACGGACCGCACGCCTGCGTTCCTGACGGTCTCTGCAAGTTGGAGCGTGAGATTAGCCATGTGCCAACGCTACCGGTCTACTAACCTACTTGCCAGCTTCGCGCTGCGCCCGAAGTGCCGAGGTCTCGCCGACGCGACTGCGCGAGACGTTCACGAGCGAGGCTGGCGTAATCGCATCGCCACCGAACCGTGCACTGACCGTGTCGATGGCCCGTTCGGCGTCTCGCCACTCCTCGTCAGGATCCCAGAGGGCTGGCGCGCCGGTGCCGGCGCTCTCCAGCTGCTCGACGCGCACCCCGATCAGCCGAATAGCGGCCCCCGCCGTATCCAACGCGTCGAAAACGGATGCGACCTCTTCGTAAATCCGCCGCCCGACGTTCGTGGGCTCCGCCAGAGTGCGGGAACGGCTGATTGTGCGAAAATCTGCATAACGCAGCTTCAACGCCACGGTGCGGCCGGCCAACCCCGAGCTGCGCAGCCGCTCCCCTGTGCGTGTTGACAAGCGCAACAGCTCACGACGCAATTCGGTCGGGTCGGTCAGGTCGTGCTCGAAGGTGATCTCATGTCCGACACTCTTCTCCCGCGTGAACACCATTACATCGCGTGGGTCGATCCCGTTGGCCAGATCGTGCAGCTTGCGGGCGCCGGCAGCCCCGATGCGTTTCTCCAGTGCCGCGAGCGGAAACTCCGCAATATCGCGCACGGTGCGCAGCCCGAGGGCGGAAAGAGACTCCTGCGTGCTCGGGCCGACGCCCCAGAGCGCCGAGATCGGCAACGGGTGCAGAAAAGCAAGGGTCTCGGCCGGCGGAATCACCAGCAGTCCATTCGGTTTGGCCAGGCCTGAGGCGAGCTTGGCGACGAACTTCGTGCCCGCTGCCCCAACCGAGCACGGCAGCCCGGTGCGTTCCAATACCCGTGCACGCAACCCTGCCGCGATCGTGGCAGGGGATCCGAGCAGTTTGCGGGCACCGGCGACGTCGAGGAACGCCTCGTCGATGCTCACCTGCTCGACGAGTGGCGTCACCTCGTGGAAAAGTTCGATCACCCGGCGTGAATACTCTCGATAGCGTTCCATGTGCGGCGGCAACACCACGGCGTTCGGGCAGAGCCGTAGTGCCTGCCCGACAGGCATGGCGCTACGAACGCCGTAGCGGCGGGCTTCGTAGGTCGCGCTTGTGACGACGGAGCGCCCGCTGGAGTGGGCGACGATCGCCGGCTTGCCACGCAATTCTGGATGGTCCAACAATTCCACGGCCGCGAAGAAAGCGTCCATATCGACATGCAGAATCGTGGCATCGGTGTCGTCGACGGCGGCGAGCGAAACCTGCCGCTGACTGCCATCCGCGCGCCCCATCGTCCTAGTCTTGCATCTGCCGGTGACAGTGGGCCGAACCGGTAACGTTGACAGCATGAACTTTCGTTACCTCGGCAATAGCGGCTTCAAGATCTCAGAGATTATTTACGGAAACTGGCTGACCCACGGCTCGCAGATCGAGAACGACACGGCAACCCAGTGCGTGCGCGCAGCACTCGACGCCGGCATCACCACCTTCGACACCGCCGATGCCTATGCGAACACGGCCGCCGAGGTTGTGCTGGGCGATGCTCTCAAGTCAGAGCGTCGCGCGTCCCTTGAAATCTTCACGAAGGTCTATTGGCCGACGGGGCCGAAGGGCCACAACGACACCGGTCTGTCGCGCAAGCACATCCTGGAATCGATCGACGGTTCGCTCGCGAGGCTCGGCACGGACTACGTCGACCTCTATCAGGCGCACCGCTACGACTACGAGACGCCGATCGAAGAGACTATGCAGGCATTCGCCGATGTCGTGCGTGCCGGCAAGGCACTGTACATCGGAGTCTCGGAGTGGAACGCTGATCAGCTGCGTGCCGGTCACGCCCTGGCCAAGCAGCTCGGCTTCCAGCTGATTTCCAATCAGCCGCAATACTCGATGCTCTGGCGAGTCATCGAACCTGAGGTCGTGCCGACCTCGCAGGAGCTCGGCATCTCCCAAATCGTCTGGTCCCCAATGGCCCAGGGGGTCCTGACGGGCAAGTATCTGCCCGGTCAGCCTGCTCCGGCCGGTTCGCGTGCAACGGATGCGCACGGCGGTGCCAGCGCGATCAAGGACTTCCTCACACAGGAGATTCTCACCTCCGTGCAGAACCTTCGCCCGATCGCCGATGAGCTGGGAATCACGATGGCGCAGTTGGCGATTGCCTGGGTGCTCTCGAATGACAACGTCGCGGCTGCGATCGTCGGTGCGTCGCGACCGGAGCAGGTGGCCTCGAACGTGCAGGCATCCGGGGTCAGGTTGGATGCTGCGGTGCTCGCACGCATCGACGACGCGATCGGCGCGCTGGTGGTCGACGACCCTGCCGAGACGGTGTCACCGGAGCGCCGGGTGGCCTAACCGGGTTCGCTTACACCAGCGCCTCGACGAACGGCCGGAACCACGCGCGGAAGGACGCGGAATCTTCGCGGAGGCTCTGGCTGGCAACGACCGAGTTAGGGCCAACGATCCAGGCTCCAGGCTCGGCCAGGGGTAGCACAGCGATATCGAGCCGAAAATAGCCGGCCTGCCTGCGCAGTTCGTGTTCGCGGTCGCGCACGATGTCGACAATGTCGGCCGCGCGTGTGGCATGTTGTTGCAGGCTGGTGCGAGCGTATTCGTCATGTCGAGCACTCGTCCAGGCGAGCGCCGTGTCGTAGTGCCGAATGATCAGATCCTGCAATTCCAACTGCCGATCGAATTCTGCGAAGTGCGGCGGACGCAAACCCGTGATCAAAGGTCGCAATTCACGGCGAACGATGGTGTGCCACCATTGCTCCCACTGCAACTGCAATGCCTCGCGATCCACGGGAGCGAGCATCGCCGGAGCGCTGAGGGCGACCCCGCCCGCCGCATGCCGCACGAGTTGCGCTGGCGGAATGACGCGCGGGATCGCAGGCGACGTGTTGTTGTCCAATTCGCCCAGATCGCGCAGGCTCAGCGCCATCAGCAGGTCCCACGGGCAATCCTCCGTGACCTGCCATCGAAGGGTGCCCTCGACGAACATGTTCTCAGCATAGAATCGCCTGCGGCGGCCCGCTAGAGTGGGCCTGCCATGCCCTCAACTGACCCCACTCCAGCGAATCTGCCCCTGGGCCGCCGTTCGATCGACATCGCGTTCATCGTCGTGTTCAGCGCCTTCACAATCACGTCGTTGATCAGCGATCTGTTGCCCACGATCGGCGTTGACTTCGCGCATCCGTCTGCGAATTTCTTCGTGAATTCGAACTGGTGGTACGCGCACGACACGGATCCGCTATTCATGACTCCTCCCTCATGGATGCGCATCGTGACGGGGCTGTCTGCTTTCGCCTACATGCCCTTCTACATCGTGCTCGTGGTCTCGCTGATCCGCGGCTGGAACTGGATCCAGCTGCCGAGTGTCATCTACGCGACGATGATCGTGTCGATCACCGGCATCATCGTGTTCGGCGTCGAGTTCTTCGGCGAGCCGCAATGGGTCACTCCGAATCCGGTCAAGTTCCTGGCATTCAACCTGCCATACGTTCTGTTGCCGCTGGTGCTCTTGATCCGGATGCGCAAACCCCTACCGTTCACCCGACGCTTCTGAGCAGCCGACGGAGCGTGATCCGTTCGAGCAGGCTCCAGGTCGTGGTCGTCACCAGGTACAGTCCCGCGGCAAGCGGTACGAATGCTGCGAACACAACCGTGACGAACGGCAGATACGACAGGATGCGCGTCGCGCGAGTCGCGGGGGTGCCCGCGGCCGCCCCGTCCGCGGTCACCGCCGGATGAACGGACAGCACCGTGCGCGTGACCGCAGTTGTCACAGCGATCACGCCCAGCAGCACCACGAACACGGCGATGCCGGGCCAGAGCGCCTGGCCGGCGCCCAGCAGGTGAACGAAACTCGTGCCAAGCGGTACGCCGAACAGCTGCTGCGTTAGAAGCGTGTTGGAGTGGCCGTCGATGCTCGAATACAGAAACAACGCGTAAACGAGCGAGAGCACCGGCGCCTGCACCAGAAGCGGAAGGCATCCGGTGAGTGGCGAGGTCTTCTCCCGCGCGTACAAGGCCAGGGTCTGCTCCTGCAGCTTCTTCTTGTCCCGGCCGTAGATGCGCTGCAGTTCGGCCAGTTGCGGGGCCAGTCGATTGCGGCTGAATTCGGCGCGCGCCTGCGACACGCCGACGGGGACGAGTGCGGTACGCACAAGCAGGGTGAACACCACGACTGCGAGCGCAGCGGCCGCGGTGCCTGCTATGGGCTGAAGAGCGCCTCCGAGCGCGCTCACAAACTGATACACCGCGTCGAGAATGCTCGCCACGGGTCCTGAAGCATAGATGTTCATGCGAAGGTGTCCTTGCTGTCATACGGATAGGTGAAGCCGTATGGCCGCCTGAGCGCGCGACATCAGCGTTCGGCTTGCTGCCGAAGAGACCAGAGTCTCGGTGTGCTAGGCGACCGTCAGCGAGGCAGCCGGTGCTCGCGGGCGCGCATGGCCTTCAGCATCCGGATCACTGCGCGCGAGCAGAACCGCAATATCCGTCGATTCACGCTGCACCCGCAGCGGCGTCAACAACACGAAAGACGCACTCAGGGCCGTCAGATGCCGCACCGTCAGCGCAAGTGCGAGTGTTGTCAGCCCGATGACTCCGAGCAGCGCCACGGCCGCAGTTGGGCCGGTGCTCATTCCGAGCAGGTCGACGCCGGCGACGAACCACCGCGCGAGCAGCTCAAGCACCTGAACCATGCCACACAAGATATCACCGCCGGGCCTGCGCAGAGTAGGACCACACAGAGCACGCCCACACAGAGCACGCCCACACAGAGCACGCCCACACAGAGCAAGATGGACGCATGACACGAATAGCGATCATCGGCGCGCACGGGCCCGGGCTCCGGTGTCGAACGCCAACGAAACCATAACAGGCGGGAACAGAACGGATCGAGCGCGCGTTGCGGTACGCACACGCAATGGCGTCACGACTCGCGCCTCAGCTCGCGAGTGACACCTCAGAAGCGGGAGCACAACGACATGACCGATGACACGACGATCGACTGGCGAGAACTTCAGCGAACGGCACACCGCACGTTCGGCATGCGTATAGCGAGCGTGACCGACTGGTCGGCACCGACGCCCGACGAGTTGTGGAACGTGCGCGAACTGGTGGCGCACGTGATCGACGAGCAGCGTTGGGCTCCTCTCCTCCTTGCCGGACGGACCGCCGGTGAGGCCCGTGCCCGACTCCAACCTCTCGGCGATGACCTGGCAGCAGAGTGGGCCGCATCGTCTGCCGCCGCCACTGAAACGTGGGAGCACGTCGATCTCGATTCACCGGTTCGTCTATCGTCTGACACCGTGCCCGCACTTCAGTACCTCAGCGAACAAGTAGCGGATGTGATCGTGCACACCTGGGACCTGGCGAGGGCGACGGGAACGGACGACCGGCTCGAGGCGGCACTCGTTGAGGCGGCGTGGACGGTGTTCGAACCGCAAAAGGACACGCTTGAGGCCAGCGGCCTCTTCGCCTCCGCTGTGCCGATCGGCGAAGACGCACCGCTGCAATCCCGCCTTCTGGCGCTCACCGGGCGAGACGACCGCGATGGCTCCTGAGACGACCGAACAGAGACGATCGTAGGCTGAGACAATGACGACTTACGCTGACCGCCCGTGGCTCGCGCACTACGCCCCGGATGTTCCCCACGACATTCCCGCACAGACCGGTTCGCTGTCGCACCTAATCGACACTGCGGTCGCAGACTACCCAGGACACGTCGCGTTGGAATTCTTCGGCGCCACCACGACGTATTCCGAACTCGGCGATCGAATCGCCCGCGTTGCGCACAGCCTGCACAAACTTGGCGTGCGCAAAGGTGACCGGGTGGCGATCGTGCTGCCGAACTGCCCGCAACACGTGGTCGCGTTTTACGCGATACTGCGACTTGGCGCCGTCGTAGTCGAACACAACCCGCTCTACACGCCGCGCGAACTGAGGCATCAGTTCGAAGACCACGGCGCACAGGTTGCGATCGTCTGGAACAAGGCAGCCGCAGCGGTGCAAGAGCTCCCGCGCGACCTCGGCGTCACCACCGTCATCACCGTCGATCTCACGCGCGCGATGCCGATCTCCAAGCGGATGGCGTTGAAATTGCCCGTGTCGGCTGCGCGTACCGCGCGCAAGAAGCTCACCGTACCGGCTCCGCGAGGCACGATCGCGTGGGAGAAAATGCTCGCGACTCGCCGGATCAAGCGCACGCACGCCCGCCCGGAACTCGATGACCTCGCCCTCATCCAATACACGAGCGGAACAACCGGGGCGCCAAAGGGTGTCATGCTCAGCCACGGCAATCTGCTGGCGAATGCGGCGCAGGCGCGCGCTTGGGTGCCCGCAATCGAGCGCGGGAGCACGGTCGTGTATGCCGTGCTTCCACTCTTTCATGCCTATGGTCTGACGCTGAGCCTGACCTTCGCAATGAGCATGGGTGCGCGGCTCGTGCTGTTTCCCGCCTTCGACCCTGACCTCGTCTTAGCCGTCATCAAGAAGCGCCCACCCACATTCCTTCCGGCCGTACCCCCGATCTATCAGCGACTCGTTGCTGCGGCGAAGGAGCGAAAAGTGTCCTTGGCCGGCATTCAGATCGCCATCTCGGGTGCGATGAATCTGCCGGCGAGCATAGTGGAGCTCTGGGAGAAGGAAACCGGGGGCTACCTGGTCGAAGGTTACGGATTGTCAGAGTGCTCCCCCGTGCTGATGGCGAACCCCGTCGGCAGCAGCCGCCGCGACGGAACGGTGGGTTTGGCCTTACCCAGCACACAACTTCGCGTCGTCGACCCCGATAACGTGTCTGTCGATCGCCCGTTCGGCGAATCCGGCGAGTTGCTTGCACGTGGGCCACAGGTCTTCTCCGGTTATTGGCAGAAACCCGCCGAGACGGCGAAGGCTTTGACGGCAGACGACTGGTTCCGCACCGGCGATATCGTCGCAATGGACTCAGACGGGTTCGTCAGCATCATCGACCGGATCAAGGAGCTGATCATCACCGGCGGATTCAACGTCTCGCCAACCGAGGTAGAAGACTGCCTCCGGGGCGGACAGGGCATCGCAGACGTCGCCGTCGTGGGCATCCCTCACGAGCGCGGCGGGGAGGACGTCGTTGCCGCGGTGGTCATGCAGCCGGGTGCCTCGTTCGACGAGGATGCGATCCGTGCGTTTGCGCGCGAGAACCTCACGGCATACAAGGTTCCGCGGCACGTGGTGCAGGTCGAGGAGTTACCAAAGTCGATGATCGGCAAGGTGCTACGCAAGCAGGTGCGCGACGCGCTTCTTGCCGAACACGGGAACTGACCATGTCGCACTCGTATGTCGACACCTTTCGGCAACTTGTTCCGCGCCATCTCGGCCGGGCCTGGAGCGAAGCCGACGGAATCCCCGCGGCCGAATTAGCGCGACTGCTGAAGCCGCATCCGTTCGCGGTGCCGCGGGCGCTGCGGGCGTTCTACGAGGCCGTCGGCCGTTGCGACGAACTGATGGAGGCGCGCAACTTCTTCTGGGACCCCGACGAACTCGAACTCGATGGCGGCTACCTGCTCTTCCTCGACGAGGCGAGCGAGGCAGCCAACTGGGGATTCCCCGTCGACAGCCTCGACGACATCGACCCGATCGTGTGGCAGCGCGTCAACATCGATCCACCCGTGTGGAGCAGCGAGAAAGCACTGTTCAGCATGTTCGTCGAGGACATGTTCGATTGGGCTTTCGACGACGACGCACGGTAACGCCAGGTTCGATAACCGCCGACGCAGAACAATTTAAACGGAGTAGGCTGCTTTTAAGTTGCCTCGTGGGACCAGCAGACGACGACTCTCCGAGCCGTGCAGACGCCCGCCTGGCCTACGAGGAGGTTTCCACATGACGTCAACGGTGTCACTCCGAGAGCCGGTAGCGCCGCCGCCCGGAATGTCCCCGTCGGTGGTTCGTAAGGGCAACATTCTGGTCAATTGGATGACGTCGACGGATCATAAGACGATCGGGTACATGTATCTGGTCACGTCGTTCGTGTATTTCTGCATCGGCGGCGTGATGGCGTTGATCATGCGGGCGCAACTGTTCGAGCCGGGCCTCCAAGTGGTACAGACCCGCGAGCAATACAACCAACTCTTCACCATGCACGGCACGATCATGCTGCTGATGTTCGCCACACCGTTGTTCGCCGGCTTCGCCAATGTGATCATGCCGTTGCAGATCGGGGCGCCGGATGTGGCGTTCCCGCGGTTGAATGCGTTCGCGTACTGGTTGTACAACTTCGGCAGTTTGATCGCGGTGGCGGGGTTTTTGACGCCGCAGGGTGCTGCGTCGTTTGGTTGGTTCGCGTATCAACCGTTGGCCTCGACGACGTTCTCGCCGGGGTTGGGCGGGAATATGTGGTTCCTCGGATTGGGTATCAGCGGGTTCGGCACGATTCTGGGTGCGGTGAACTTCATCACCACGATCGTGACCCTGCGCGCGCCCGGGATGACCATGTTCCGCATGCCGATCTTCACCTGGAACGCGCTCATCACCTCCATCATCATTCTGATGGCCTTCCCAGTGCTGGCCGCGGCGATCTTCGGTGCCGCCGCCGATCGGGTGTTCGGGGCGCATATCTTCGATGCAGCCAACGGCGGAGCTCTGCTCTGGCAACATATGTTCTGGTTCTTCGGCCATCCGGAGGTCTACATCATCGCCCTGCCGTTCTTCGGCATCGTCACAGAGGTGTTCCCTGTCTTCAGTCGAAAACCGGTGTTCGGCTACAAGACTCTCGTTTACGCGACCATTGCGATCGCATCCTTGTCCGTCACGGTCTGGGCCCACCACATGTACGCGACCGGGGCTGTGTTGTTGCCGTTCTTCTCGCTGATGTCGATGTTGATCGCGGTGCCGACCGGGGTGAAGATCTTCAACTGGGTCGGCACCATGTTCCGGGGATCTCTGACCTTTGAGACCCCGATGCTCTGGGCGATCGGGTTCCTGGTGACATTCACGTTCGGTGGTCTGACCGGGGTGATCCTGGCCTCCCCGCCGCTGGACTTCCACGTCACAGACACGTACTTCGTGGTGGCGCACTTCCACTACGTCGTGTTCGGCACGGTCGTGTTCGCGATGTTCAGCGGGTTCTACTTCTGGTGGCCGAAGTGGACCGGCAAGATGCTGAACGAGCGGCTCGGCAAGTGGCACTTCTGGATGTTGTTCATCGGCTTCCAGACCACGTTCCTGATCCAGCACTGGCTGGGCGTAATCGGAATGCCGCGCCGCTACTACACCTACCTGCCGACCGATGGGTTCACCTGGCTGAACCAGGTCTCCACCATCGGCGCCGCGATCCTGGGGATGTCGATGATCCCGTTCTTCTTGAACGTGTACATTACCTCGCGATACGCCCCGAAGGTGACCGTCGATGACCCGTGGGGCAACGGCCGTTCGTTGGAGTGGGCGACCAGTTGCCCGCCGCCTCGGCATAACTTCACGTCGATTCCGCGCATCCGTAGTGAGTCGCCCGCGTTCGACCTGCACCATCCCGAAGCCGGGCGGCGGTTCAGCGTTCCCGCCGGCATCGGCAGCGACGGCGATAGCGACCAACGATGAGTCAACGACACCAGCTGGCCATGACACTCGAGGAGGCAGCCCGGATCAGTGCCCAGTGTGATACCGGCGCGCTCGACACCACGCTTCCCGGTACCCAGAAGCTGATCGACGAGGCCCACCGCGTGCAACTCGACGCCCATCTGTGGGGCGCCCCACGGCACGACAGCCGACGCAAGAGCGTGCGCAGGGTCATCGTGATCGGCTGGCTGTTCGTCGCCACATCCCTCGGTGGGTTCGCTCTGTCGTTCGCGCTGGCCTCTGTGACCTGACCGGCCGGTGGCAGAGCATCTGAGCCGGATACAGGTCGAGGGGCAGCGGCGCACACACAAGCCTGTCATCGAGCCCACAGTACGCGGCGCGGCGCGGCGCGGCGCGGCGCGGGCACCGGGTGGCGCGTGACACGATCAGCAGGTGACATCATCCTCATTCGATGACGCAGACAAGGGTCGCTCGCGATTGCGTGTGATTACGATGGCCGTCGTCGGGATCGTCGTTGCATACGCCGTCGGATCGACAACGTCATGGTGGAACGCGCCCGTCGCCGGCTGGGCTGCGGCTTGCCTGGTGTTCATCGTCTGGATCTGGCTGGTTATCGGGCGACTTGATTCTGTGCAAACCCGCATCCACACAACCCGCGAAGATCCAGGACGAGAGATCAGCGAACTGCTGATCCTGCTGGCCAGCATCGGCAGCCTCGGGGCAGTCGCTGTGCTGCTCATCCACGCGACGTCGGTGCACTCCGTCGCCCGAGTGACCTTGGCCAGTCTTGCCGTCGCAAGCGTGGCCCTGTCCTGGACCCTGATACACACGCTCTACACCCTGCGCTATGCGCGCGTCTATTACACAGAACCCGAAGGGGGCATCGACTTCAACTCGCCGGACGAGGACCCGCGATTCGTCGACTTCGCCTACCTGGCGTTCGATCTCGGCATGACCTACCAAGTGTCCGACACCAGCTTGCGCACCTCGCAGCTGCGCGCGATCGTACTGCGACACACGCTGCTCTCTTACATCTTCGGCACCGTCGTGCTAGCGACAACGATCAACCTCGTAGTCGGCCTCGGTGGCTGAACACGCGCTGCTGCTACTCGGCGACAGCCAGTCGCGCGAGGCGTCGTCGGGCCGCGAGCTCACCCTGGGTCTGCGGGCCGAGCAGTGAACCCGCGCGGCGCAACGCGAACCCGGTAGCAGCGACAACGGGCAGGCGCACAGGACCGAGTCGCGCCTCATGCAACCCGAGCATGTCCCGGAAGCGCGGCTCCAAGCTGCAGACGGCACCTGCGAAGAGAACCCGGTAAGAGGGCTTCAGCACCGTGCGCAGCGGCGGGCGTCGCACGAAACGCACCACGTCGTCCACCCTGGAATCGCGGCGCAGCTCACCGGCATCCGCAAATGCGTGCAGCTGCGCTTTCAATTCGGCGACGCTGTGCGGCGGATGCGCAACGCCCATCATCTCACCGGCTTTCGCCCACTCCTGCACATAGCGATCGCCACCACCGGGGATCGGTGCGCCCCACAGTTCGTGGGTCGACAGAAACGCATCGGTGAACGCGACGTGCACCCACGATGACAGCTCGGGGTCGTTGGCCGCGTAACGACGTTCGCGACCGTGGCCGTCGACGTAGCCGCCCACGATGCGTTCGTGCAGACGTTTGACCCAGTCAGAGCCTGCGACCGCCTGGGTCGTGTCACCGTAGCTGACCGTGAAGATCCAGCGGATGGTTCCTGCCAGGCGCGCGAGCGGGTTCTTCTGGTAGTCGGACCAGTCGTGCACGCCAGCGAGCGCACCCGGGTGCAGCGATTGCATCAGCAGCGCACGGATGCCCGCGACGAGGGTCGGCATGCCGCCATGCACTGCCCAGACGGCCGACCCGGGGCCGAAGTAGCCGGCGTCCGTGCCGGCTTCGAACGCGGTGATCCAGTCCGGAACTCCGGTGCGCTGGCCGGAGAGGGTCTCCTGAAGGCGGGCGCGAATCGGCTCGGTGAGCGCGCTCATCCTGCCGCCTGCTGCGCGGGCCGCCGACCACGCAGATGACGGATCAGAATCGCCAGGGCGCGCCAGCCGACCAAGAGCATGCCAAGCACGACGATCGCAACGATGATGAACGCTAACGCCGTGCCCTGCCCGCTTACGACCCGCAACAACATCCCGATGATGACAGTCGACACCCAGACCACGAGCCCCGTACGCACCACCTCGAGCGGGCTGTGCCATGCACCGCGGGTGAGCAGCCCGGCGATCAACCACCCGACGAGCGCTCCGCCGAGGAAGGGCCAGGCCGTCTGTGCAAGACCGGCGACGCTCAGCGCCTCGGCATGACTGCTGCGCCCGGTCGCGACGAATACAAACACCGCGACGACATCGATCGCGGCCGCCAACCACACGACGGATGCGCGCGCACTCCTGTTGCCGCCACGCACGCCTTTCGTGACCGCCGCGCTCGAAGTCTCCATGAGACCAGTCTAGGCAGCGTCAACCGGCCTCAGGAGACACGCGCGGCGGCGGTGACCCGCTACAGCGACGAGGACTTGTTCTGCGCTTTCGCCTTCTTGTCTGCGCGTTTTTCCTTCAGCGTCTTCGACGCCGCCGTCTTTGCTGAGGACTTCTTGGGCGATTTGTCCGACATGGTGGACTCCCTCGGATAGGGAGCCTGAACGGCTCCGTATTCGTAACACTACGCGAACCGCGGAGTGCCCAATCGACATTTCGAGGACTTATTGTGAACCGACTATTGTTGCGCACGCTCCAACACGAGTTCGCGCACCCGCGCTGCATCCGCTTGACCGCGCATCGCCTTCATGACTGCGCCGATCACAGCACCGGCAGCCTGCACCTTGCCGTCCCGGATCTTTGCAAGCACGTCGGGTTGAGCGGCCAGCGCGGTGTCGATCGCCGCAATCAGCGCGTTATCGTCGGACACGACCGCGAGCCCGCGCGCGTCAACGACCTGCTGCGGTGTGCCCTCCCCCGCGATGACTCCCTCGAGCACCTGCCGGGCCAAACGGTCGGTGAGAGTGCCCGCGTCGACCAAGGCAGCGAGCTGTGCCACGTGCTCCGGCGTGACCAGTGATGATGCGTCGACACCTTGCGCGTTGGCGAGCCGGGCGATCTCGCCGGTCCACCACTTGCGTGCGGATGCCGGACTCGCCCCGGCCGCGACCGTTGCCTCGACGGTGTCCAGCAGGTCGGCGTTGACGACGTCTTGCAGTTCGAGCGCGGTGAAGCCCCACTCGGCCTGCAGCCGCTTGCGGCGTGCAGCGGGAGGTTCCGGCAGCGTTGCGCGCAACTCTTCGACCCATTGGCGGCTCGGTGCGACCGGCACCAGATCGGGCTCGGGAAAGTAGCGGTAGTCGTCGGCGTCGGACTTCGGCCGACCGGCCGAGGTCGTGCCGGTGTCTTCGTGCCAGTGCCGCGTTTCCTGCGTGATTGTGCCACCGGCGTCCAGAACGGCAGCCTGGCGTTGAATCTCATACCGCACAGCACGCTCGACCGAGCGCAACGAGTTCACATTCTTCGTCTCCGTCCGGGTGCCGAGCAGCCCGCTGCCCCGCGGCCGCAGGGACACATTCGCATCGCAGCGCACGTTGCCCTCCTCCATTCGCGCGTTGGAGACGCCGAGGGCCTTGGCGATCTCACGGATTGCGGCGACGTACGTGCGACCGATCTCCGGTGCATCGGCTTCTGCGCCCTCGATCATGCGCGTGACGATTTCAACCAATGGCACCCCGCCACGGTTGTAATCCACGAGCGAATACTCGGCGCCCTGGATGCGACCGGTCGCGCCGCCGACGTGCGTGAGCTTGCCCGCGTCATCCTCCATGTGGGCACGCTCAATGGGGATGGTGACCTCGCGGCCACTCTCCAGCTCGATCGTCACAGCCCCCTCGAACGCGATCGGCTCGTCGTACTGAGAGGTCTGAAAGTTCTTCGCCGTGTCCGGGTAGAAATAGTTCTTGCGGGCAAACCGTGAGTACTCGGCGATCTCGCAGCCGAGGGCCAGCCCGAGACGAATGCTCGACTCGATCGCCTTCTTGTTTACTTGAGGCAAGCCGCCGGGCAACCCGAGGCAGGTGGGGCATGTGTTGGTGTTCGCCCCCTGACCGAATTCGTTCGCACAGCCGCAGAACATCTTCGTCTTGGTGTTCAGCTCGACGTGCACCTCGAAACCGAGCACCGGCTCGTACTTGGCCAGTGCCTCGTCGAAGTCCATCAACGCGACTGTCGCGCCGGATTTGCCTGGCATCACGCCGCCCCTTCTTCGTTTGCGAATGCTACGTGCCGTCCACGCACCGCCGTTGCAGACAGCTCGGGTGCCCGCGCGAGCATGGGGTGGCCCCATTCGGCCTCGAGCAGTTGTTCGAGCGCAGCACCGATCGTGTAGAGCCGGGCGTCTGCCCGGGCTGGCGCCATCAGCTGCATGCCGACCGGCAACCCGTCCTCCGCGGCGAGGCCGATCGGAAGGCCCATGCCGGGCACGCCGGCGAGATTCGCGGGAATCGTGGTGACGTCATTGAGATACATGGCCAGCGGGTCTTCGAGCTTTTCGCCGAATTTGAAGGCGGTGGTCGGCGCGCTCGGCGACACCAAGACATCCGCCTTGCCGAAGGCATCGTTGAAATCACGTTGAATCAGGGTGCGCACCTTCTGCGCGCTGCCGTAATAGGCGTCGTAATAGCCTGCGCTCAGTGCGTACGTGCCGAGGATGATACGACGCTTCACCTCCGGCCCGAATCCGGCGTCACGGGTCGCCGACATCACCCGTTCTGTCGTGATCGGGCCGCTAGCCGGGTCGACGCGAATTCCGAACCGCACAGAGTCGAAGCGGGCCAGGTTGCTGGATGCCTCTGCGGGCAAGATGAGGTAGTACGCAGCAATCGCATACTCGAAGCTCGGAGCGCTCACCTCGACGATCTCAGCGCCCGCAGACGCCATCAGTGCAAGTGCTTCATCGAAGCGCTGCTTGACACCCGCCTGGAACCCGTCACCGCTGCCGGCGATCTCCTTCACAACGCCGACACGAATGCCCTTCAACGCTCCCCCGGCGAGCCCCACCCTGGCGGCTGCTGCCATCGAGGTCCACTCATCGGGCAACGACGTGGAGTCCAGCGGGTCGTGACCACCGATGACGTCATGCAGAAGCGCCGCATCAAGGACGCTCCGGCTGACCGGCCCGACCTGGTCGAGCGAGGAGGCAAGGGCGATCGCACCGTAGCGGCTGACACCTCCGTAGGTCGGCTTCACGCCGACAGAGCCGGTAACCGCCGCCGGTTGCCGAATCGAACCACCCGTGTCGCTGCCGAGTGCCAACGGCGCCTCAAACGAAGCCACAGCAGCGGCAGAGCCACCGCCGGATCCGCCTGGAATCCGTTCAAGATCCCACGGGTTGCGGGTGGGACCGTATGCCGAGTGCTCCGTGGAGGACCCCATGGCGAACTCGTCCATGTTTGTCTTACCCAGCGGCACCAGGTCGGCGTCACGCAGCCTTCTGACCACAGTCGCGTCGTATGGCGGCAGCCAACCCTCCAGAATCTTGGATCCCGACGTCGTCGGCATGTCGATGGTGGCCAGAACGTCCTTGATCGCGATCGGCACTCCGGCCAGCGGTCCGAGCTCCTCGCCGGCCGCTCGCCGTTCGTCGACACGTGCCGCCGTCGCGAGCGCCGCATTGGCCGCGATGTGCAAAAATGCGTGGACGTCGGTGTCGACGGCAGCGATGCGTTCGAGGTGGGCACGCGTAGCCTCGACGCTTGACACCTCACCAGCAGCCAGCTTTTCGGCGAGGTCCGCGGCAGTCAATCGAATCAGATCGGTCACGTGGCTACTCCTCTTCCAAAATCGGGGCCACTCTAAACTTGTCGCCATAGCGATCGGGGGCACCGGACAGCGCTTGCTCGACGGTCAGGCACGGCACGACGACGTCGTCGCGGAACACGTTCGCCAACGGCATCGGATGGCTGGTGGCCGGAACGCCATCCCCAGCAACCGCACTCACCTGTGCGACAGCCTCGACAATCTGCCCCAACTCCGTGGTGAGGCTCGCAATCTCGTCCTCACTGAGGTCGATCCTCGCCAGGTTTGCCAGGTGTCGCACCTGGTCTGTGCTGATTTCAGGCATGCGTCTCCATCGTGGTAATCAGGGGTTTGCCCCTCAATTGTATTCGGGAGTTGCGGCAGGCCAGTTTCCGCAGTTGCGGCGGTAAGGTCAGGGCCGCGTCGTCAGCGCACCTTCACCCATGCCGACGAGAGCGAGATTTCGCAGCGACTGGGTTCCAAGTGCGAAGTAGCCGTTGTGGCCGAGCGCGGGCAGCAGAATGTGACCATCGACCGGGTCAATGCCGGCACCGACATTGATCCGGTGCGCCCCGAAGGCGCTGCTGCCCGGATCAGGCCCGAAGTATCCGATTCCTGCAATCGGATCGAACGCAGCAGAGCCGACGTAAACGTTGCCGCCCTTCACGTCCAGATCCACGACGGACGCCGCTGGGCTGCCGGGTGATCCGACCACAGCAAGGGCGTCGACACCGACCGTGCCCGTGGAAAGCGCGAGTAGGGCGGTCGTCGAACCGTATGAGTGTGCCAAGACGCTCAGGTACGGCTGGTGCCCGCTTCGGAGCGCGCGGATGCCCGCGAGCAACTGGTCGAGTTCCTGGGCACCGGCCTGAGCGTCGTGTGCGCTGAGCACGGTGCCGAGGTCCGGAGTCTTGTAACCGATCCACGCGACCGTCGCAACGGTGCGCGACGGAGTGCCGAGGCGTCGCAGCCAGGCTCGTTGCTCGTCATAGACCGCCTGCGCTGTCGAAGCCCAGTCGACAAGCTGGCCTTCGACCGTGTACGACATGCCCGGCACCAGAACACTCACCGCATCGGCCCGATCAAGGTCCCCGATCACAATGGCCGCACGGGCGCTGCCGGTCGGGTCGAAGGTAACGAGGGAGCGCTTCGGGCCGCCGGGCTCGGAGCGCAGTGCCGCGTTGATGCTGCGAAGGCCGGCAAGCTCGACCGTCTGCGCCGTTGTGATCGCAGCGGGGTGATCATTCGCTTTGCCGGAGAGTGACGTCAACCGAGAAGTCAGCTGCGCCCGGTTGACTTTGTCGCGCACGCTGACCGGAAGCCCATCCAGATTTCCCAGCACGGATGCCGCGTCTCGCGACAGCAACCCCCGCTCCACCCCAGACAACCCGGCCCACCAATCGACGACGCCGCGCGCGCTCCCAACGGACGAGAGGGTGCGTTCGATCGCGGACCGGTTCTGCTCCACGTAGGAGGAGACTTTTGTGGGTTTCAGCTGCGAAATCGTATCGAGCATTGCCGGAACGCGGTCGCTGACGCTGACTGCGGGCGCGTCAACGCTCGTCGTCGCCGCCGCGGGTGAGACATCATGGAGGATCGGCAAGCCAGCACCGACACCCAATGACCACACCGAGGCGATCGTTGTGAGAGCGACCACAACGCGCACCCGCACCGCCCCCCTCTAGCGAAACGTGTACAGGCTGTCTTTCGGGTCGACAGATGAACAGCCCTCATGATATCGCGAACCACCGAACGGTCCGCAGTTCAGGCGATCGCGCCGACCCGCGTGCCTCAGCCCGCGATCTTATCATCGTCGGGTCAAATTGCGTCGGGGCCACCCTCGACGAGCCGTCTGAACTGGTCGGCATCGAGGATCCGCACCCCGAGTTGCTCCGCCTTCGTCAACTTCGAACCGGCACCGGGCCCTGCTGCGACGAAGTCCGTATTCTTGGAAACGCTGGACGCCGCTTTGCCTCCCGCTGCGACGATCGCCTCCTGCGCACCTTCGCGGGTGAAACCTTCCAGCGTGCCCGTTGCGACGACGGTGAGGCCCGCGAGCACCCCGCCCGCCGCAGCCGCGGCGCCGGGCCCTGGGTGTCCCGGGGTCGCGAATTGCACTCCGGCGGCAGCCCAGCGGTCGACGATCTCGCGATGCCAGTCGAGCGTGAACCATTCGAGCAGTGCGTCTGCGATGATCTCACCGACGCCATCGACCTGGGCGAGTTCGTCTCGGGTTGCGCCGCGAATGGCGTCGAGCGAGCCGAAATAGTCGGCGAGAGCGCGGGCGGCCACCGGGCCGACATGCCGAATGTTCAGCGCAACCAGGATGCGCGCAAGCGGGCGTGTTTTCGCGTTCTCCAGGTTGGTGAGCAGTTCGTGCGCGTTCTTCGACGGAACGTAGTCTTCGTCACCGTCGAATTCCTCGGCTGCTGGATCGAATGCCGGGTCTGCGCCCTTGCCGGATTTCTTGCGCAGGCGACGGAACGGCGCATCCTCTTTCGGGTTGCCGTCCTCCCCCAGCTTCTCCAGCCCCGTTTCGTTGTCGCGCACGATGACGCGAATTGGAAACAGGTCCTGCAGACGCAACTCGAACAACCCGGCCTCGGTCGGCAGTGGGGGGCGTGCGGGCTTCAGCGGTTGCGTGAGCGCGGCGGCGGCGACTTCACCCAGGGCCTCGATGTCGAGGGCGCTGCGTCCACCCGCGTGCGCGACTCGACCGCGCACTTGCGCAGGGCATCCGCGCGTGTTCGGGCATCGGAGGTCGACGTCGCCCTCCTTCGCTGGGGCGAGGCGCGTGCCGCACTCGGGGCAGAACTCCGGCATCACGAATTCTCGTTCTGTGCCGTCCCGCAGTTCGACGACTGGCCCCAGAATTTCGGGAATGACATCGCCCGCCTTACGCAAAACGACGGTGTCGCCGATCAGAACGCCCTTGGCCTTCACAACGTCCTGGTTGTGCAGCGTCGCCTGGCGCACCTCGCTACCGGCGACGCGCACCTTCTGCATGACGGCGAACGGTGTTACCCGCCCTGTGCGACCGACGCTGACCACGATGTCGAGCAGTTTCGTATTGACCTGCTCCGGCGGGTATTTGTAGGCGATGGCCCAGCGCGGCGCACGACTGGTTGCGCCGAGTTCAGCATGCAGCGCCAGTTCGTCGACCTTGACGACGATGCCGTCGATCTCATGCTCGACGCTGCCGCGGTTCTCGCCGAAGTATCTGATGAATTCGGCGGCGCCCTCCTTCGTCGGCTTGACCCGGAAGTGCGAACTCGTCGGCAGTCCCCAAGTCTTCAGCAGCCCGTACACTTCCGACTGGCTGCTCACAGGCGGGTTTTCCCATGCCCCGATGCCGTGCACGAGCATGGAGAGCGTCGTCAGCCTGCGGTACATCCGGTCCAGGGCTGCCGGACTCTTGTTCTCGCGCACCTGGCGCAGGCTGCCCGACGCGGCGTTGCGCGGGTTCGCGAAGATTCGCTCGCCTTCTTCTGCCTGCATCGCGTTCAACCGGCGGAATGTCTCGACCTCGAAGTACACCTCACCGCGCACCTCGACCAACGGCGGATGCCCTGTGCCGGTCAGCCGCTGCGGGATGCTTTTCACGTAGCGGATGTTGTCGGTCACGTCTTCACCGACGACCCCGTCGCCGCGCGTGGCGGCCGTGACGAGCACGCCGTTCTCGTAGCGCAGGTTGATGGCCAGCCCGTCGATCTTGAGCTCGCAGAGGTAGTCGACGTGTCGACCGGCGTCGCGCTCGACTTTGGCAGCCCAGGCGTCGAATTCGTCAATCGAGAACACATTGTCGAGGCTCAGCATCCGCTCCGCATGCGTCACAGGAGCGAACAGAGTCGTCTCGGCGCGCCCGCCCACCGTCTGCGTCGGCGAGTCCTGACTCTGCAGTTCGGGGAACAGCCGCTCCAGCTCTTGCAGCTGACGCATGAAGCCGTCGTACTCCTCGTCGGAGTACACGGAGGCGTCTTTCTCGTAGTAGGCGTCGCGAGCCCCTAGGATGCGCGTCGTCAGGTCGCCCGCCTGCGACGATGCTTCTTCGAGGGTCAGGTCTTCTGTTGCCTTCTGGGCCGTTGCCTGCTGTGCCGCTGCCTTTTGGACCGTTGCCTTCTCTGCCACGGACTCAGCATAATCAGTGCCGCCGACATTGAGGCCACTGCCATGAACACTTCCATGAACACTGCCATGAACACTGCTATGAACGGGTCGCACCGCCTGTGGCATTCTGCGTATTGGGCTCTCCGCTCTGTAGCTGACGGGTTCAGATCTGCAGGTCGTGTGCTTGTTGCAGTAGCCAGGTCTCGGTTTCGGGCCATGCAACCTTCAACTCGCTGTTGAGCCCCTCGTGGTCGTACCCGGAGTACTCCTTCCACGGGACGCCTCGGCGGGTCAAGCCTTCGCCGAGCATGCTGTGCGGCATTATCCGACCAATGGCTTCCTCGTCGTGGTCGCCCCAGAAGCAGTACAGCGGGCAAGGCGCGTTGTCAACCAGAGCATCCGGAGCCAGCCCGGCCAGATCGCGATAAAAGGCCGCGCCGGCTCGAGGATCGAACCTGCTTTCCCATCGTGCCCAGGTATCCCTGTCCTGCTCCAATTGCCCCATCTGGGCGTCCACATCGCGGGAGGTGATCCCGTAGTCGCCCAGCAGCGGGAAACCCCCGGACGCCACCGCCGCGATTGACATCTGTTCGGCCAGCTGTAGTGCCAGCCACGGGCCGAACACGCCGGTGAACGAGTAGCCGAAGAACAGCACGCGCTGATATCCGAGGTGACGCGTCACCGCAGCCATGTCAGACGCCCAGAGCGCAGGAACGTACGGCCCACCCGTTCGGGTGCTCGCGCCGAAGTCCCTTGGCGAGGCAACGATCACGGTGAACCGGCGCGCCATCAACTCTTCCAGCTCGGGATCCCACGTGTAGTTGCATTCCGGCGCGAGCAGGGCAGGGCCGGATCCTGTGACCCGGAACGCGATCTCTGCTCCGCCGACGCTCAAGAACTCCATATCAAGGACGATATGGGCGGCATGCTGTTCGCGCAATGATCGGCAGGCCCTCCGCGAGGCGGTGCACGTCCGGCTCGCGGGCCGATCGTGTCGGGGAGGTTCTCGCCAGTGCGTTTCATGGTGTCGGCGACGGATGCTGGCTGTCGGTGGGTCCGGTGGTAAGGACCTGCCAGAGGCCATCGAGTGCCGTTTGCGCTGCGGCGCGGCATGCCCTGACGGGAGTTGTTGCGGTCAGCGCCCATTGGTCGATGGTGGTGAGCGAGGCAATGGTCCAGGCGGTCAGCAGGTCGAGGGGTAGGTCCCGGCGGATGATGCCGAGTGTCTGCCCGATTCGGAGAGCATCCGTCACCCAGTCGGTTACGGTGCGGCGCACTCGCGCGATCGCGCGGTCCGCGGCGGCGTCAGCGGAATTGTGGAACATGCGGCCGAGATCCATCAGCTCGGGGCGCGTTGTTGCGATTCGACCGAGCCGGTCGAGCATTTCCGACAGTTCCGGCCGCAAGTTTGCTGCGGTCAGCGCTTCCAGTGGCGGCGGGCGGACTTCCTCGAGCAGGTCAGTAGACAGGCGCTTGGTCACCCAGTCGTGCAGCGCTGCCTTGTCGGCAAAATGGTGGTAAAAGGAGCCCTTGCCCATCTCGGCCCGCCTCAGGATGCCGTTCAGCGACGCGCCGTCGAGCCCACTCTGGGCGAACGCGGCCGCCGCGGCCGCGGAGAGACGCCTGGCCGTGGATACAGCGAGGGGGCGGGGTGGACGAGACATCTTCTTGATTGTAGACTCAGTTCGTGTACCGATCGGTACAGGAATAGGAGGGCATGCATGAGTGAGACGATCGTTGTCGCGGGAGCCACCGGTTATGTCGGACGACATGTTGTCGAGGCGCTGGACTCTCGGGGCTTTCGGGTGCGCGCCCTTGTTCGGTCACGGGAACAGGCGGAAGCGCCTGGGTCATTCGGCGCGCCATCGTTGCGCGGACACGTTGCCGAGTGGAAAGTTGTGGACTATTTGGATCCGACAACGTTGCGCGGCGCCTGCGAGGGTGCAGACCGCGTCGTCTCCGCTCTGGGAGTCACCCGGCAGAAAGCGAGCCCGTGGGATATCGACTTCCTGGGCAACTTGCGTCTACTGGAGGATGCGGAGCGCCACGGGTCTGCATCTTTCCTCTATATCAATGTCCTGCGTTCGGAGATCGGCACGTCACTGACCATGCGCTCCAAGCACGCGTTCGCCGAGACGCTGCGCCGCAGCCGCGTGGCAGGCCAGATCGTCAACCCGTCCGGCTATTTCTCCGATGTCACCGATTTCCTGCTCCTGGCGAAGAAGGGGCTCGGATTCACCCTCGGCGACGGCACCGCGAAGGTCAACCCCATCCATGGAGCCGATCTCGCAGAATTCATCGTCGGCCATCTCGCCGAGCCGCCAACAAGCTGGGACATCGGCGGCCCCGAGATCCTCACATACCGCGAACTGGAAGAACTCGCGTTCAGTATTGCCGGACGCCGCCAGCGCATCCTCCGCATCCGACCAGGGCTCCTGCGCCCGCTGCAGTGGGCAGCCGATCGAGGCTCTCCCCGGGTGAGCAACCTCACGCACTTCTTCCTCGATTCGCTCCGAATCGATGCGGTGGGATCCCCGACCGGAGACCGACGGCTTGAGCCGTACCTGAGAGCGATCCGCTAACGGACGGTCTGGGCGGCACCGTCACTGCCAAATCGGTCCCCATCCCCGTGGCCCGCCCTGATGGGTTCAACGAGGCTTACTATGGCCGGCCCGAGCAACTGCTCATTCCTGAAGCGCGACAGGCCTGCTCCTCGTTCGCGCAACCCAAAGCTACGGTTCCGCTTGAGGGCAGTTCTGCTGGCGAGTCGGGGCGCTCACAACTCCACGACTCGTCTTGCACCGCGGTGAACTTCCTCGAGCAGAACATCAGGCACCTGCCCGACGTAGTCAGCAAGGTCTGCCCTGTTGAGCGTCGCGATAGCTGTCACGTTGACGACGGAATCGCGTGGAAGTCCGGCCGCGCTCGCGGCGAGAAAAACATTGCCGTCCCGCTCACCGTTCCTCTTGCGGACCGCCACGCATCGTGGTGGGCTCAGATACCCAACACCAGTCGAATACCGTCGGCAATACTTGAGATCACGTGGCTCGGGACGTGCCCCATCGTGTACGGTTCAACGAACTCCCGGCTGACCGGTCCGACTTGCGACACGACGGCAACCGAGTCCCGCCCAAGCTCGGACGCATCGACCGGAACAAGTATGTTGCCCGGAAACGCTTCGAGCGCAACATTCGAAGTCAGCGGTACCACGACTACGGCGCATCGATCCGGCCGATTGACGGCGAATGCCGAGCACGTCAGCTGACTGGGACCGCGCCGACCGTGCGGTCGATCGTGCACTGACCGAGCACGCGCGTTCCGAGGTAGATCACCGCACTCTGGCCGGGCGCGACACCGTTGAGCGGCGTAGCAGGCGTGATCACCAATTCGCCGCCGACGAGCGCGGCAGTTGCCGGCACAGGGTCGGAGTGCGCGCGGATCTGCACGTCGCACGCGAACGGCAGCTCGGGCTGCTCCGGAGGCAGCCCGGCCCAGGTGAACCGGGAACCAGCAATCTGTGCAAGGTCCAGCGCTTCGCGCGGTCCAACAACGACCGTGTTGTCCTTTGGCCGCACCTCTAGCACGAACCGGGGCTTGCCGTCCGGTGCAGGCACACCGAGCTGAAGCCCCTTACGCTGTCCGACGGTAAACGCGTTCGCCCCGTCATGCTTGCCGACCGTGTTGCCGCTGCGGTCGAGGATCTCCCCCGGCTTCGCCCCGACATGCTCACCGAGCCAGGCCCGCGTGTCACCGTCCGGAATGAAGCAGATGTCATGCGAATCCGGCTTGGTCGCGACGCTGAAACCACGCTCGGCGGCCTCGGCCCGCACGAGTGCCTTCGACGGCGTCTCACCGAGCGGGAACATCGCGTGCGCCAGCTGCTGCGCACTGAGCACACCGAGCACGTATGACTGGTCCTTCGCCCAGGCGCTGGCGCGGTGCAGCTCGCGGTTGCCGGCGGCATCCGTCTGGATGGCCGCGTAGTGGCCGGTGCACACGGCATCGAACCCGAGGGCGAGCGCCTTTTCAAGCAGCGCCGCGAACTTGATCTTCTCGTTGCACCGCAGACACGGGTTCGGCGTGCGCCCGGCGGAATACTCGGCAATGAAGTCGTCGACGACGTCGAGCTTGAAGCGTTCGGAGAAGTCCCAGACGTAGTACGGAATGCCGATGAGGTTGGCAGCGCGCTGCGCATCCATCGAGTCCTCGACGGTGCAGCAGCCGCGGCTGCCGGTGCGCAGGGTGCCCGGCATCCGGCTGAGCGCGAGGTGCACCCCGACGACCTCGTGCCCTGCATCGACGGCGCGCGCAGCCGCCACCGCAGAGTCGACGCCGCCGCTCATTGCCGCAAGAACTTTCACGCGTTCCAGTGTAAGCGCCACCCGGGTGTCACCAGAGCGCACCAAATCGACGGAGATATTCGGCGACTCGCCGCGCGCGATGTGCGACGCGCCGCGTTTGCGGAAAAATGTCCGTCGTTTTGAAACAGACGCTAGCGGATGCCCAACTCGGTCTCGCGATCAGCAAGGCCGGCCCGCGCAGCCTGTGCGTATGCGGACGGAAGCGCAGTGAGGAACGCGGTGATGTCCGCATCCGTTGTCGTGCGCCCCAGCGTCACCCGCAAGGCACCGCGCGACGCCACCTCGTCACGGCCCATTGCGCGGAGCACGTGCGACGGCTCCGGGATGCCGGCTTGGCACGCCGAACCGGTCGAGACGGAGATCCCGGCGGCGTCGAGCAGAAACAACAGGGAGTCGCCCTCACAGCCGGGGAACGAGAAGTGCGCGTTCATGCTCAGCCGGACCACGGCATCCGGATGCGCGCGGTTGCGATCGGTTGACGGGGGCTCCGGTCCGTTCAGCAGCGCATCGGGCACCGTTGCGCGCACCCCGGCGATCACCCGATCGCGCAGCGCGGACAACCGCGCCGACTCCTCGGCCAGCACATCAGTTGCCTCACGCGCGGCCGCCGCGAACGACACGGCGGCTGCAACATCCTGGGTGCCGCTGCGCACTTGTCGCTGCTGGCCGCCTCCGTGGATCAGCGGCACGACGCTCGCGTGCCGGGACAGCGCGAGCGCGCCGATGCCGACGGGCCCGCCGATCTTGTGCGCGGAAACGCTCAACGCGACCAGTCCGGCGGCATCGCTGCTGCTCTGCGTGCGTAGCAGGCTGAAATCGATCGGCAGATGCCCGTAGGCGGCCACCGCGTCGACATGCAATGGCACGCCGGCGGCTGCCGCGAGCGCAGCGGCTGCCCGCACGGGTTGCACGGTGCCGACCTCGTTGTTGGCCGCGATCATTGTGACTAGCGCAATCGATTCCGGGTCGTCGGTCAACGCCTGCTCAAGCGCGTCGAGCCGGAGCGCGCCGGTTTCGTCGAGCGGGAGCCACTGGACCGTCGCGCCCTCGTACTGCTCAAGCCATTCGACGGTGTCGATGGTCGCGTGGTGCTCACCGCCGGGCACGAGGATGCGGGTGCGGGTCGCGGCGCGGGTGTCGGTAGGGGTCTGGATACGGGTCTCGATACGCTCGCTAGCGCTCGCTACTCGACCAGCGGAGTGGGCGCTCGCTACTCGACCAGCGGAGTGGGCGCTCGCTGGGCGACCAGCGGAGTGGGCTCTCGCTGGGCGACCAGCGGCGTGATTGCGCTGCCAGTACAGCCCCTTGAGCGCGAGGTTGATCGCCTCGGTGCCGCCCGAGGTGAACACGACCTCGATCGGCTCGCAGCCGAGCGTGGCCGCAACCTGCTCGCGTGCTTCCTCGAGCATCCGCTTCGCTGCCTGACCTGCGCTGTGGATCGACGACGGATTGCCCACCGTCGCCATCGCCCGCGCGTACGCCTCGATCGCGGCAGGAGACGCGGGTGTCGTGGCCGCGTGGTCAAGGTAGACCGTCATACTCATTACTGTAGAACTCATGACCTCGGCGGATGCTTGGAGCGCGCTCGGCGCGACCCTCACGACGAACGGCTGCTCCGTCAGCGTCTGGTCGCACAGTGCAGACGCGATCGAGCTGTGCGTTTTCGCGACAGGCGACCCCACTTGGGTGACCGAGAAGATTCCGATGACGCGCGGCGCCGGAGACGTGTGGACCGCACACTCCGATACGCTGCGCGCCGGAATGCGCTACGCATTGCGCGCATCGGGCCCGGACGCACCGCCGAACGCGTTCGACCGCGACAAGTTCCTCCTCGACCCGTATGCCAAGGGGCTCGCGCGCGCCGGTTCGGGTGGATGGCGGGCCGTGCCCGTCGATGACTCCTTCGACTGGGGCGCGAGCAAGAAACCGAACACGCCGCTGGATGACACCGTCATCTATGAAGCGCACGTGAAAGGCATCAGCAAGCTGAACCCGGCCGTGCCGGCAGAACTGCGCGGCACGTATGCCGGGCTTGCCCACCCCGCCACTATCGAGCACCTTCTCGGTCTCGGCGTAACGGCTGTCGAGTTGCTGCCTGTGCACGCGTTCGTCTCGGAAGAACGGCTCGTCAAGCAGGGTCTGTCGAACTACTGGGGCTACAACACCCTCAACTTCTTCACACCGCACGCAGCATATGCCACGAGGTCCGCACAAGCCGCCGGCTCTGCAGCCGTGCTGCGGGAATTCAAGGGCATGGTCAAACTCCTGCACGAGGCAGGGCTGGAAGTGATTCTCGACGTCGTGTACAACCACACGTCAGAAGAGGGGCCCGACGGGCCAACCAGCAGCTTCCGCGGCCTGGACAACGCGGCTTACTATCGGCAAGACGAGCACGGCAACTACATCGATGTGACCGGGTGCGGCAACACGCTGAACGCGAGCCATTCTGTCGTTCGGCACCTGATCGACGACTCGTTGCGTTACTGGGCGAACGACGTGCAGATCGACGGCTTCCGTTTCGACCTGGCCGTCGCTTTGGGGCGCGACGAGAACCTGCAGTACACACGGGATCATCCGCTGTTGTACGGCATCCTCGACGACCCGCACCTGCACGACGTGAAGAAGATCGCTGAGCCGTGGGACGTCGGACAGGGCGGCTGGCAGACGGGCAACTTCCCCGACGGCTGGTCGGAGTGGAACGACCAATTCCGCGACCGGACCCGCACGTTCTGGTTGCGGGACATCGCCGACGCCCGCTCGAACGGCGAACCGAGCAGTGGGATCGGTGCGCTGGCGACCGAGATCGCCGGCTCGGCGGACACGTTCGCAGCGGAACGCGGCCCTCTCGCATCCGTCAATTTCATCACGGCCCATGACGGATTCACCGTGGCCGATCTGGTGGCATACGACTCGAAGCACAACATCGGCAACGGCGAAGACAACAGAGACGGTACGAACGACAATCGTTCGTACAACCACGGCGTCGAAGGCGACACGACCGATCCCGCGATCCTGGCTGCTCGTTGCAAGGCGATCCGCAACCTGATGGCCACCCTCATTCTTTCCGCGGGCGTGCCCATGATCACAGCGGGAGACGAATTCGGCCGCACGCAGAGCGGCAACAACAACGCATATTGCCACGACGACGAACTCACCTGGTTGGACTGGGAATTGGAACCGGCACAACGGGACCTGCTCGCAACAGTCAGCTTGCTGATCCGCTTGCGTCGCGACAACGCGGGGCTGCGACCGGTGCGCTACGGCAAGACCGGTGAAGCCGTCCCGAACGCTGCCCGGATGGACTGGTACGACGCAAGCGGCGCCACTATGAATGTGACCGATTGGCAGTCGCCCGAGAATCGCACGCTGCAATATCTCGCCGCGAACACCGACGAGTTCACCGAGAGCGGGCGCACCCTGCTCATCGTGCACGGCCTGGAAACCTCGGTGCCGGTCACGCTGCCGGCGCAGCTCGGTGTCACCGGGTACTGCCTGCTCTGGGATAGCGCAGCCGACAGGCCGCCGGAATCGGCACCCGGGGTGGAAGCAAGGCATTCACCGGGGTCGACCGTGACGATGTCGCCCGCATCGATCCAGCTCTACCGAGTGAATGAGGCAGAGTGAACGAGGCCCAGAGTGAACGAGGCCCAGGATGAACGAGCGGGCAGTTGACTCGTAGACCGGATGCCGGCCCCGGCACGCCCGCGACCGTCGCGCTGGCTCGCGCAGGCGTCGCATTCACGCCGCACAGTTACCGGCATGACCCGGCGACGACCGGATTCGGACTCGAGGCGTCGGCACTGCTCGGTGTCGAACCGGAGCGTGTCTTCAAGACTCTGGTGGTGCACGCCGATGACGAGCTGGTGGTCGGCATCGTTCCAGTTTCCGGGCAGTTGGATCTGGGCGCCCTCGCCGCGGTGGTCGGTGCAAAGCGGGCACGGATGGCTGAGGCATCAGTGGCAGAGCGAAGGACCGGTTACGTGATCGGCGGAATTTCGCCGATCGGTCAGAAGAGGGTACTGACGACCGTGCTGGACGATTCCGCCGAGCTGTTCGAGACGATCTTCGTGTCTGGCGGACGCCGTGGTTTCGACATCGAGTTGTCGCCGAACGACCTGCTCGCGGTCACGGGCGGTACCCTCGCCGCAATCGGTCGCTGAACCGGCCCGCGGCGAGCGCGATCAATCCGCGACGGCGACCAGACCCAGTTCGGCGGGCGACGCGAGCAACGCGTTACGCGGCGTGACCCGAACCGTGTATCCGAAAGACCCGGCCTTCTCCAGTGGAATGGTGCCTTCGTAGGCGCGCGTCGTGTCCCCGGCGTCCATCGCGGTCAGTACCTCATGCTGCGCGCCGACGAGGTCTCTGCCGCCTTCGCTGTGGCCGTAGACGACCTCGACGGTGACATCGTCAGGCGTGAGGTCGCCCAACGCGACGTGCGCGCGCAGGTGCAATTGATCGCCGACCTGCGGCACGGAATCGATGCCACCGGACTCCACGTGCACGACGGTGACCGCCGGCCAGGCAGCGCGTACCCGCGCCTTCCACGCGGCCAGCTCACGCGCCGGCCGATTGCCATCATGGGTGAGCGCACGCTCGGATGCCGCCGCAGGCAGGTAGAGCCGCTCGACGTACTCGCGCACCATGCGCTCCGCAGTGAGTTCAGGCGACAACGACGCAATGGTGTGCCGAATCGACGCGACCCAGCGTGCCGGAACGCCGTCGTCGCCCCGTTCGTAGAAACGTGGTGCGATCCGGTGCTCGATCAGGTCATACAGCGCGTTCGCCTCCAGGGCGTCCCGCTGTGCGGCATCCCCTGCCGTGTCTGCGGACGGAATCGCCCAGCCGTTCTCACCGTCATAGAATTCGTCCCACCATCCGTCGAGGATGGACAGATTCAACACACCGTTGAGCGCCGCTTTCATGCCGCTCGTGCCGCACGCCTCAAGCGGGCGCAATGGATTGTTGAGCCAGACGTCTGTGCCCGGATACAGAGTCTTCGCCATCGCGATGTCGTAGTCCGGCAGAAACACCATCCGACCGCGCAGTTCCGGCTGTGCCGCAAACTGCACGAGCTCCTGGATGAGCCGCTTGCCTTCCTCGTCCGCCGGATGCGATTTGCCGGCGATCACCAATTGCACCGGTCTCTGCGGGTCCAGCAGGATGCTGCGCAGACGCGCACGATCATGCAGCATCAGAGTCAGACGCTTATAGGTGGGCACGCGCCGCGCGAAACCGATGGTAAGGATCGCGGGATCAAGAATCTCGCCGAGCCAGGGCGGGGTGATGGTGCCGGTGTGACCGGCCCGCCAGGCCGCCGCAACCCTGCGTCTGGCGTCGTGAACGAGGTTGTCTCGCATCCGCTGACGCACAGACCACAGTTCGGTGTCACTCAGCGACTGCGAAAGCCAATCCGCGTGGGCGGTATCGGCGGTTCCGAGATGGCGCTCCGCGAGTTCTTGCATCGCCGGGTCTGTCCAGGTCGCGGCGTGCACTCCGTTCGTGATCGAGGTGATCGGCACCTCCTCTGCGTCGAACCCCGGCCACAACCCGGAAAACATCTGCCGCGAGACTGCGCCGTGCAATTTCGACACGCCGTTCGCCCGTTGGGCGAGTCGCAGCCCCATCACCGCCATGTTGAACACGTCGGCCGAGCCGCCCTCGTAGTTCTCGGCCCCGAGGGCGAGCACGTCGTTCGTGTCGACGCCGGGCAGGAGTTCCGGCTGACTGAAATACCGCTCGATCAGCGTGCGTTCGAACCGATCGATTCCGGCCGCAACCGGTGTGTGCGTTGTGAAAACCGTGCCTGCTCGCACGATCTGCAATGCCTCGTCGAAGGCGAGCCCGTCGCCGATCAGGCCTGAGATGCGCTCGACACCGAGAAAGCCGGCGTGTCCTTCGTTGGTGTGGAAGACATGCGGCTCAGGGCCTCCCTTCAGCGCTGCGCAAACCCGCAAAGCGCGCACTCCGCCGATGCCGAGGAGGAGCTCCTGCAACAGTCGCTGTTCGCCGCCGCCGCCGTAGAGCCGGTCGGTGACGGAGCGCAGTGCTTCCGGATTCTCGGGAATGTTCGTGTCAAGCAGTAACAGGCGAACCCGGCCGACCATCGTGGTCCAGATCCTGGCTTGCAGGGCTCCGCCGCCCGGCACAGCCAGCGCGATGTGTGCGGCGGTGCCATCCGGGTGCCGAAGCACGACGAGAGGCAACCCGTCCGGATCCAGGGGTGGATAACTTTCCTGCTGCCAGCCATCTGCCGAAATCGCCTGGCGGAAGTAGCCCGATCGATAGAACAGCCCGACCCCGATCAAGGGCACGCCGAGATCCGAGGCGCTCTTCAGATGATCGCCTGCCAGAATTCCCAGCCCGCCTGAGTACTGCGGAAGCGCAGCGGCGATGCCGAATTCGGGTGAGAAGTATGCGATCGATGCCGGCGCATCCGCCAGCCCCTGATACCAGCGCGGTTCGCTCAGGTAACGGCGCAGATCTTCGCGCACCCAGTTCGCCCACTCGACGAAGGATGCGTCCGCAGCAAGCTCTGCAAGCCGCGCTGGCTCGACATTGCCGAGCAGTGCGACGGGGTCGCCCGCGGTAGAAGCCCAGACTTCCTCCGAGATGTGCTTGAACAGCTGGCGGGTCGGTTCGTGCCACGCCCAGCGCAGGTTGGCCGCCAGCTCTTCCAACGCCCCCAGCGCTTCGGGGATCACGGCGCGAACGGTAAATTGACGGATTGCTTTCACCCCGGCAACACTATCGGAGCAAGCAAAACAATCCGCAAACGCGAACACGCCGCCCGCGCATGGGCCCATTGGCGCTACGGTCGGAGTGTGGCAACGACCAACGACGATTTCGAGCCTGCGATCGGGCGAATTCCGATCCTGGATCTCACACCGGCCGTCAACGCGGGACGGTGGCCTGCCAAGGCGTTCGCGGGGGAAGTCGTGCCGTTCGGAGTGACCGCGTTCCGCGAGGGACACGACCTGATCGGCGTTGATCTTCTGCTGTTCGACCCGGCGGGAACCGCCTCCGAGTACCGCATGGCGCCTGCCGCACCTGGCACCGATCGCTGGCGCAGGCTTGTTCAGTTGGAAGCTGAGGGGCTGTGGCGTTTTCAGGCGCGAGGCTTCGCCGACGATTACGCGACCTGGCTGCACGACGCACAACTCAAGATCCCCGCCGGAGTCGACGTCGAGCTCATGTTCCTGATCGGCGCCGACCTGTTGAAGCGCGCGGCGGCTGACCGAGCACGCAGCGCTGCACAGCGCCGGGTGCTGAAGGACGCATCAGCCGCGATCACAGCCACGAAAGCTCCTGCGCTCGCGCGGCTGGCCGCCGCGTCCGCTGTCGCGCTCACACGGGTATTGGATGCGCGGCCGATCATCAGCTTATCGACACTCTCCGAGCCGCTCGAGCTGCTCGTCGAGCGCAGGGCGGCCGGCGTCGGATCCTGGTATGAGTTCTTTCCGCGCTCGGTTGGCGCAAAACGCACAAGAAGCGGAACCTGGACCTCCGGCACCTTCCGCAGCGCAGCCAAGCGACTGCCTGCCATTGCCGACATGGGTTTCGACATCGTGTATCTGCCTCCGATTCACCCGATTGGGCTGTCGTTCCGCAAGGGTCCCAACAACTCTTTGAACGCTGGGGAGGCCGACCCGGGCTCGCCGTGGGCAATTGGTGCGTCAAGCGGCGGGCACGACGCCATCCACCCGCAGTTGGGTACGGAGAAGGACTTCACTTTCTTCCTCGGCAAGGCGCGCAAGGCCGGCCTCGAAGTCGCAATCGATTTGGCGCTCCAGGCCTCACCCGATCATCCCTGGGTCACCGAGCATCCGGAATTCTTCACCACACTCCCCGATGGCACGATTCGCTATGCGGAGAACCCGCCGAAGAAGTATCAAGACATCTATCCGGTGAACTTCGACAACGACCCGCGGGGCATTCGCACCGAGGTGCTGCGCATCGTGCGGCACTGGATGGCGCTCGGCATCCGCATCTTCCGGGTCGATAATCCACACACGAAACCACTGGACTTCTGGGAGTGGCTCATTCACACGGTCAACGCCGATGATCCGGGCGTCGTGTTCCTCGCTGAGGCGTTCACCCGCCCCGCCGTGATGCAAACGCTCGCGAAAGTCGGCTTTCAGCAGTCCTACACCTACTTCACGTGGCGGAACACGAAGCAGGAGCTCGAGGAGTTCCTCGCCTCCCTCGCACACGACACCGCAGATTTCCTTCGGCCGAACCTGTTCGTTAACACGCCGGATATCCTCACGGAATACCTCCAGTTCGGCGGGCCCGCCGCGTTCAAGATCCGCGCTGCCATCGCTGCCACCGCTGCACCGACCTGGGGGGTGTACTCCGGATTCGAACTGTTCGAGAATGTGGCCCGAACCGGTGCGGAAGAGTATGTCGACAACGAAAAATACGAATACAGGCCGCGCGACTACGCGCAAGCCCAGTCTCTCGGGGTGTCCCTAGCGCCGTATCTGACCATGCTGAACCGCGTGCGGGCAGAGCACCCCGCACTTGGGCAACTGAGAAACCTGCACGTGCACTCCAGCGAGGACGACGCCATCCTCGTCTTCAGCAAACATCTCGATTCCGAATTCACCGGAACGGGCCGGCCGGACTCGATCATCGTCGTGGCCAACGTCGACCCGCATTCGGTACGGGAAAGCGTCGTGCATCTTGCCCTGCCAGAGCTCGGACTCACCGAAGGAGCACGCTTCGATGTCGAAGACCTCGTCACGGGGGCGAGCTGGACCTGGGGTGCTGACAACTACGTGCGCCTTGACGCCTTCACTGAGCCGGTTCATATCCTCCACGTGAGAGAGGTCCAATCATGAGTCCCATCCCCGAGGGTGCAGGCGGCGTCATCCTGCCCGAGTTGCCGGACGAGTTGTTGAAAGCGATTGCAGAGGGGCGCCACCACGACCCGCACGCGGTGCTCGGGCAGCACATCGTTGCCGCACAAGGTGTGCGCGACCCCGTCACGGTCATCCGTGCGCTGCGACCGCTTGCGGATGCCGTGAGCGCGGTCACGACAACGGGCGCGCGTATCTCCCTCGGCCACGTCGGACATGGCATCTGGCAAGGCCTGAGCATTCTCGGGCCCGACGACTACCTGGTTGAAACCCGCTATCCGCACGCGCCGACGTGGACGGCAGACGACCCGTACCGTTACGCGCCGTCGATCGGCGAACTCGACCTGCACCTGATCGGTGAGGGCAGGCACGAGCGTCTCTGGGATGTGCTCGGCGCGCACTATCGCGAGCACGCCGGTGTCACCGGGAGCATCGCGGGCACGTCGTTCGCTGTTTGGGCGCCGAATGCCCGCGCCGTGCGATTGATCGGTGATTTCAATGATTGGGACGGCACACGCCACGCCATGCGCAGTATGGGCGGCAGCGGTGTGTGGGAGCTTTTCGTCCCTGGCGTCGTGCCGGGCGCGCTGTACAAGTTCGAACTGCTCGCTGCGGATGGAACCGTGCTGCGCAAAGCAGATCCGATGGCCCGCTATGCCGAGCAGTCCCCGGCCACGGCCTCGATCGTCGTCGAGACCCACTACGACTGGGCAGACTCGGAGTGGATGCGCGCGCGGGAGCAGTCCGATCCGCACAACGGCCCGATGAGCGTGTACGAGCTGCACCTCGGCTCGTGGCGGCCCGGGCTGAGCTACCGTGAAGCCAGCGACCAGCTGATCGACTACGTGAAGGAGCTGGGCTTCACGCACGTGGAGTTCCTGCCGCTGGCAGAGCATCCATTCGGCGGCTCGTGGGGTTACCAGGTGACGGGATACTATGCACCGACCAGCCGGTTCGGTCACCCGGACGACCTTCGCCACTTGATCGACCGGCTTCATCAGGCCGGCATCGGCGTGCTGATGGATTGGGTGCCCGGCCACTTCCCGAAGGACGAATGGGCGCTCGCACGCTTCGACGGCCCTGCGCTGTACGAGCATCCGGATCCGCGGCGCGGCGAACAGAAGGATTGGGGCACGCTCGTCTTCGACTTCGGCCGACCACAGGTGCGCAATTTCCTGGTCGCGAACGCGCTGTACTGGCTCGAGGAGTTCCACGTCGACGGGCTGCGTGTCGACGCTGTCGCTTCGATGCTGTACCTCGACTACTCCCGCGAAGACGGGCAATGGGAACCGAACATCCACGGCGGCAACGAGAACCTCGAAGCGATCTCGTTCCTGCAGGAGGCCACGGCAACCGCGTACAAGCGCAATCCCGGGATCGTGATGATCGCGGAAGAATCGACCAGTTGGGGCGGAGTGACCGCACCGACGACCAGTGGCGGCCTCGGCTTCGGCATCAAGTGGAACATGGGTTGGATGCACGACTCGCTGCAATACATCCATGAAGACCCGATGTATCGCTCCTACCATCACAACGAGATCACCTTCTCGTTCGTGTATGCGTTCAGCGAGAACTTCATGCTTCCGATCAGCCACGACGAGGTCGTGCACGGCAAGGGTTCACTGCTGTCGAAGATGCCCGGCGATCATTGGCAGCAACTCGCGAACGTACGCGTCTACCTCTCGTTCATGTGGGCACACCCCGGCAAACAACTGCTGTTCATGGGTCAGGAGTTCGGGCAGCCCAGCGAATGGAGCGAGGAGCGCGGGCTCGATTGGTGGATTTTGGACCAACCGAGCCATCGCGGCCTGTTCGACCTGGTGCGTCAGCTGAACCGCCTGTATCGCCAGAATCCGGCGCTGTGGCGACACGACAACGATCCAAGCGGGTTCGAGTGGCTTGACGGCGGCGACGCTCAGCGCAACGTCGTGTCGTTCCTGCGCTGGGACGACGGGCATCCGATCGCCGTTCTGATGAACTTCTCCGGCAACCCGCACGTCGGTTATCGAGTCGGACTGCCGTTCGCGGGGCAGTGGGAGGAACTGCTGAACACGGATGCCGAAATCTTCGGTGGGTCGGGGGTCGGCAACTTCGGGGCGGTCGTCGCCACAGACGAGCCATGGGGCGGGCGCCCGGCTTCCGCGGAGATCACATTGCCGCCGCTCGGCGGCCTGTGGCTGCGCCCGCGCGCCTAGCTCCTGCCGGCGGGCCAGTAGATCTAGTCCGAAGTTACGCGGGTTGAGGGCGGGTTTCTCTGGCTTGAGCCGGGATTTTACTGCTGACTGTGGTGGTGTTTCTGGCTACTTGAGCGTGGTAGGGATGGTTTGGCCGATCAGCTCGAACGCGTGGCGTTGGATCGGGGTGGGGGTGGCGACCAGTTCGAAGCCGATCTCGTCGTCGTGGCCGGCGATGTGGATCCGGTTGCGGGTTAGGGTCGCGAGGTGGTCCAGCAACGCGGTGAAGCTGTAGGCGGGCTCGCCGGTGTCGGTGGTGGCGGTGGATGCTTTCCGGCGGGCGGCGGTGGAGCGTTTCGCGGGTGCGACGGGGTCGGCCGGGTCGGGTCGGTTCTCGTCGGTGAAGGTCAGCGGTGCCCACGCGTTCCTCAGGTGCCAGATCAGGTAGGCGGACAGCATGCACAGAAACACGTGCGCGCGAACTCGGGTTTCTGTCCAGTGGTAGATGGGCCGCAGGTCCAGGTCGATGGACTTGATTGAGCGGAAGTCGCGTTCCACGTGCGCCAACGACTTGTATGTGCCGACGACGGTGGCGGTGTCCATCTGCTCGGCCGGAACACTGGTGCGGATCACATAGATGCCGTCCAACGCCGCCTCGGCATCGATGTTGTGTTGGTTGCGGGTGAAGGTGAGCAGCCCGTCGTCGATGATGAGCTGGAAGTGTTTGGCCATGTTGTGTTTGCCGAGGATTTTGCCGACACGGACTCCGATCGGCCCGGCCTTGGTGAGTCGGCCCGCGGTCACGGCGGTCGCGATGACGGTCAGGTCAGCCTCGGTCGCGGCCAGCAGCTGCTCACGTTTGTAGGCGCGTTTGTCGGCCAGGGCAGGGTTGCGGCAGGCGATCAGGCGTTCGCCGGGATAGTCGGGATGTTGGATTTCGGCCAGGTTGGTGTCATCGAACAGGGATTGTTGCACGCACCCGTCCGCGATCAGGCCCGCGATCGACACGGAGCGCAGTGCGGTGACCCAGCCGAGACCGCCCAACTCTTTCAGCTGCCGGATGCGGGCGGAGGTGATCATGCCGCGGTCGCCGACCATGACCATGTCGTTGACACCGAACGTCGTCTTCATTTCGATGGCGATCTGCTGGAACGCCGTCGGGTCGGCGGTGTTACCGGGCACGACCCGGATCGCGACGGGCCGGCCGGCGGGGTCGGTCAGCAGCCCGTATTCGATCTGCGGCAGAGCCTTCTTCCCGTCCCGGGAGTACCCGCGGGCCGCCAACTCGCAGTGTGTGCCGGTGACCCAGGAGGAGGACAGGTCGAACAACGCCAACCGGTCCGGGTTGGCATCTTCGCCCAGGTGTTTGCGGGCGAGTTTCTTCTCGATTGCTTCTTGTCGGGTCGCGAGCCAGTCCATCGCCGCATACACCTCATCGGTTGAGACGTCGGTGATGCCGAGGTCCTCGGCGAGGGTGGTGTCGGCCCACCACCGGGTCGTGGCCAGTTTCGAGGCCGGTTTGCAGACCCGGGCGATGATCAGACCGAGCACCACGTCCCGAGCCTTGCCCGCCGGGCCCAGCAGAGCCGGCAGCCCCAGTGCCTGGGCTTGCGCCCAGACGGCGGCGACGTGCCCGTGCGGCAGGGACCGGGTCACCTCCAGGTTGTCGTCGGCGACGATCAGACTCTTGCCGGCCAGGGATGCCTTCAGGACCTCGATCGCACTGTCCGGCAGCGCGGTCAGGTTCGCCAACGTCGCGTGTTTGACCTTGGCGCCTTCCCGGTAGGAGCGGCGCAGCAGCACCGATTCGTAGACGCGTTCCTCACCAGCCTTGTTGACCGCCTTGGTTCTCACTTTGGCCACATGCATCGCCGTTGCGTTCTTCGCCACGCCATAATTCTAAACGCTAATCACGATAGATCATGGCTCAACACACCTATTTTACTGGCTACAATTGTTGATACAAAAGAACCCCCACTCCCCGCAACGACGGGGAAGTAGGGGCTCAACTCATACGTAACTTCGGTCTAGTACAGAAGTGCGGATAACCGGGCCCGGGCGTGGGCAACGCGAGAATCCGCCACGCCGACGACCTCGAAGTACTCCAGGAGTCGCTCGCGCACCGTGTTCTTGCCTGCGGCGTCGACCGTTGGATACAGGTCGAGAACGCGATCGAACGCGTCCTCGACGTGGCCACCGGACAAGTCGAGGTCTGCGACGGCCAGTTGAGCATCGATGTCGTGCGGCCTGTCTGCGGCCGAGCTTCGGATCTCATCGAGCGTACGCCCGTTCAGCCTGCCGAGGAGACCGACCTGGGCGAGCCCGGCAACAGCGTCGTGGTCGCGAGGGTTCTGGGCGATCGCCGTGCGATATGCAGTGGCAGCTGCGGCGTAATCACCGCGCTCGATCGCGTCATACGCCTCCTGATGAAGCGGCGGCAGCGGCTCGGCGACCGGTTCCATCGGCTCCCCAGTTGCGTCGTCTTCGCCGGCGGAGTCAACCTGCGCCTGCCCGGTGACGCCGTTCTGCTGAGCCAGCTCCAACACTTGCACAAAGACTTCGCGAACCTGCGCCTCCGGGATCGCACCGGTGAACAACGCGACCGGTCGACCTCCGATCAGGGCGGCAACGGTCGGAATCGACTGTGCCTGGAACGCCTGGCTCAGTTGCGGGTTCGCATCGACATCGACCTTGACGAGCACGAACCGGCCGGCATACTCCCTCACCAGCTTGTCGAGGATCGGCGAGAGCTGTTTGCACGGCTCGCACCAGGTCGCCCACAGATCCACGATCACCGGGATCGTCATCGACAGATCCAGGAACTGCGAGAAGTTCGCGTCTGTGCCGTCGAAGACCAATCCGGGCAGTGTTATCGGCTCACCGGGAACTCCGCCGTCGCCGGGCGTCGCCCCCGGCGCGGCACCCGGCGTTGCGCCTGGCGCCTGCGAGTTCAGTAGCGGGGACAAGTCGATCGCTCCACGGAGACCTGCTGTTGGGGGCATTGCGTTGCTCATGACGTCTCCTTTGCTGAGATGGGCGCCTGACTGAATCCGAGCAGTCTGATCTTCTGACTCGATTCTGCAGGGGGCACATAAAACAGTAGTTGGTAGCCGTAGGTCGTCGCCAAGCCTGTGCCGCTGTCTGTAACGCCGGCAAGGGCGGCCGTGGCATCTCCCGCGCTGACCCGTGCACCGGATTCAACCACCGTCACGGTCGCCGTCTCGGTCACGCTCGTCGCGACGATGGCACCTGAGTCATTTGTGGCCAACGCGATCGGGTCCCCGGTGCCTGTGCCTGCGGTGTATGCGAGGCTCGCGGTTTTAGCGAGTTCCGAGATCTGTTTGGCCTTGAAATCTGCGCCGACCTGCGAACTCAATCCGTCGGACTTCTCGTCGAACAGATCTGCATATTTGCTTTTGGTGCCGTTGAGGAGCACATCACTGTATGCAGGGCCGAGCGCATTCGGCGAGATCTTCAGCAGCTTCGAGTCCGGCGGCACAAGCGAGGCGCCGATCGTGACCGGCGCGAGATCGCGCACCTTCGCGTCCGCTTGCAGTGTGATCGCATATTCGACGAGATAGTTATCACGCGGCGTCTGCTGCACCATCACCAGATCGATCGGTGCGCTCTTCGCATTCGACTTGTCTTGTACGACGGCTGCGACGACGCGCGGCCACGTATCTGTCGCCTGCGGCACACCCACCACCACTGGGCCAGCCGGAATCGCCTGCGGCGCGGCTGCACTGGCGTTTTTCGCACGGATGGTGTAATTCGCCGTGCGTTCCTGCAGCGCAGGTCCGGTGAAGCGCGTCTTGATCAGGTCAGCGTTGAGCTTGGAATCCGCCTCCGCTGCCACCGTGGAGATCCGCGTCACGATGTCATCGAGTTGCGGCGCAGTCACTGCGGGCGGCATCGCGTCTTTTCCCTGCCCCGGGATATCCGTGGCCAACGCCGTCGCTGTCTTGCTCGGGGTCGCTGCGGACCCGAAACTTGGCCAGTATTGGGCGGAACACCCCGTGAACAGCAATGACCCAGCGAGCACGACCGGTATGACGGCCACCTTACGGCGGATCGCCCGACGGGTCGTCGGGCGATCCGTCGGACCCGAATCAAGCTCGTCGGTGGGCTTGTACTTCGCCGACCTGGGCAGCTTCGGCGGCTTCGGGCCCCCGCTGTTGCGTCGCGGCCCTCGCGCCCGCCGCATGCCGCGTAGCGCGAACAGGTAGAGAACGAGCCCAACGACCAGCAGAATGCCGCCGCCGACGATGAGCGGCCCCGACCACGGCGTCGAATTGTCCAGCGGCCAGACCACCGCGACCGACTTCGGTGCGGCAGCGGTGCCATCGCTGGCAATGATTACGCTGATGCTGTCAGGAACGTTCATCTTGGTGATCGCGGCGTCCTGCCCGACGAACTGCTCAAGCCACAGATCGGAGCCCACAGGGTTCGGCCCCGGCTTTTTCGCGGTGTTCGCAGTGGCATCCGCCGTGCCGGTCGCGCCGGTGGCACCCACCTGTGACGGTGATGGGGTCGGGGTGGCGGTTGCACCCGGAGTTGCACCCGGAGTCGCACCCGGAGTCGCACCGGAGCCCGGGGTGGTGTTCGAGAAGACATCCGCCGAGTTGTTCGGTGTCACGATGCTCGACGTCAGCACATTGGTTGCCGGCTTGTATGACAACTTGGCATACCGCTCATCACCGAGCCAGGCCTTCACATCCGCGGTGCGCCCGTAGGCGACGAAGGACTGCTTTGCACCGTTGACCAACAGGGTTTGCTGTCCCGGATGGGAGTTGAGCACGGCGCCGTCGATGACGGTGAACGGTGCATCCCCGGTGACCGTCGCCTGTGCGACGAGGCTGCTAGGCGAGGCCCAGATGGTTCGCTCGGCGATCCCGATGCCGATCAACGCCGCGGCGACCACAAAGGTCACGATGGCCAAAACAAGACGCACGAAAGCTCCTTCTGTGTTGTCGACCGGCTCGCGATTCCGCCGCGTGCGACGGGGAGCCGACGTGCGGCTGGGCACCGGATGCGCCCACTCGGGTTGAAACCGCACCAGTGGCGCAGACACGTCGGCGCTCACGGCAACAATCAAAGACAGTCAAGGCTAGCGGCTGACGCTGGGAGGCGCATCATAGATGTCTGAACCCGCAGCGGGTGCAGCGATCGCTCACCGAGACTAGGATCGGATGAGCTTGCAGGCGCCCCCGGCCTGCGCCCCCACACACCCCAATTACACGGGAGAGGTTCACAGTGCCCACCGACGAGTCAGAGTTTACCCAAGTCTTCCGAGGCTACGACAAGGATGAGGTCGACAAAGCCCTCCAGGACCTGCGCAGAGAACTGATCAAGGCCAACACGCAAGGCGCGGATACTGCGAAAGAGATCAAACGTCTGAACGCCCGCATCGAGGAGTTGAACGCTGAGATAGAAGAGGTCGGCTCACCGACGTTCTCGGGCCTTGGCACCAAGTTGGAGAACACGCTGCGCGTCGCAGAAGAACAGTCGACTCGAATGATCGCCCAGGCCGACATTGATGCAGAGAAGTTGCGCGCAACAGTCGCCGCCGAAATCGAGAAAGCCCGCCGCACCACAGCGGAGCAGGCAGACAGGGTGCTGGCAGATGCGCACGCTCGCGCGGAGACAACAGTGCAAGACGCTCAGATCGAAGCGAACGAGATCGTCGCGAAGGCCAAGCACCAACGCGACCAGCTGAACCAAGACGCACTTCGTGAGGCCGCGGCCATCCGCGGCGCCGTCGCGACGGAGGCGGCGGAGTTGCGCGCGACAAGCAAGCGGGAATCAGCAGCCGTGCGCGCAGAGGTCGAGCGGGAGGCGGCAGAGCTCAAGGTTGCTGCCGTTCGCGAGGCCGCTGAGGCGCGGCAGACCGCGGAGGGCCTGAACGCAGAAACGGAGCAGGTGCGCCAAGCGGTGGCACGCGAAGTGGCTGCCCAGCGCGCTGAAGCCGCAGACGAAGTGGCCAAGGCGCGTTCGACGCTCGAGCGCGAAGGTGAGCAGTCTCGGCTCGACATTGCTGCTGATTCGAAGCAAGCGCGCATCGATCTGGCGAACGAGATGGAGCAGGCACGAGCCGCGCTCGCACGCGAGATCGACCAGCGCCGTTCCGATCTCGAGCACGAGTTGAGCAACGCCCGCGCGGAATTCGCCCATGAAAGCGAGCAGAGCAAAAACGCCCTCGAAGAAGAACTCGCGACCACACGGGCGACCATCCTCGCCGAGGCACAGCGCCGTACACACGAAGCCGAGCAGGCGCGCATCGACCTCGACGTCGAGCTGAAGGCGCGCGCCGACGAAGCGGAGAAAGAGCACCTGAAGAACCACCAGGACGCTGTCGCACAGACTCAGAGCTACCTGGACGACGCGAACCACCAACTTGCCGAAGCGATCAAGCGCACAGCACAAGCGCGGGAAGAATCCGACTCGGTCGAGGCCGACGCGAGGGCAGAGGTCAAGAACGCCCGCAAGGACGCAGACGCGACGGCACAGCAGATCGTGCGCAGTGCGGAAGATCGAGCCAAGGCGATCATCGAGGAAGCGGACGAACGCACGAGAATTCTCGTTTCGGATGCCGAAGAACGGCTTTCTCAGATTAGGATCGAGCGCGAGGCTGTCGCAGGCTATTTCGAGTCTCTCAGGGGGGTCCTGACTCAAGCGGAGCAGGTCGCAGCAGACAACAGCTGACCAAGAAGCGGGGATAGTCGGCATGAGAATACAAAATGCGTTCCGCCTCGGATTGATCGGAACGCTGGGGGTCGGGCTCGGCCTGTTCATCCTGACGTCGATTGTCAGCCTGTCGACGATCCTCACCTATATCGGTGCCGCACTGTTTCTGGCCCTCGGGCTCGAACCGATCGTCGGCTTCATCGAGCGCAGGAAGGCTCCCCGCTGGGCGGCGCTGTTGATCGTAGTGGTCGTGCTTGTCGGCCTGCTTGCACTGCTGATGTGGGCGATCGTGCCGATCATCGTCGACCAGTCGACCCAGTTGGTCAAACAAGTCACCAAGTTCGTCGAGACGGGAACCTACCAGACCTGGTACCGAGACCTTCAACATCAATTCCCCGCAATCAACTTCGACGAAGCGCTGCAACAGGCCTGGTCTTACATTCAGAAGAATGTCGGCGGCATCACCGGTGGCATCCTGCAGGCCGGAATCGGCATCGTCAGCGGATTCTTCGGCGGCGTGATCGTGCTCATTCTGACGTTGTATTTCACTGGATCGCTCAACAACATCAAGCGCGCAACGTATGAGCTGGTGCCCGCGTCGAAGCGCGCACGCTTTTCCGACCTGGCGGAGCAGATCTCAGATTCTGTCGGCAAATACGTCATGGGGCAGGTGACGCTGGCACTGTGCAACGGTATTCTCAGCGCGATCTTCCTGACGATCATCGGCGCACCGTTCCCCCTGCTGCTAGCCGTGATCGCTTTCCTGTTCTCGCTGGTCCCCCTTGTGGGAACCCTCACCGGGTCCGTGATCATCGTTCTGCTCTCACTGCTGCTCGCGTCGCCGTTGACAGCGCTCGTGGCCGCCATCTGGTACATCGTCTATATGCAGATCGAGGCATACGTACTGAGCCCGAACATCATGAACCGTGCGGTTTCGGTGCCAGGCGCTGTCGTCGTCATCGCGGCGTTGGCGGGCGGCTCGTTGCTCGGCATCCTCGGCGCGTTGATCGCAATTCCGGTGGCTGCCTCGATCATGCTCATCATCAAGCAGGTCGTGATTCCGCACCAGAACGAAATCTGACAAATCCGTAGCGGTCAGCGCTCGGCCGACCAGTGCGTCGGCAACGACTCTGCCGACCAGTGCGTCGGCAACGGCAACGCCGCCGGGTTGACAATGGCCACGATTTCGCTCAGCACGCGTTTGGTGAGGTTCTCCCCCACCCAGAGATGCTTGCCGCCTTCGACGGCGATCACACGCGCGTTCGGCACGACCGCGAACCGTTTCCGCGCTTCTTCCGGTTGCAAATACGTGTCGTGCTCCGGAATCAGCGCAATCAACGGGCGCGGGTCGTCCGCCCACGCCGCGAGCTCTGCGTCGGTCGCCCTGTGCAGCGGTGGTGAGAGCAAGATCGCACCGTCGATCGGATGCTGCCTGCCGTACTTGAGCGCAATCTCGGTGCCGAACGACCATCCGACGAGCCACGGATGCGGCAAGCCACGTTCGTGAACGAATGCCATTGCCGCTGCGAGGTCGAGGCGCTCCGCACCACCGCCGTCAAAGCTGCCTTCACTGGTGCCGCGCGGAGAATGGGTTCCGCGGGTGTTGAAACGCAGCACGGCCACCTCAGCCAGCGCGGGCAACCGCGCCGCAGCCTTTCGGAGGATGTGCGAATCCATGAAGCCACCTGCGGTCGGCAGCGGATGCAGCGTCACCAAGGTTGCCACCGGGTCACGCTCGATAGGCAGCGCGAGCTCTCCGACGAGTGTGAGTCCGTCTTCCGTGTGCAGCTCGATGTTCTCGCGTCGCGCGGGCAGTTCCACGCCGCCGCGGAGTTCGAGCGGATCCTGCATCTGTTTCACGGACGTCAACTCACTTTCCAGCAGTGCACATGCCAGTGCCTGCGGGCCGCAATATCGGAGGCATCGCCGAGTACGCCATCCGCTCGCCACGCGACAACATGAGCGACGCCCGGGTCGATCTCCTGCTCACAACCGGGGCAGACGTAGGTCTTGACCGCCTGGGCCGATGAAATCGGTTGTACATTCCAGGCGAAGCCTCGGCGCTGCTCCGTGCGGCGCCACCCCGACATGAGGTGGTTCAGCGTCAACTCGTCCTCGTCTGCCGCCGCGAGGTGGGAGGCCTGAGGGGATTTTCGCCCGCGGGGTCGGTTGCTGCGCGGCATGAGTCCAGTCTAGAAGATCGCGCCGCCGCAGATTGCGTACCGCTAATACCAGCCGGTCGACTCCGAATGATTCCACGCCCCGCACGGGGTTCCGTAGCGGCCGATCACGTAGCCGAGGCCCCAGTTGATCTGGGTTGCCGCACTCGTCTGCCAATCCGCACCCGCCGACGCCATTTTACTGCCGGGAAGAGCCTGAGGAATGCCGTACGCGCCACTCCCGGCGTTGTAGGCGTACACATTCCAGTGAGATTCACGGTTCCACAGGGCGACCAGGCAGTTGAACTGGTCGTTTCCCATTCCGCGGGCCTGTAGGGCGGTCAACGCATATGCCTGAGCGCTCCCGGGGTCCGGTGTGCCGACGGCGGGCGCACCGCCGGAGCCGGACGACGAGGACGGAACCACGACAACAGGAGGCGGTGGTGGTGGTTTCGGCTTTTCCTTCACGGTATATGCCTCACGGGTTACCGTGTTCTCGTAGCCGGCGGCGACGGCGAGGTCTTGGATCGGTTGACCTTCGAATCGATCGCTGTGCCCGAGCGCGAAATCGGGAGAGGCCGTCGCACCCGAGTATGGATCGACGATGTTCACCAGGAGAAAGCCGACAGCCGCGAGGAAGGCCAGGCTGACGAAGAACGGGCGGGACTTATTGCGACGCCCTGAGCGCTTCGTGCCGTCAGAATTCGGCTGCGTCGGCGGCCCCTTGCGCGCATCGGCCGCGGGCGTTGAAGCAAGATGCGAGTGGGGTCCCTTACGGACGACCCCGACCGGCTTCGCTGGTGCAAGGGGCGTCGTTGTTCCTTGATGCCTACCCACGATCACAAAACCATAACGAAGATCGAGGCGTCATGCCAACCCGAACACGCAAACTCAGCGAACAGCCAGCATCACATCCGTCACGCTGTCAAGCAGCAAGTCGACCTGAATTTCGCGGTACCCGCCCCGCTTCGGGCGAAAGACAGCCGTGCGCACCTCATCGATGCTCATCGGCTTGCCGTCCCTGAAGTAGCGCAGCAAGCGCTTGCTGAACCGGTCAACATCCGCTCGGTTGTAGCCGTGCGAGAGGAAGCTCGTGCGCGCGAAGCGCTGCCCCTCGTCGCGGCTGAGGCGGTTGATGATCACCTGGGCCGTAGCACGCGCCTCCTCGAGTCGCTGCTGCCGTTCAGCGTCGGTCAATGCATGCTCGCGTTCGCGCGCTGCGAATGCGTCCTCGAGGCGCTCCAGGGCGGCATCGACAAGTTCGGTCGCATACCCACCCTTGTGCATCGAGAACGCCGTGTGCCGAATCTCCTCCGCCGTCAGCGGCGCGAGGTCTGCGTCTGTTCCGTCGTAGGACGCCCGAGCGCGATTCAGGAACGCGTCGACCTCCGCGGTCTTGTAACCCGGCTTGGACTTTCGGGCGGTCGGAAAGGTGCTCACCGCCCTATTCTGCCAAATCCGTTAGCCGAATATCTGGAACAACGCGTACGCGGCCACGGCCGAGGGCAGAATCGAGTCGAGCCGGTCCAGGAATCCCCCATGCCCCGGCAACCAGGAACTCATGTCCTTCACGCCGATGTCACGCTTGATCAGCGACTCTGCGAGATCGCCGAGAGTTGCTGTCAGCAGAATCACGACCCCGAAAATCACGCCGAACCAGACAGGTTGATGCACCATGAAGACGGCGAGCAGAACGCCGGCGATGATGCTGGTCACGACGGCGCCCGCAAAGCCTTCCCAGGTTTTCTTCGGGCTGATCGACGGAGCCATCGGATGCTTACCGAACAGTAATCCGCTGGCATACGCACCGGTGTCCGCCGCCACCACAAGGACGATGAAAGCCAGGGTCCACCACTGACCGCCATCCTTTTCCAGCAGAAGCACCGAGAAGCTCGCCAGCAGTGCGGCATACATCTGCACGAAGGCGATTGCCCCGAGATCTCTGCCTAACGCGCTTCGCTTGGTGCGATGACGGGGTGAGATCGCCATCGCCAGGCGCCACACCCAGCAGAGCACGAGGCCTGCACCGAGCGCGACCAACTGGCCGGTCTCCTGACCGTAGTACGCGGCGGGGATGATCGCGACCGCTGCGATGACAGTTGGCACGCGCGGAAGCAGGTAGCCCGCCCCACGAAGTGCGTGCGTCAATTCGAATGCGCCGAACGCAGCGCAGGCCGCCGCCACGACCATGAAGATCTCTTTGATGAAGATCAAGCTGATCAACAGGACGGCGCCGAACGCGAGGCCGATCAGAATGGCGAGAATCAGATTGCGGCCGGTGCGTGCCCGAATGCGCTCGTTGGTCGCATCCAGTTGCGCCTTCGTCGCCTGCACCTGGCGCTCGATGTCGGCGCGGGTCGATTTCACCTGGGCTCGGAATTCGGCGTGCGACGGATGCCCTGTTCCCGTAGGAGAAGCGGGCCTGTCCGGGTCCTGCGACGGATCGTTCGCCATGGCTGCCTATACCTCGAGCAGTTCGGCTTCCTTGCGCCCGAGTGCCTCGTCGATGGCATCCACGTGGCGTTTGGTGACCTGCTCTAATTCCTTTTCGCCGCGAGCCACCTCATCGTCGCCGAACTCAGACTTCAGGCCGTCGAGTTCATCTTTCGCCTTCCGGCGCACGTTGCGCACGGAGACCTTGGCGTCTTCGGCTTTGCTGCGCACGATCTTCACGTATTCGCGGCGCCGATCCTGCGTCAGTTCGGGCATCGTCACCCGGATGATCGTTCCGTCATTGCTCGGATTCGCGCCGAGGTTCGGCGTAGCGACGATCGCCTTCTCGATCTCCTTGAGTGCGCTCTTGTCGTACGGCGTGATGACCAGCATTCGCGCTTCCGGATTCTGCATCGACGCAAGTTGCCCCAACGGGGTCGGCGATCCGTAATAGTCGACCAGGATTTTCTGGAACAACTGCGGATTCGCACGGCCGGTCCGCACGGTCGCGAAGTCGTCTTTCGCGACTTCGACAGCCTTACCCATGCGCTCGGCCGCTGCCGAAAGTACGTCCGCGATCACGGTCACTCCTTTGAAAGATCGATTGGGTCCAGCTTAGTTGGAGACCAGAGTGCCGAGTGCCTTGCCGAGAATTGCAGCCGTCACGTTCCCGCTTGGCTGCATGCCGAACACTTGCATCGGCATCCCGTTGTCCATGCACAGGCTGAACGCGGTCGAGTCGACGACCTTGAGCCCCTGTTGCAGCGCGTCTTGATAGGTGATTCGGTCGATCTTCACCGCTTGGGGGTTCGTGCGCGGATCGGCGCTGTACACGCCGTCGACGCCGTTCTTCGCAACGAGCACGACGTCTGCATCGATTTCGAGCGCCCGCTGGGCGGCGACGGTATCTGTTGAAAAATACGGGAGTCCGGCTCCTGCACCGAAAATGACGACGCGGCCCTTTTCAAGGTGCCGCTCTGCACGACGAGGAATGTACGGTTCCGCGACCTGAGTCATCGAGATGGCCGACTGAACACGCGTGGCCGCACCGGCCTGCTCCAGGAAATCCTGCAGAGCCAATGCGTTCATGACTGTTCCCAGCATGCCCATGTAGTCGGCGCGACCGCGGTCCATCCCGCGTTGGCTGAGCTCAGCACCACGGAAGAAGTTTCCACCGCCGACGACAATCGCGACTTCGACGTCTTCTGCAGCGCGCGCTATCTCGCGGGCGAGAGCGCTTACGACGTCTGGATTGACGCCGAGGGAACCCCCTCCGAACGCCTCCCCTGAGAGCTTGAGCAGGACTCGGCGCCTCTTCGGTAGTTCCGTCATGTGTGCGTCCTTCCGTCAGACCCTGTCTAAAACTAGCGTGCCGCGGCGCGCTTCCGTCACCCGTGCCGCTCACAGAGCGAGGAAGCCCGGACCGCAAGGGATCCGGGCTTCCTCCGCTACCGATGCGCTTCTGGCGGCGTCAGGCGCCGACCTTGAAGCGAACAAAGCCGCTGACGGTCAAGCCTGCGTCAGCCAGCACGGTGCCAACCGCCAACTTGTTGTCTTTTGCGTAGTCCTGCTCGAGCAGCGCGACCTGTTTGAAGTAAGCGTGCAGCCGGCCATCGATGATCTTCGGCAGCGCGGCCTCGGGCTTGCCCTCGTTGCGCGAGATCTCCTCGACGATGCGGCGCTCGTTCTCGACGGCGTCTGTGGGAACGTCCTCACGGGCGAGATACTCGGGGTTGGCGAACGAGATGTGCTGGGCGATGCTGCGCGCCGTCTCGGCATCCGTCCCGCTGTATCCGACGATGACACCCACTTGCGGCGGCAGATCTTTCGATGTCTTGTGCAGGTAGATCGCGAAGTGCTCGCCGGAGACGACCGCGACGCGACGCAGTTCGATCTTCTCGCCGAGGATGGCGGCTTCGCCGTCGATCAACTCCGCGACAGTCCCGTCACCGGCCGACGTTTTCGCGGGCGCCGCCAGCGCGGCTTCCACTGTGGTTGCACCGGCAGCAGCTACAGCCTCGAGCAGCTTGTCTGCCAGGGCAATGAATTTCTCACCCTTTGCGACGAAGTCAGTCTCGCATGCGAGCTCGATCAGCGTTGCGGTGCTGCCGTTCTCCTTCGCGGCGACGAGGCCCTCGCTCGTGGAGCGATCGGCACGTTTCGCGTTACCCTTCGCCCCCTTGAGTCGCAGAATCTCCGTCGCCTTTTCGAGGTCGCCCTCCGCTTCGACGAGCGCATTCTTCGTGTCGACCATTCCCGTGCCCAGCTGCTCGCGCAGCGTCTTGACATCGGCAACGCTGAAATTTGCCATTACGTGTGAACTCCTTGAATTGAAGAAAAGGTCTATTCGGACGCTGTCGCGGTCTCGCCGGCTTCCTCGACGACCTCAGCCTCGACGGCGACGGGCTCGTCTGCGGCGTCCTCAACGGCGACAGTCTCGACGACGGCGGGCTCATCTGCAGCTGCTTCGACCTGCTCAGCCGTGGCGACCTCAGCGGTCGTCGCCTCCTTCTTGGCCTCATTGAGGTTCGCGACCTTCTCGGTGTCGGCGCTGGACTGCGTCGGCATGTCGTCTTCCGAGGCCTGCAGCAGTTCGCGCTCCCACTCGGCAAGCGGCTCAGCGGGCTCTTCGCCCTCCTCCGGCTTCTGGTGGCGTTGGATCAGGCCCTCTGCCGCCGCATCCGCCACAATCCGCGTCAGCAGGCTGACGGAACGGATGGCGTCGTCATTGCCCGGAATCGGGTACTGCACCTCGTCGGGATCGCAGTTCGTGTCGAGGATGCCGATGACCGGGATGCCCAGCTTCTTGGCTTCGTCGATCGCGAGGTGCTCCTTCTTGGTGTCGACGACCCACAGGGCACTCGGCGTCTTCGTCAGGTTGCGGATGCCGCCAAGTGACTTGTGCAGCTTGTCGAGCTCGCGCTTCTTGATCAGAAGTTCTTTCTTGGTGAAACCGCTCGTCGTGCCCTCGTAGTCGAGCTCCTCGAGTTCCTTCATGCGCGCGAGACGCTTGGAGACGGTCTGGAAGTTGGTCAGCAAGCCGCCCAGCCAGCGCTGGTTGACATAGGGCTGGCCGACACGCGTCGCCTGCTCGGAAATCGCGTTCTGTGCCTGCTTCTTAGTGCCGACGAACAGGATGGTGCCCCCGTGCGCGACCGTCTCCTTCACGAAGTCGTAGGTCGTGTCGATGTAGGTCAGCGACTGCTGCAGATCGATGATGTAGCTGCCACTGCGTTCGGTCAGGATGAAGCGCTTCATCTTCGGGTTCCAGCGGCGGGTCTGGTGTCCGAAGTGGACGCCGCTGTCGAGCAGCTGGCGCATTGTTACGACGGCCATGGCCGTTCTCCTATTCTTGACAGCGCACAGCGCGTGGCTGCAACGGTGTCATTCGGTTTTTGTGCGGATCGGTTGATCCCACTCCTGGTGCCCGACAGACATCCGCCCCGATTTTTATGAACTCGTGTTTATGAACTCGTGTTCATCGGGGACCGGTGGATGCGACTGCCTCTGCGATCACGCGGTGATCGGCATTGCGGGCACGCGTAGTCACCTCGACATGCGAGGTGCATCAAGAATCATAACATCTGCGCGGCGGCGCTCGTGGCGCCGGTCAGTTTTGGCCTGCTGACTCGTTCTAGGCCGTTGCGTGGTCCCGGTGCATGTGGGTGAGCTTGCCCTTGTCTTCCAACTCGAGGCCGCTGACCTCCGGTAGGAGCGCTTTGACGAACCAGAACGACAGCACAGCGAAGAATGCGAAGCCGGCGTAGACGAAACCCAGCCCGACGGCGGCCGTCATTATCGGGAACAGCAGGGTGACGAGGAAGTTGAAGATCCAGTTGAACGCCGCCGCGATGCCCAGCCCCAAACCGCGGATCTTGTTCGGGAAGACTTCTCCGAGGACGACCCACATGACGGGCCCCCAGGTCGCAGCGAAGAAGATCACGAATAGGTTCGCACCGATCAGTGCGATCACGCCCCACGGTTGCGCAAGCGTGATGTCGGCTCCTGACCCTTGCGCTTGCGAGAATGAGACAGCGGCGAGAACGAGGCCGACGAACATGCCGCCCGAGCCCCAGAGCAGCAGTAGTTTGCGGCCGACCTTGTCTACGAAGAAGATCGCGACGAAGGTGAGGACGACGTTGATGATCGAGGTGATCACTGAGGTCGTGAACGAGTCGGATGCGCTGAATCCGACCGACTTCCACAGCGTTGTCGAGTAATAGAAGATCGCGTTGATGCCGACCAATTGTTGGAACGCAGCCATGCCGATGCCGACCCACAGAATCGGCTGGAGCCCCCAGGCTTTTCCGCGCAGGTCGCTGTAGCGGGCACGTCGTTCCGCCTCGAGACTGTCCTGAATCTCCGCCAGCCGGGCGTCCGGGTCGGCTGCGCCGGTCACGTTGCGCACGACGGCGAGCGCTTCGGTATCTCGGCCTTTTCGGATGAGGAACTGAGGCGACTCCGGGATGGTCAGCGCGAGGATTCCGTAGATCACCGCTGGAATTACTCCGACAAGGAGCATCCAGCGCCAGGCGGGCACCCCGAACCACAGGCTTCGAAGTGCGTTGCCCTCAGGGCCGGCCAGTGCGGCATCCGATAGCAAAGCCAGAAAGATGCCGAGCGTGATCGCCAACTGCTGCAGCGAACTCAGGGCACCACGCATCTTGGCCGGGGCGATCTCGCCGATGTATGCAGGCGCGATCACTGACGCGATGCCGATCGCCAGCCCTCCGATGAGTCGCCAGATCATCAGCTCCCAGTCGGAGAATGCCAGCCCGGACCCGATCGAACTTGCGACGAACAGGATTGCGGCGATCACCATGACCGGCTTGCGTCCCCACAGGTCAGCCAATTGACCTGCGAACCACGCCCCGACTGCACAGCCGAGCAGGGTGATGGCTACCGTGAAACCGATCGCGGCGTCTCCGAGGGTGAACTCGTGTTTGATCGAGTCAACCGCACCGTTGATGACGGACGTATCGAATCCGAACAGCAGCCCGCCAAGTGCAGCCGCGAGCGTAATTCCGATGATCTTTCCGCGATTCGGATGCCCGGCCTGCGTGCCCCCGTGCACAATTTCGTTTCGGTGCGGTTCAGTATCCGACATGAGAGCCCCCTCTGCGCGTGTCTGTCACGCTACACCTCGACCGCCGATGCGACTAGAGGTGCCCCGCTCACGCAAGACCGAGCAGCGACTCCTCCGTCGGCACGCCTTGCCGCTGAATGCTCCTGAGCACGTCGCGGCATGCTGCGACATCGCCGGCACGCAGAGCGTCGGCCAACTCTTGCAAGAGGGAATGCCGACCGTCGACCGCGAACAGCACAGCGATCAGCTCCGCGGCATGCGTGCCGCCGATGGAGCGCACGGCGAGACCGAACTGGTGCAGATAAGCGCTCAGTGCCTCAAGCAAAGTTCGGTTATGCGAGTATCGCATCAGGCTGCGAAGGTATGTCTGTACGCCCGCGATCGCGCCATTTCCGTCTGAATTGTCGATCGCTTCGCGAAGCGCCATCAGGCTTTGCTCGAGTTCATCGATCAGGGCAGTAGGCGCGTTCTCGGCAACCTCGTCGATTACGGCGCCAAGCAGAGCAACCCAGACGATACGGCCCTCGATGAGCACGCCTCTGTCCGGCCTCGTGATGCGTGTGTATCTGCTCGCCGCTGTTTCGATGACTCGGAAAACGCGCAGGCGTTGCAGTGCTTCCCGCACCGGCGTGCGGGACACACCGAAACGTGCCGCCATCTCCACGTCATTCACGATGTCGCCGGGTGCATACTCCCCCGCGTCGATCGCGCGCAGAATCTCCTCGACGACCTGGTCGGCGATGGTGTTGGTCGGCGCCAGATCGAGTCGGTGAGTTGGTCCTTGTAACGCATTGAAAGTCATTGACGTGCCCCTTGGCTTTTGGCAGTTACTGCGTCGTGACGGTGCTCGGGCGCGTGCGTGTGGCCGCTGCCGCTAATACCGATATATTACAACGCTCGCCAGGAGTGTGCAGCGCGCGCATCGGTCATACTATGCCCCATCCGCGAGGCGCGCAGCGGATTCTGAACAGGTTAGGCGCTGATTGGCTTGCCCACGGCGCACGTGGAGCACACTGGCTTCGTGATCGTCTCGTGGCGTGTTCCTCCCGCTTGCTGGGCAAGAGCGTGCCTGGCCGCGGCGTTGGCGGTCCTATCGGCAACTCTTCAGCCAGTCTTGCCGGAGGTCGCGTCGGGGTCCGCGTCGGACACGACGGCCTCGGATGCACTCGGCACGAGCCCGCCCACAGCGGCACCGCCCATTGTGGTCACCAACGCCGGCGCTCAGGCGCTTCGCGCAGTGGCGGCACCTGCGAATGTCCGCTGGGCTTGGCCGATCGATCCGCCGCACAGCATCCTCGCCGGGTTTCAAGCGCCGCTGACGCGGTACAGCGCAGGGCACCGCGGCATCGACATCGCCTCGACCCCGGGTGCACTCGTGCGCGCCCCCGCTGACGCGACGGTCTATTTCTCCGGTGCGGTTGTCGACCGACCGGTGCTCACCCTGCAGACCGCTGCCGGGGTGTTGGTGAGCCTGGAACCCGTTGTTGGGTCGGTGCCGCTCGAGCTGCCCGTGCGCGCGGGCGAGGTCGTTGGAACGGTCGGTTCCGGTGGTCACTGCGATCGCGAATGCGTGCATCTCGGCGTACGTGTCGCCGGTGAGTACGTCTCGCCTCTCCTGTTCCTCGGGGGCGCAGCCCGCGCCATCCTCCTTCCGTTGGGTTGAACTTTCCGGTCTGGCAATGGCGTCGCGTAGATCGCGGGCGTTTCCGACGCTCAAGCCCGCGGGTGCGCGAGCCGATAACTTTCTACGAGTCGTTGCGTCGACACGTGGGTGTAGATCTGAGTGGTTCCGAGGCTCGCATGGCCGAGCAGTTCTTGCACAGCGCGCAAGTCTGCTCCTCCATCGAGCAGGTGCGTTGCAGCGGTGTGTCGCAGGGCGTGCGGACCAGCGGGCCCGGAGCCTGGCAGGTCGATAAGGATTCCGGCAACCAAGTCGTATACCGCGCGAGTGCCAAGACGCGCACCGCGCGCACCGAGAAACAAGGCTGGCGTGGCAGCCGAGCGTCGCGCATCGGCCTTGTCGCCACCGGCGGCGCGCTTCAGGAGCAACGGACGCGCCACGCGGATATTCTCCAGGATCGCCGCTCGTGCCGGCACTCCGAATGGCACGACCCGTTCTTTGGCGCCCTTGCCGAGCACGCGAACGGTCAAGCGTTCCAAGTCGACGTCGTCGACGTCCAACCCGGTCAGTTCTGAGACACGCAGCGCCGATGCATAGAGCAGTTCGATCACGGCGAGGTCGCGCACGGCGACGGGATTGCCCGTCTGGGCACGCGTGCCGAGCGCGCGCAGGATGCCGTCCATTTGTGTGCGCGTGAGAACCCGTGGCAGCTTGCGGTCCGGCTTGGGTGCACGCAGCCGCGCCCCGCTGTCGGTCGCGGACTGCCCGGTGCGTGCGGTCCATGCGCTGAAACTCTTGGCCGCAGCAGAATGTCGCGCGAGTGTCGCCTTGGCGAGGCCGGCTTGTGCACCTTGCCAGAGCCAATCACGCAGAATCTCCAGGGTGAGCCCGTCGGGATCTTCGACCGCACGGTCGGCGGCGAACTCGCGTAAACGAGTGAGATCGGCACGATAAGCGCGAACCGTCTGCGCCGAATAGCCACGCTCTGCGCTCAAATAGACCACAAAGTCGTCGATCGCCCGCTGGAGGTCCATTTCTCCAGCATTGCGCACCCTGGCACGGATTCCGCCTGCCACGCCCGGCTGAGGTGCATCCGGCGCTCGCGCACACCTCAGTGCTGCTATTAGGACGTTCTGACCCAGCCGCGCTCTGCTTCACGAACTCGCCCGGTCAGTTCAAGCAGACCCAGCGCGGCTACGACAGTTGATGCTGCAAGGCCGGCGCGTGCGGCAATGTCCTGCACATCGCGTGCCGCTCGCACACTCAGTGCATCGAAGACCCTGGTTTCTTCCGTTGTCGGATCGCCCAGCAACGCCCTGTCGGTGACAGCAGCACCGTCGACGAGTTCACTCATCTCCTCGACTGTCGTGACGCAGATGGCGTCGTAGTCACGGATCAAGCGATGGCAGCCCGCCGAGGTCGGGGAGGTCACCGGCCCGGGCACAGCCCCAAGCGGCCTGCCAAGGGCCGCAGCGTGCCCAGCAGTGTTCAATGAACCGCTTCGGCGCCCTGCCTCCACGACAACTGTCGCGCTGGCGCTGGCGGCAATCAGACGATTGCGTTGCAGGAAGCGCCATTTTGTCGGGGCTGCACCGCACGGCACCTCCGATATGACGGCACCGGCCGCCACGATCCTACTGAGCAGAGCGTCGTGCCCGCTCGGATAGAACCGGTCGACGCCGCCGGCCAGGAACGCCACGGTAACACCGTCTGCCGCGAGCGCCGCACGATGGGCCATGCCATCGATTCCATACGCCGCACCGGAGACGATTGCGAATCCGCGCTCCGCCAACCCTGCGGATGCGTCCATCGTGACCTGCTCCCCGTAACCCGAGGCGGCCCGCGCCCCGACTAGGGCAATCGACCGTTCCAGCCGTGCGCAGACTGCGGACTTTCCGCGCAGCCACAGGGCGATCGGTGAGTGTCTGCCCAGGTCATGAAGCCCGCCGGGCCATCCTGGGTCGTTCGGCGCCACGAGCGCGGCGCCGACGCGCGCGGCCTGCTCGAGCGCGTGCAGCACTTCCGCGGACTTCAGGCGCGGTTGCCAGCGCTTGACGGCAGCGGCGAGCTCCGGCTTCACCGTCGCCGCCGAGTCAAGGTCATGCTCGCGCATGATTCCGAGAACACGGTCTGCCGGCCACCCTTCGAGCACGGAACGCAATGCCAGGCTCGGCCCGATGGTCGCGATCAGGCTCCCCGCCGTGCCGTCCCCCGGCTCCGCGATGCCTGACCAGGCCGCTCGCGCGACCAGAGCCGCTCGCTCCTCACCGTCAATCGAACGATCTGCATTGCGCACCGCCGCAATGAGCCGATCGACGGTTGGCTCGTCGAATCCGAAGATCGTCATGAAGTCATCCCCTTCCTCAGGTACAGCGCGGCGCCGATGTGCTCCGCCGTGGGGCGAGCGGCACCCTCGATGTCCGCCACTGTCCACGCCAGCCGCAAGGTCCTGTCATAGCCGCGCATGGTGATACCGCCGCGCTCAAGGGCGCGATCGAGACTTGCGGTAGTGCTCGGGCCGAGTCGCCGCGACCGGTCCCTCAGCCAGGGCCCCGAGACCTGGCCGTTCATCGTCCACGGTGTGGATCGCAACCGGTCGCGTGCCGCTTGACGCGCCTCGTGCACGCGAACGCGCGCCGTCGCGGTGTTCGGCCGGACGGCGTCGTCCGCCAATCGCAACTGGGTCGCTGTGACTCTGCGCAGCGTCAGGCGGATGTCGATTCGATCCATCAGCGGCCCGGACACACGCCCCAGGTAGCGCCTCCTGGCGGACGGTGTGCACGTGCAGGTGTCCTCCGGTGCCCCGTACTGCCCGCACGGGCATGGATTCGCTGCCATCACGAGTTGGAATCGGCCGGGGAACTGCGCCACACCGTTGGCCCGGTGAATCGTGATCTTGCCGGATTCGAGCGGCTGGCGCAGCACATCCAGTACTGCGGTTGCAAACTCCGGCGCCTCGTCCAGGAACAGCACGCCGTGTGATGCGCGAACAGCCGCACCCGGGCGGATGCGGCCGCTTCCGCCGCCGATAATGGCCGCGGCCGTCGCCGTGTGATGTGGGGCTTCCAGCGGCGGTCGGGTCATCAGTTCCGCACCGACTGGTCGCCCGGAAAGCGACCGGATCGACGTCGCTTCGAGTGCGGCTTGTTCGTCAAGATCCGGCAACAGCCCGGGCAGCCGTTCCGCCAACATCGTCTTGCCCGCCCCCGGTGGGCCCAGCAGGAACACGTGGTGGCCGCCCGCCGCCGCGATCAGCAGCGCGTGGACCGCCGCGTCATTGCCCACGATGTCGGCAACGTCGTACTCGTTGCCGACGCCGTCGGGTTCGGCGGCGGGAATCAGCGGATCAACCGGGATCGGGTCATAGCGACCGCCGTGGTGAATGGCCGCCTCTCTCAAGGAAGCGACGGGCAGCACTCGGATTCCGGGGACGAGTGCGGCCTCGTCGGCATTGCCGACAGGCACCATCACCGCGTCTTTGCCGGCTCGAGCGGCGGCCAACACGGCGGGCAGGATCCCCGCCATTGGCCGCAATCGCCCGTCGAGGCCCAGTTCCCCCAAATGGACGACCCCTTCGACCGAGTCGGTTGACACGTCTCCAGCGGCCGCGAGACTCGCCAAAGCGATCGCCAGGTCGAAGCCCGAGCCGTGTTTCGGCAGCGCTGCCGGCGACAGGTTGATCGTGAGCTTGCGCCCGGTGAGGGGGCAGCCCGAGTTTGCCGCGGCGGCGCGCACACGGTCGCGCGCCTCGGTCAGCGCAGCATCAGGAAGGCCGATCAACACGATCGACGGAAGATTGCTTGAGATATCCGCCTCGACCTCGACGATCGATCCCGCGAGCCCGAGCAGGGCCACGGAGTACGTGCGCCCGACGGCCATCAGCCGACACCTTCCAGGTGTTCGATCGTGACGTCGTCGCCGGAGGCGATCACGGCGACGGCGTCGACTCGGGCGCGCCCGACGAACTGCTCCGATTCGGCGCACCACGCGGCGGCCAGGCGCCGAAGACGTGCCACCTTGACTGCTGTGATCGCTTCGAACGGATGCCCGTAAGCCAGCGAGCTGCGCGTCTTGACTTCTACGAAAACCGTCTCGCCATCGCGCTCGACGATGAGATCGAGCTCGCCTTGGTTGCACCGCCAATTACGGTCGATCAGCCGATAGCCGTGCGCCTGCAAATACTCTGCGGCCAGTTCCTCGCCGCGCCTTCCGAGCGTGTCTTTCGCTGCCATGAGCCCCTCCTGCTATGAGGGTGCCCGAGGGCGAAGATGCGTGGGGCGCAAAGCGCGCGAACCTGCAAAAGAATCACAACCGGCCTGCCTGTGGAGACCGAGTGTCAGTGCTCGGCGGCGGGTTACTCGTCGAGTGCGAGTTCCTTCGGCAGTTCGAAATCTTTGGTCGAGAGCTCTTCGATGTTGACATCCTTGAACGTCAGCACACGCACGGATTTGACGAACCGATCGGAGCGGTACACATCCCACACCCAGACATCGTTCATCGTCAATTCGAAGTAGAAGTCGTGCTCAGTGTCGCGCCGCACGAAGTCCACCTCGTTTGCGAGATAGAAGCGACGTTCTGTCTCGATCACGTACTTGAATTGGGCGACGACATCCCGATATTCGCGGTAGAGCGCAAGCTCGACCTCGCGGTCATAGTCGTCGAACTCGTCTTCATCCATGGTGTTTCCAGTCTACGCTGTGGCCTGCTTGAGCCAGGTGCGCCGATGGAAGTCACTGGCGCCGAGCGCCGCGATCGCGGCCAGATGGGCGGCGCTGCCATAGCCCTTGTTTGCGGCCCAGCCGTAGCCTGGAGTGAGGGCGTCGCGTTCGATCATCAGCCGGTCTCGGTGCACCTTTGCGATGACGGATGCCGCTGCCACAGACGCGCAGGTCTGGTCCGCTTTGACCTTCGTCACCACTGCGGGCGTCGCGGAGTGCAGTGCCGGGCCGAGGTAGTCGTGGTTGCCGTCGAGGATCACCGTCGCATCCTGTATCGGCGCGCCCAGCTTGTGCAACGCGATCAGTGCACGTTTGCCGGCGAGGCCCAGGCAGGCGATGATGCCAAGGGAGTCAACCTCAAGCGGCGACGCCAGGCCAACCGCGTGGAACCGCGCCCACCTGCGGCAAAGGGGCGCGAGCGCTTCCCTTCGAGGCTCGCTGAGCAGCTTCGAGTCCCGGAGTCCGAGCGGCATCGGTTCGATATCGGCGTCGACGACGACCATTCCGACGGCGACGGGCCCCGCGATGGCGCCCCGGCCGACTTCGTCACAGCCGATCACCCAGTGCGCGCCGCTGACGTGCAATGCTCGTTCGAAGTCGCAGGTCGGAGTGACGATCATTACGGGCTGTTCTCGACGCCGCGGAATACATCTGGATAGTTGTCGAGATAGGCCCAGCGACTGACCGGCCAGCTGATCAGTACGGCACGGCCGACGACATCCTTGATCGGGACGAACCCTTTGCCTGGCAGCGACTGGTTGCGACTCGAGTCTTGAGAGTCCCACCGATTGTCGCCCATGACCCACAGGTCGCCCTTGGGCACCTTCACGTCGAAGGAGACCGATGCGGCGTTCACTTCGCCGAGTGGAAGCTTGATATACGGCTCTTTGAGCGGCACACCGTTCACGCTCAGTTGACCGAGAGCGTTGCAGCAGGCGACGTGGTCGCCCGGCATTCCGATGACCCGTTTGATGAGGTGGTCATCGCTGTCCGGAGCGGACAGGCCGACGACGGACAGTGCCCAGTCGATTCCGGCCGCTATCGGATTCTGCTTGACCGGCGCAGCGGGGGGCAGCCATCCGCCTGGGTCTGTGAAAACGACGACATCGCCGTGATGGATCGGCATCAGGTTCGGCTCGAGTTCGTTGACGATGATCCGGTCATTGATCAGCAGGGTGCTCTCCATCGAGCCTGACGGAATGTAGAACGACCGAACGAGAAAGGTCTTGATGAGGAACGACACCAAGACCGCGACAACGAAGATGATCAGAATGTCTCGGAGAAAGAGTTTGACGCTGCGTTGCCGCTTGCGTTTGTCCAGGGCCGTACGGTCGGACCGAACGGCCTCCGTGTCGTCTGTCATGCAGTGATATCCGTCATTTAAGCGCCTGAACTCCCGAACTCAAAGTGTAGAGGATCGGGAGATCAGGTTTCGCCGTTGCCGACGCGTGAGTCGCTGTCGGGGCGGATTACGCGTCGCGCTTTTCCTTGATCTTGGCCTTCTTGCCGCGCAGTTCGCGCAGGTAGTACAGCTTGGCGCGACGCACGTCACCACGGGTGACGACCTCGATGTGGTCGATCACTGGGGAGTGCACGGGGAAGGTGCGCTCGACGCCGACCTGGAAGCTGACTTTGCGGACCGTGAATGTCTCACGAACGCCTTCACCACTACGGCCGATCACGACGCCCTGGAAAACCTGGATGCGGGAGCGAGTTCCTTCGATGATGTTGACGTGCACCTTGACGGTGTCACCGGCGCGGAAGGCCGGAATGTCGCTGCGCAGCGACGCTGCGTCGACCTGGTCGAGAATGTGCATGGGGATTCGCTTCCTGCGCCCGCCACCGGTCGAACGCTCTGTCGTGCCCGGGCAGTGCAGTGCACGCCGAGCGAATAGTGATCAATGGAGTGTGTCCGCCGTTATCGCTGGCTCCCCTGTGGCAGAGCCCGGGCCGCGGCACAATCGTCAATTGTGTCATGGATGGCCTGGGAATCGCAAAGCGATGCCCTCAGCGCGCGGCGGGCCCGGTTCCGTCCGCTGGTTTCTCCTGCACGATGATAACGGTCGCGTCCTGCGCGAAGCTGCCCTGCGGGCCGAGATTCGCCGACGGACCGGGCTCGCCTGCGACCGGTGCGAACGCTGCGGCCACGCGTCTGCCGGCGTCCGTCACCAGCGCCCAGAGCGCATACCAGAACGCGAAGATGGCGAGGATGATCGCGGCGAACGCGAACCATGCGCCGCCTGGCCCGAAGAATCCGACCCCGATGATCGACAGATGCCAGGCCGCCAGGATTCCAGCATCTCGCCATGACACGGCGCGCGCGCGGCGCACGGACGTGCGCGCATAGTTCAGCAGAGCGATCGCGAGCAGCGCGATGAAGGCGATGGGGCATACCAGCACGAGTCCGAAGAGGCCGGCACCGCCGGCTCCGAACACCGCCCAGCCCACGAGCAGCCACACCGGAAGCACCACTGCGGCAATGAACTGCCAATAGTAGAACGCCCGGCGCATGATCATGTGACCCAGGGTAATCGCGGCTACTCGGGATTCCGCTGGGAGTTCGCTGGGGGCACAAGATCGGCGTCGGTGCGCCTGTCGTCGGTCTGCCTGGCGTCGATGCGCCTGTCGTCGGCCTGCCTGTCGTCGGTCGTCGTGCTGTCGAACAGGTCGGGCCGAACGCGCGAGGTTCGCTCCAGCTGCTGCGCTCGTCGCCAGGCGGCGATTGCACCATGATTGCCGCTCAACAGCACGGGAGGAACCACGCGGTCGCGCCAGCTTGCCGGCTTCGTGTAGCTCGGGTACTCCAGGAGGCCGGCCTCATGCGATTCCTCGACCAGGCTCTCGGGGTTGCCGATTACGCCGGGGATGAGTCGGCCGAGCGCCTCGATCATTGCCATCACTGCCACTTCTCCCCCGTTGAGCACATAATCGCCCAGACTGACCAATCGCATCCGGGCACGCGCAGCGGTGTCGTCGAACACGCGCTGATCGATGCCCTCGTATCGCCCGCAGCCGAAGACGAGGTGGCGTTCAGCGGAGAATTCGCGCGCGGTTGCCTGGGTGAACACTTCGCCTGCCGGTGATGGGAAGATGACGAGCGGATCCTCCGATGCCGGCAAGATGCCGTCCAGCGCCTCACCCCACGGCTCCGGCTTCATCACCATGCCGGCGCCCCCGCCGTACGGGGTGTCGTCGACGGTGCGGTGCTTGTCATGCGCGTGATCCCGCAGGTTGTGCACGTTCAGTTCGAGCAGTCCGGACTGACGGGCTTTGCCGAGCAGCGACAGGTCGAGCACGTCGAAGAACTCGGGGAAGATCGTGACGATGTCGATGCGCACAGCCACGAGTCTAGGCGGAGCATGTCCCCGGCCAGTCGGGGAGGCCAGCCGAGGAGGCCAGCCGGGGAGGCCAGTCGGGGAGGTCAGTCTCGGAACGCGTGCCGCTGGGCGTCGACTACGGCGGCCAGCGCGGGCTTCGCATCCCGCGCGAATCGCGGGAAGTTCAGGAAGCCGTGCGGCATCGCTGGAAAGTCAAGCAGCCGAACCTCGACACCGGCCGCCTCTAACGCCTCCGCGTACAGCACCCCGTCATCGTGCAGCGGATCGTGCCCGGCCACCTCGATCAAGGCTGCTGGGAGGTCTTCCAGCGATTCTGCCCTGAGCGGCGACACTCTCCAGTCGTCGAGATCGCCGCCGTATAGTTCATCGAACTTGTGCATGTCGGCTTCCGTCAGAATGAACGCGTCGGCATTGGCCCGGCGCGACTCGGTACCGCGGGCTCCCGTGACCGGGTATATCAGAGCTTGATGCCGAATCCGAGGGCCGTTCTCGTTCCGTGCCATCAACGAAACGACCGCCGCGAGATTTGCGCCCGCGCTCTCGCCCATCACCCCGAGCCTTCCGGCGTCCGCTCCGAACTCGTGTGCGTTCTCGGCTGCCCAGACGAGCACCGAGTAGCAGTCCTGCACGCCGGCAGGGAACGGATGCCTGGGCGCAAGCCGGTAGCCGACGGACACCACGATTGCATCGAGATCGCGCGCAACCGTGCCGCAGATCCAGTCACCGCCGCGCAGATCGCCGAACACGAAACCGCCGCCGTGGAAGTAGACGACGACAGGCCGCCGGCTCACCTCGCCCGCGGGCGTGTACACGCGGATCGGCACTCCCTCGACCGTTCGGTCATGGGCGCGCACTGACCTCGGACGCCTGCCCATCAGGATTGACGCAAATAACTCCGGTGCGCCTGCGCCGCTGTCGCGCGCGATCTCTTCGGGGGTCGCCTTCGCCACAGACGAGCGCGGCAGATGCCGCATGAGTTTGCCGATCCGCCGCATTCCCGTGGCGAGAGGTTCCATAACGGCTCAGCGCCCGCCTCGTCGGCGGCCAGTCTCGTCAGCGCCCGTCTCGTCGGCATCCGGCTCGTCGGTGCCCGTCTCGTCGGTGCCCGTCTCGTCAGCGCCCGCCTCGTCGGCATCCGTCTCGTCAGGGAGTTCCTCGAACAAGCCGGGTGGAGGCGTGACCGTCACCGTGCCCGCGTCGATGTCAACGCTTGGCACGATCGCCTTGACGAACGGAACGAGCACCTCACCGGCATCCGTCTTGATCGCGAGCAGGTCTTGCGCGGGCAGATGATCGACCCGGTTGACCGTTCCGACAGTGACTCCGTCGCGCACGACGGCAAGGCCGACAAGCTGATGGTCGTACCAGGCATCTTCTTCTTGAGGCAGTTCGGCGGAGTCCTGGTCGACCCAGAGGATCGCCTTCGCCAGCGTCTCCGCTTCAGAGCGGTCGGAAACACCGACGAAAAACCCCACCGGCTGAGCGTTGTACCAGCGCAACTCGACCAGCTCGAGGGTCTTGCCGTGCCATTTCGAGCCGCTCGGAACTTGCACGGAGAACACGGCGCCGGGCACGAACCGATGCTCGGGGTCGTCGGTGTACAACTCGAGCTTGAGCGCACCCTTCAGGCCATGCGCCTTCGTCAGGCGGCCGACTCGCAGCTGAGTGCGCTGCGGCTGCTTCCCGACCACCTCAGGAATCGGTGTCGATGACGTCGACCCGCACACGACGGCCGTCGGCGAGGGCCGAGACCAGCGTGCGGAGAGCCTTCGCGGTGCGACCGGAACGGCCGATGACCCGGCCGAGGTCCTCGGGGTTCACGCGAACCTCGAGAACCTCGCCGCGAGGCGAATTCTTTGCGACAACCACCACGTCGTCGGGATTATCGACAATCCCCTTGACGAGGTGCTCGAGAGCGGGAGCGAGCAATCTCAGGCCTTCTCGGTTTCGGATGCCTCGGCGGCGCCTTCTGACGCCTCGACCGGCGCCTGCTCAGCGGCCTTCGCAACGGGCTTGTCGGCCTTCGGCTTCAACACGGGCTTCTTCTTCTCGTCGGCGACGAAGGCGACCTTGGCCTCCTTCACCTTGACGGTGTTCACGACGTTCTTGGAGCCTTTGAAGGTGCCCCAATCGCCCGTCAGGCGCAACAGCGCCTCGACCTGCTCAGTCGGCTGCGCACCGACGGAGAGCCAGTACTGTGCGCGGTCTGAGTCGACCTTGATGACCGAAGGCTCTTGGGTCGGGTGGTAGATGCCGATCTCTTCGATGACACGACCGTCGCGCTTGGTGCGCGAGTCGGCGACGACGATGCGGTAGTACGGTGCACGGATCTTGCCCATGCGCTTCAAACGGATCTTGACAGCCACAATTCTCCTGTGTTGTATGAGGTGTTTGTCGAACTGACTGCCGTGGGCGTGGGGGCACACGCGGCAGGAGGTCTATGGGGCTCTGCAAACGGTCTGATTAGAGGGTCGAACCGAGCAGAACTCAGAGGGCTATTCTGCCAGACTCTCCCCTGATTCGGTTAATCGAGCAGGGCCCTTCCGGTGGTCGAGTAGCCCGCGAGCGCAGCGAGCAGGCGTATCGAGACCCCGCACCCGCGATGTGGGTCTCGATATGCTCGTTCCTCGCTACTCGACGAACGGGACCACTACTGAACGCAGCGGTCACGGTACGCTCAGCCGGCGCGCGGCCGTGAGGCCCTCACTCGTCGCACGCACCGCATCCACCCCGCTCGCATCCCGGGCACCGCCGACCACCTCATGACGGATGCCTGCCTCGCGCAGTTGCGCACCCAGCGTCCCGTTCGGTTCCTGGCCGGCGCACACGATCACGGTCTGCCCGGGAACAAGCTCGGTGCCTCCCTGCGTGTGCTCGATCACAACCCCGGCCACAGTGATCTCACGATAGGCGATATCGGCCAGCATCCGAACCCCTGCGGCACGAAGCGTGCCGAGCGCGACCCAGCGCGAGGTGATGCCGATCCCCGGGCCGAATCGGCCGTTGCGCTTCATGATGGTCACCAGAGAGCCTGCTCGCGGCGCCATCCGGATGCCCGTGTCGGCGAACGGCCTTTCACCGGCCGCCACGAAGCCTGTCGACTCCGCCAGCTCGAACCGATCCGCGAATTGGGCGGCGCGCGCCCGTCGGTCATGGGGCTCGATGAGGAATGCCGCAACATCAACGCCGATCCCTCCACCTCCGATGATGGCGACGGAGCCATCCGGCACTCCGTCACGAAGAGCGCGTTCATAGGTCAGAACGTGCGGCAGATCGGCGCCCGGCAGCTCGATCCGCCGCGCGAGAACACCTGTCGCCACAACGACGCCGGCGAAGTCGCCAAGGCCCTCTACAGACGCCGTGGTGCCGGTTCGGATATCTGCGCCGAGCGCTGTCAAGCGTGCGCGTGCCGACTCGGCTGTGCGCGCGTAGTCTTCCTTGCCCGGAACGCGAGCCGCCAAGGTGAACTGCCCGCCGAGCTCCTGCGCCGCTTCGAACACCGTGACGCGGTGCCCGCGCTCGGCGAGGTCGATCGCGGCCGCCATGCCTGCCGGCCCGGCACCGACGACCGCGAAACGACGCTTCTGCCCATCCGCGCGTGCCGAAAACACTGCCTCATGTCCGGCCCGCGGGTTGACCAAGCACGATACAGGCTGGAAGACCAGCGAGCGGTCGATGCATGCCTGGTCACAACCGATGCAGGTGTTGACCGCGTCGAAGTCGCCGGCTTGGCTGCGGGCGACGAGCTGCGGGTCGGCCAGGAAGGGCCGTGCCAGTGCGACGGCGTCGATGGTACCGCGTTCCAGGATGCGCTCTGCCTGCCGAAGATCAGTGATCCGATTGCTCGCGATCACGGGAACGCGGCGCACTCCGGCCGCGGAGATAGCACCGGCGATTCGCTCGGCATAACCCAGCCACGCTCCGTGCGGCACGGATGCTTGCACCGTTGGCACGCGCGACTCGTGCCAGCCGATGCCGACGCTCAGCGCGTCTGCTCCGGCGTCGACGAGCGCAGCGGCGAGCGTGGTGACCTCGTCGGGCGTGGATGAGCCGGACATCAGATCGGCCCCCGACATCCGCACAAGCACCGGCACGGCGGCCGGAAGCGCCAAGCGCACGGCATGCACGATGGCAAGCGCGAATCGTTGCCGCCGTTCGCCGTCTCCTCCCCACTCATCGTCTCGCAGATTGGTCAGTGGCGAGCAGAACTGGTTGATCAGATAACCTTCGGATGCCATCAGCTCGACCGCGTCGAATCCGGCGTCGAGAGCGTGGAGCGCGGCATCCGCGTAGTCCTCGATGGTTGCGGCGATCTCGTCGGCGGTCATCGCGCGCGGCACGGCGCCGTGCGCGGCAGGCCACGGCACGGCGGACGGCGCGACCGCGTGCTCGGGCAGGCCGGCCGCATCCGTGAGCCCGTCGAGGATCGCGTAGCGTCCGGCGTGGAACAGTTGCGCCGCAATCACTCCGCCGGCCTCATGTACGGCCTGGACGGCTCGGCTCAGTCGCTCGTGCACACCCGACTCACCGAGAACCGCATAGTCGGGGCCACCGCGACCGGCTGAGTTCACGGCCAGCCCGCCCGTGATGATCAGCGCGGCGCCTCCGTCGATGCGTTCTCGATAGAACGCGGCGAGTCCAGCTCCACCGTCATCCGCGACCTCGAGCCCAGTGTGCATGCTGCCCATGACAACGCGGTGCGGCAGCTGCAAGGAGCCGATCGACCACGGCGTGCGCAGGCGCGGCAGGAGGTCGTCCACGCGAACGCTCAGGCTTCGTCTGACTCGCCGTAGACCGCTGCGTGCAGGTCGCCGGTCGTGTCTGCCCAGAACGGTGGGGCGACGATGGTCAGCCCGCCGTCGACGGACAGCACCTGCCCTGTGATGTAACCGGCATGCTCCGACAGCAGGAACTCGATGGCGGATGCCATGTCATCCGCGGTGCCCGGCCGCCCGAGCGGCAGCTTCTCGATCACGGATTGCATCGGCGGGATGCCGGGCACGCGTTCGTAGAAGAATTCCAGCGAATCCGTGTCGATCAGACCGCCATTGACGGCGTTGACGGTGATGTTCCGCGGCCCGAATTCTGTGGCCATGTAGCGCATGTAGGTCTCGGCCGCCGCCTTCGCCGCGCCCAGCGACGCGTAGGTCGGGAATGAACGGAGCGATCCGTAACTGGTGACGACGACGATGCGGCCGCCCCCGGTCATCAGGTCTGCCGCCCGCTGCGCGCCGAGCACGAACGAGCGCACATTCATCGCCCAACTGCGATCCAGGTGATGCTGCTTCAACTGGGCGACCGGTTTGAACGCACTGGCCGCGGCGTTGGCCACGAATGCGTCGAGTCGGCCGTAGCGGGCGGCGACCGCTGCGAAAAGCGCGTCGATATCGTCCGGCTCCTCAATGTTCGCCTGTACGATGATGCCGTCGGCGCCGGCTGCCCGCACGTCTTCAAGCGTGCGCTCTGCGAGTTCCCGATTCGCCTTGTAGTTGACGACCACGTTCGTGCCCGCCGCGGCGAGTTTGAGCGCGAGCACTCTGCCGATACCGCGCGAACTTCCCGTGATCAGTGCGACGCGCGCACCGGTGCCTGCTGGGGTAGCTGCCATACTGCCGGGTCTCCTCCCGTTAGACTGCGCCGGCGACGACGGCGCGCGCGACGATCAATTTCTGAATCTCATTTGTGCCTTCTTCGAAGCGCTGAGCGCGCGCATCGCGGTAGACGCGTTCGATGGCGTTGCGCTTCCAGTATCCCTGCCCGCCGTGAATCTGCAGTGCCTTGTCCGTCACCCGGGTGAGCATGTCGACGGCGATCATCTTCGACGCACTGGAAAGCACCCCTGCGTCGGGCGCCCCGGTCGCGTATGCACGCGCGGCCTCCATCACGAGGGCACGCGCCGCCGCGATGTCCGCGTAATTCTCCGCAAGATAGAACTGAATCGCCTGCCGTTGCGACAATGCCTTGCCGAACGTCTCGCGCCGGTTCGCGTAGTCGACCGCGAGTTCCTGCGCCCGTTCGGCAAGCCCGACACAGCTCATCGCCACCGACACTCTGCTCGGCAACAGGAATCCGCCGAGCATGACCGCGAGCCCGTCGCCTTCAGCGCCGAGCCGGGCAGACATCGGAACCGGTGTGTTCTCGAAGCGCAGGATCGCATGGTCCGTGCCCCGAACCCCCATCGTGTGCGAATCGTCAACGACCTGCACACCGGGAAGGCCGGTATTCGGCACCAGCAGGGCAAGCGTGCCATCCTGGCCGCTGGTGCCCTCCAGACGCGCAGCCAGCAACCAGTAGTCGCACCGCACGCCGAACGTGATGAGATGCTTCTCACCGCTGAGGTAGTACGTGTCCCCATCGCGGCGAACGGTGCTGCGGATGTCCGCCCCGGTTCCTGCCGTCGCCTCGGTCAGCGTGAACGCAACCAGCACATCGCCCGCAACGGACGGTTTGAGAATGCGCTCGCGCTGCGCATCCGTCACGTATGGGTCCATCGCACGCCAGGTTCCGTTGATAACGTGCACGAGCATCCGAACCGACGCGTGGGAGCGCGAGAACAGCTCCATCAACTCGATGTAGCGGACGAAGTCGATACCGCGCCCGCCGAGCCGCTCCGGCGCCGCAAGACCGAGATAGCCGCGCACTTTCAACTCGGCGAACAACTCGGGGGGCACCTCACCGGACTCCTCGATGACGTTCGCGAAGTCCTCGCCCGGCCCGCGCACCCAGGTGTCGATCTCGTTTTTGAGGGCGCTGAACGACTCGTCACCCAGTGTGCCGACGGGCGCGGCCTGTGTCATATCGTCTCCTTTGTCGCCGCGACCAGGGCGGCGGCCATTTCTCTCAAGATATTCTTCTGAATCTTGCCGATCGCGTTTCGTGGAAGCTCATCGACGAATTCGAGCCGCTCCGGCCAGTAGTACTTCGACACTCCCGCCGCCGCGAGATACTGCTGCAACGCGCGGAAGGTGAGAGGTCGATCCGGATGCGTCGACACCACGAATGCGCAGGCGCGCTCTCCCAACCGTGCGTCCGGCATCGCGACGACTGCGACATCGGCGACGAGCGGATGCTGGTACAGCAGATTCTCCACCTCGACGACCGGCACCTTTTCGCCGCCGCGGTTGATGACGTCCTTGACTCGGCCCGAAATGCGCAGAAATCCTTCATCGTCGACGCTCGCGAGGTCGCCGGTTCGATACCAGCCGTCGGAGGTGAACACGTCCGCCGTCAGGTCGGGGCGCTCGAGGTAGCCGCCGAAGATCGTCGGCGACCGCAGTTCGAAGTTCCCCTCGGCCCCAGCAGCCACCGGCATCCCTGCGTCGTCGACGATGCGGATGTCGATGCCGGCCAAGGCGCGCCCGTCGTTTCCCCACGCGCGCTCCGGCGCATCGTCAGGCGACGCCAGTGTACCCAGGCAGGTCTCTGTCGTTCCGAATGCGCCGAGCACCGCGGTGCCGAGCACCGCGGTGGCCTGCTGCGCGAGTGCGCGGGGTACGGCAGCCCCCGTGGCCACGAAAATCCGCAACGACTGGGGAGCGTGTGCCCCGGTCTCGACCTCGCGCACCAGGTCCATCAAAAACGGCGTCGCCGCTTGCACGAATGTCGCCTTGCCCAGGCCGAACCCCTGTTCAAGCGCGAGTGGCGCATCCCACACCGGCTGAATCACCGCGGCGACACCGAGCTGCCAGGACAGCAGCATCCCGTACAGAAAACCCGTCTGGTGTGCGAGCGGCGATGGCACGAAAATTCGGTCGTCGCCGTCGAGCCCCAGGTGCGCGATCTCCATGTCCACGGCGCGCGCCAAGGTGCCGTGTGTGTGCTGCACGCCCTTCGGCTCTCCTGTCGTGCCTGACGTGAACAACAGTTGGCACACATCGTCCGGATGTGGCGCACGGGAACGGATGTGCGGCAGGTCGGGGGTCACCGATGCGAGTGCAGCGTCGTAGTAGTGCCAGGTCCAGTCCACCGTTTCGACCATGGCCGCTGCCGAGTCGGGGATCGGTGGCAGATCGGTCGCCACATCGGCCGAGTGTCTGTTCTCGGTCTGCAGCACGACGACGTGCTCGAGTGCAAGTGGGCGCGACTGCCGGTGCGCCTGCACGCTCACATCCAACAGTTCGATAGCCGGTCGCCGGTGCCGGAACAGATTCGGCAGGAACAGCACTCTGGCGTGCGATCGCGCCAGTGTCATTGTGGTCTCGCGTGGCCCGAACGCAGGCATGATCGGTGTGACGACAGCACCGAGCTGGATGATTCCGAGTGTGATGGCCATGAACTCGCGCCAGTTCGGCAGCTGTACCGCCACCGCTTCTCCGCGCCGCACACCGAGGTCCAGGAGGAGCGCAGACACCTGATCTGCTTCGCGTTGCAGGTCGCTCCAGCTGACGACGGCAGGCGCGTCCGCGCCGACCTCGATGACGGCAGGATCATCGGGCCGCTCTTGCGACAGTGTCAGCACGTGTTCTACGGGACCGTGCCGGTCGAACGCACCGTACCGGTACTCGGCATCGGAGACGCTGGACCTGCGCGCCGCCGTGCGCCCTGCTGACTGCGCAGTGAGCCGATCGGTGTCCGCACCGGTCGCGTACCCGGAGTTCGGATCGCCGGTGTCAGGCTGACGTGCGGAACTGACATCGATCTCCAACCCGATGCCGTTCATCGCGTCGAGGAATTCCGGGTACGAGATTCGGTACGCGTGCGGATAGGTCAACGACGAACTGCCGCCGGCCCTGGTCGCCGCGACCGCCAACGCCATCAGCACCCGATGATCATTGAATGACGAGAGGGCGGCGGCACGCAGGGCCTCGACCCCCGTTATCCGCAGCTCTGAGTCGCTCTGTTGCGCGGAAGCGCCCATGCGGTTCAACTGCAGCATCGCCGACACGCGATCGGATTCTTTCAGCCGGATATGCCCGATATTGCGCAGCCGGCTCGTGCCGTCGGCAACACTCGCCATCGCAGAGAGCACCGGCAGGAGATCGGGAATCGGTGCACAGTCGATGTCGAGCGAGTTCAAGCGGATGCCGTCGTGCTGCACCCGTACGAATCCAGTCGCGTCATCCAGTCGCATGGGCACGCCCATCCGTGCCGCCAGGTCGAGGAATTCCGACTCCGGATGGTCGGTGTCGGCAGCCCGAGTGGCCGACAGCCCCCGGAACAGCACATCCGAGGGATGTAACGCGGTGGCTGCCACACCGAACGCTGCCGCACCGATGTCCGGCGGAAGGCGGTAGTCTGCGGGCGTCGCGGTCTGATTACCCGGAATACGGTACGTGAGCCAATCGTCGTCGTGCTCGACGACCAGGCCGAAGGTCCGCATCATTCGAACAGTCAGATCGACATACGGTTGCTCGTTCAGTGCACCGCCGGTGACGTGCACGGTCGTGTCTGAGCGCGCGAACGGTGCGAGCAGGAGCAACCCGCTCAGCCACTGCGAGAGCGTTCCCGCGATTTCGACATCTCCACCGCGAGGCCGAACGGGCTGAACGGTGATCGGCGGGCATCCGTCAGTTGACGTCAGCTCCACGCCCATTTGCTGCAGAGAGCCGAGCAGTGCGCTGATGGGCCGCCGGCGGAAGTATTTCATGCCGGTCAACGTCATCGGTCGATCGGCGAGGCTGGCAAGCCCGGTCATGAAATACAGAGTCGTGCCGGAGGACCCGACGTTGAGCAGCCCGTTGCTGCCGTGCGTGCCGTTCTCGTCGACGTCTGTGGCCCGATACCGCCCGCCCGTCACGAGATAGTCGTCACCGACGATGCGGATGTCTGTGCCCAACGCGCGCAATACGCTGATCGTCCATTCGACCTGCCGGGTTGCCGAGACTCCGGAGACGACACTGGTGCCTTCTGCCAGCGAGGCGAGCACAAGGGCGCGGTGTGCGTGATACTTCGAAACCGGAATCTCCAGCTCCCCGGCCAGTCGGCTTTCCGCTCCATGAACGATGAGTTGCATCAGATGCACCGTTCCTTTCGATCGCCGTGTCAACTGCCTGCATGTAGGCAGTGCGGCAACATCGGTCGAGTTGTCAAACACCCGAGAACTTACTCGCACCCCGCGGCTGCGGCAAACCCGGGTGCAACGTGTTCGACATTGTCGCGTTTGGGTGTGCAGACGGTCTCGACCGGGCGAAAGCGTATCCCCGAGCCGGCACAACCGTCAGGCTGGCCGGGCCACATGAATTCAGTTTAGGGTGGAGCCATGGTTGGCCGCCTCGGGCAGATCCCGATCCTCCGCATCGTCGCGGTGGTACTCGCCGTCGGCATCGTGACGGCCGCACTGGTCACCGCTGCCACCTCGGTGGCGGCCCGGCCGCGCATCGTGCCGCACCTGACCGAAGGCTCGCCGAAGGGCCCGCTTGTGGTCACCATCGGCGATTCGATTATGGAGGGCCACGGCCTGAGCGCACCCGAAGCATGGCCCGGCCTGCTGGCGCAAACCAGCGGATGGCGCATCATCAACTTGGCCAGCGACGGATCGGGGTTCGTTGCGATCGGCGACGAAGGCGACACGTTCGCCAACCAGGTCAGCGCGGCAATCGCGTTGCACCCTGACGCGGTGATCCTCGAGGGCAGCAGTAACGACATCGGTGTCTCGAACAGCGTGCTGGACGCGGCGACGGATTCGACGATCGCGCACTTGCATCGGGCGCTGCCCGGCGCGGTGCTGATCGGTCTCAGCGCGGTATGGAGCGATACGACCCCGCCGGGTCAGCTGGCCGACATCGATGACCAGGTCGACGCTGCGGTGACGAGCAGCGGCGGCTACTACCTTGACATCGGCCAGCCACTGGGCGGGCGCGTCGATCTGATGCAGAGCGACGATGTGCACCCGACCGAGGCGGGCCAGAGTGCACTCGCGCAGGCGATCAGCGGGGCCTTCGCATCGTCGGCTATTCGCTTCTGAGCGCATGCCCGGATCGAGCACCATCCGCATCGCTCTTCGCTGCCGGAGCAGGGGCCGCGGTCGGCGCGCGGAGCACCGTGACGACGATCGGCACGAACGTTGCCACCAGTGCCGCAAGCTGCACGATCCCGGCTGGAACTCCACCGACGAAGTTTGCCACCGTCATGATGATCGCCGTAACGGGAACCCATACCGCAACAGCTTTCGCGCGGCGCAGCCCAATGGTCATGAGGATCGGGCCGAGTGAAAAGGCGGCCAAAAACACGACCAGAAGTAGGCTCCCGAGCGGCTCCTGCCCGGCCGCTTTGTCCAACAGCTCTCTGGCCGGGCCGCCGAGCCCGTCAGCGGCAAGCACGGCATCCGTCCCGAAAAACAGTGCAAGATGCCCGATACCGGCAGCCAGGCCGATCGCGGTGACGAGGCCCCCGCCGGTTGTCAGCACCCAACCTCTGCCGGGTACGCGGTCGATGACGGCAGGAATGCCGGCCAGCCAGACCAGCAGGCCGAACACGCTCAGAATGCCGAGCGTCAGCCATGCGGCCTGGTTCTGAGCGATCACCTCGTAAACGGTCGCAGTGGGGTTGGCTGCCTGCAGCATCCACTGCATGACGGTCGTCACGATCAAGCTGATGGGGCCGGCAATCAGCCCGATCACTCCGGTTATGCGCAGCAGGCGCGCTCGTGTCATGTTCATGATCAGTCCCTCCTCGCGGCGCGGGTGCACCGTCTGCAGCCAGCCTCACGGCAACTGCACTCCGGTTTCGTCAGCCATCGGGCTGTTGTGCGGCGCCGAACGGGTGATCCGCTGCGCAGCTCATCCGCCGAACGGGCGAATGTGTTCGCCTGTTCGGCGGATGCCGGTTCCCCCGGGCGGGAATAGAGTGTGGAAATGTTCGAGTGGGCGGCCTCGGTGCGGAGGCGGCGGGTGTTCGGGTTTCCCCTGCCCGACCTGCTGCTCGCCGGGTTCCTGTGCGCGGTGGCGGTGGCGAGTGTGCTCACCGGCAACCCGGACGAAGGACAACTGGCCATCACCCTGCCCGTCGCGTTCGTGTCCACGCTCGCCGTGTGCTGGCGCAGACGCTCGCCGGTAACCGCCGTCGTGCTGCTGCTGATCACCGGGATCACCCAAACGCTGTTCGCGGACACCCCGGGTTCGCTCTGGTCGCTGGTGGTCTACGCGATCGTGATGTACTCGCTCGCAGCGCATTATTCGGAGGGTCGCGCCGCCGTGGTGGGCATCGTGATGGTGACCGGCCTCCTCTTCGAGGAACGCCTTGCCAACGGCGTCGACTATCTGTTCGTCGTGCTGCTATTCGGAGGATTGTGGCTGCTCGGGCGTGCCAGTCGCTTGTGGCGTTCTCGCGTCTCGCACGCGGAGCAGCATCAGGCAGACCTCGCACGAATCGCCGTCGCTGAAGAGCGGTTGCGGATCGCTCGCGACCTGCACGACATCGTCGCTCACAGTCTGAGTGTCATTGCCGTGCAGGCCGAGGCAGCAGAGGCTGCGCTCGCGATGCACCCGGAACGTGCCCGAGAACCGGTGCTGGCCATCCGTGGCAGCGCACGCGACTCACTTGGCGACATCCGGCGCATGCTGCAGGTTCTGCGCACGGATGACGACTCACCGGTTCCAACACCCGGTCTCGCAGCGGTTCAGGCCCTGATCGCCGCAGCGCGCTCAGCCGGGGTGCCGGTGGAATTCTCCGGCTCGATCGATGCAGCCCGCCCTGCCGTGGTCGATCTGGCCGCTTACCGCATTGTGCAGGAGTCTCTGACCAACGTGATCAGGCATGCTCCGGGCATGCCGACCAGCGTGAGCATCAGGCAGACCGCGACCGGGCTGGAATTGGAGATCGCCAACCAGCTACCCAAAACGCCGCCGCGACCCGGTCACGGAGCGGGGCTCGGCTTGATCGGAATCCGCGAACGCGTCACTGCACTGCAGGGCACCCTCACGATCGGTCCGACCGGCACAGGTCAGTACCGCGTTCGTGCGCGGCTGCCCATGTTTGAAGGCGCGCCGTGATCAGGATTCTCGTCGTCGACGATCAAGTGCTCGTGCGCACGGGGTTCCGGCTTATCCTCGACCTAGAACCCGATCTGGAGGTGGTCGGGGAAGCGTCGACCGGGGTGGAATGCCTGACTCGGGTCGCTCAGGAACATCCTGACGTCGTCCTGATGGACATCCGGATGCCGGTGCTCGACGGCATCCAGACCACCCGACGGCTCACCGAGGCAGGATCGCTCGCCAAGGTGCTGGTGCTGACAACCTTCGACCTCGACGAGTACGTATATGACGCAATGCGAGCGGGCGCGAGTGGCTTTCTCCTGAAGGATGTGCCACGTGAGCAACTCACGGCGGCCATCCGGATCGTTGCCCACGGCGATTCCTTGCTCGCGCCCTCGATCACGCGTCGACTGATCGAACGATTCGTGCGGATGCCTGCACCCGGCGGCAACGCGACCGCGCTTCCGCAGTCGTTGAGCACCCGCGAGCAGGAGGTTTGGACACTTCTGGCAACCGGGCGCACAAACGCCGAGATCGCGTCGGAATTGTTCCTCGGAGAAGCGACCGTGAAAACGCACGTTGCTCGGCTCCTGGCAAAACTCGGTGTGCGAGATCGCGTGCAAGCCGTGATCCTCGCGTACGAGACGGGCTTCGTGCAACCGGGCGAACTCGAGCGTGGAGGATCACGCGACGTGTGAGCGCTCAGCGCCCGAGATACTTCTGCAACGTTGCGAGCTCTTCTTCGCTGGGAGCGCCGGGCTTTCCCTTGCCCGCGGCCTTACCGCCCAGACCGAACCCGGAGCCACTGACAACGGCAGTGCTGCCTGGCTTGGTGCCCGCGGCGATCGCCGCGTTCTCCGCAGCGCGCTTGGCCGGGTTGCCCGAGCGCGACCCCTTCACCTTCTGCGGCTTCGCCTTGCCGACGTAACCGGCTCCCGGGATCGGACCCATGCCCGGAACGTTCGGCACGCCGCCTTTCGCTACAGTCTTCATCATCTTCGCGGCCTGCTCGAAGCGCATCACGAGCTGGTTGACATCCGTCACGGTCATGCCGGAACCCCGCGCAATGCGCACCCGGCGCGACCCGTTCAGGAGTTTCGGGTTAGCGCGCTCCGCCTTCGTCATCGACTGGATGATCGCCTCGGTGCGCACGATCTCTTTCTCGTCGAAGTTGTCCAGCTGCTGCTTCATCGCGCCGGCACCTGGCAGCATGCCCATCATCTTCTTGATCGAGCCCATGTTGCGCAGCTGCTGCATCTGCTTGAGGAAGTCGTCGAGCGTGAACGTGTCGGTCGCGAACTTCTCGGCGACCTTGCGAGCTTCTTCTTCGTCGAACGCTTCCTGCGCTTGCTCGATCAGGGTGAGCACGTCGCCGAGGTCGAGGATGCGACTGGCCATCCGGTCCGGATAGAACGGCTCGAAGTCGTCAAGACCCTCACCCGTTGAGGCGAAGATGATCGGACGACCGGTGACGGATGCGACCGACAACGCAGCACCACCGCGCGCATCGCCATCGAGCTTGGACAGCACGACGCCGGTGAAGTCCACACCGTCCTGGAACGCCTTGGCCGTTGCCACCGCGTCTTGCCCGATCATCGCGTCGATGACGAACAACACTTCGTCTGGATCGGTGGCCTTTCGGATGTCCGAAGCCTGCTTCATCAGTTCTGCGTCGACGCCAAGACGGCCCGCCGTGTCGATGATGACCGTGTCGTACTGCTGCCGTTCCGCCTGCTTGACGGCGTCCTTGGCGACGCGCACCGGATTTCCCACACCGTTGCCGGGCTCCGGCGCGAACACCGGCACGCCGGCCTGTTCGCCGACGATCTGCAACTGGGTGACCGCGTTCGGCCGCTGGAGGTCTGCCGCGACGAGCATCGGGGTGTGGCCGCCCTTGACCAGCCACTTCGCGAGTTTTCCGGCTAGCGTTGTCTTCCCTGCACCCTGCAGGCCGGCGAGCATGATCACCGTCGGGGGCTTCTTCGCGAACAGCAGTTGACGCTGCTGCCCGCCGAGGATGCCGACAAGCTCCTCATTGACGATCTGCACGACCTGTTGCGCGGGGTTCAGCGCCTTGTTGACCTCGTCACCGAGCGCACGCTCGCGAACAGCCGCCGTGAACTGCTTGACAACAGGCAGAGCGACATCGGCGTCGAGCAGAGCGCGACGGATCTCGCGGACGGTGCCATCGACATCCGCAGCGGAGAGTTTGCCCTTGGTGCGGAGGTTCTTGAAGGTGTCTGTAAGGCGGTCAGAAAGGGTGCCGAAAGTTGCCATGGTCCGTCAATCTTAACCTGTCGGATGGTGTGCGTCCGCCGCGGGCTATCCGTCAGTTCGCCATGTCGACGGCCGACACGTCTCCCTGGATGTCGAAGCTGACCACGAGCAGATACTCAGTGTCGTCCGGGCTGATCGAGTAGTCGAATTCGGCGAACGCATCGCCGTCGTCGTCACGTTGCGGAAACAAGCCGACATGCACGAGCTGCAGCGAACGCAGCACATCCATGGGAATATCCCCGGAGTTGTGCACGAGAAGATCGAGCAGACTCTCCCCCAAGGTGCCGACGTGGACGTCGACGTACTGCGCGGTGACGGATTCCCGCTCGCTCAGCTGAGCGATGAGCGCGTCACGTGCGCGCGCGTCAAAGCCCTCCAACGAATGGATGACTGCCGCCGCCAAAGCCAGCTGGGCGTCGCCGACCGCGGTCTCGTCATCGGCGGTCAGGTCGATCGCGACGACCTGGTTGCCAAGCTCGGTCTCGCTCGACCAGCGGAGGCCCCCGTAGCCGTTGTCTTCGATGACACCGAAGAAGTCGTGCTCGATCGACATTGGATGCTATCCAACCAGTTGTGCGGCGAACACGTGCGGGGTGAAGCCGGTGAGATCGTTGATGCCTTCGCCCTGGCCGACGAGTTTGATCGGCAGGCCCGTCTGTTCCTGCACGGCGAGCACGAATCCGCCCTTGGCCGAGCCGTCGAGTTTGGTCAGCACGAGCCCGGTGACGCCGGCGTGTTCGATGAACGCGTGCGCCTGAGCCAGCCCGTTCTGCCCGGTCGTCGCATCGAGCACGAGCAGCACTTCGGAGATCGGCGCCTGCCGTTCGAGCACCCGCTTGATCTTCGACAGTTCGTCCATCAGGCCGCCCTTGGTCTGCAACCGCCCTGCCGTGTCGATGATGACGATCTCCGTGCCGTCTGCCTTGGCCTTTTCGACCGTTTGGAAAGCGACGGATGCGGGATCCTGACCGTGCTGCTGCGGTCGCACGATCTCGGCGCCGGCGCGTTCCGCCCACGTTGCCAGCTGCTCGACCGCGGCCGCGCGGAACGTATCGGCCGCGCCGACGACGACAGTGCGGTCGTAGGTGCGCAGGAACTTGGCGAATTTGCCGATCGTCGTCGTCTTACCCACACCGTTCACACCGACGACGAGCACAACGGCCGGGCGCTCGGTGAGCTTCAGAGTGGGGTCCAGTTTCGAAAGGCGTTCCTCGATACCTTCGCGCAGCATCCGCTGGAGGTCGGCCGGGTCTGTCGTGTGAAAGTGGGCCACCTTGGCACGCAGATCATCCACGACGGCGTCCGTCACATCCGGGCCGAAGTCTGCGGTGATGAGCGCGGACTCGAGGTTCTCCCAGGTCTCCTCGTCGATGGTCTTCTTCGCGAACATGCCGCGCAGTGCGCCGGAGAGCGAC